>JAZONI010000161.1:0-8028 GCA_045654445.1 Bacteroidaceae bacterium | reverse complement strand
GTTGTCTTGTGTGCGATGAATTCTTGCTTACACCACGCACAAATTCGCTTAATGTCAATGTTGCTACTCATTTCTTTTCTCTTTATTTCACCAATATTTTTGTATAACTCCGTAAATTCCCGTAAAATGGCGTAAAACTCTTCCATCACCTCGCCAACGCAAAATCACATTTCAAGCGGCGAGGTACACAGGAGGTACAAAAACAGGCGTAAAAAGGCTTAGCAACGATTAACAACGATGCTTGCACAAACAAATATAGCACCCGTAAAGAGTGCTATACTAATCATTTATGGTTGATTTAACTATTTGATAATCAACTACTTACTTGCCGATGCAGAAGTACTTGAAGATGTTTTGAAGCACGGAGTCGGTAGACACCTCGCCTACGATGTCGGATAGGTGGTGGATGCATTCTCGGAGATCTTGGGAGACGAAGTCGCCCGAGAGCTGCATGGCGAGGCCGTCTTGCACGCGACGGATGGCGTCGAGGGCGTGGGTGAGGGCTTCGTAGTGGCGGGCGTTGGTGACGATGACGTCGCTCTGCGAGATGTCGGGTAGGGCGGCGGCCTCTACAAGGTGGCTCTCGAGTTCATCTAGGCCGAGGTGCTCCTTGGCGGAGATGAAGAGCTTGGGGGCATCGACATCGGCATAGGATTGGTGCAGGGCTTCGCGCTCTTCGGGCGTGATGCGGTCGGCCTTGTTGAAGAGGAGGAGAAGCTTGCCGTTGATGAATTCTGAATGCTGAGTTTTGAATTCTTTGCTCCGCGCTTCGCTTGGAACGCCCCCATCGCTTTGCGACACCCCCTCTATAAACAGAGGGGGAGTTTGAGAACTGGCGTCAATCATCCAGAGGACGATGGAGGCTTGCTGCATCTTCTGATAGGTGCGCTCGATACCGATGCTCTCCACCACATCGGTGGTTTGGCGTATGCCGGCAGTGTCGATGAAGCGGAAGGTAATGCCGCGGAGGTTGACGGTGTCTTCGATGACATCGCGGGTGGTGCCGTGGATATCGCTCACGATGGCTCGCTCTTCGCCTACGAGGGCGTTGAGGAGGGTGGACTTACCCACGTTGGTCTCGCCGATGATGGCTACGGGCACGCCGTTCTTGATGGCATTGCCTACATTGAACGAGTGGGCCAGGCGGGAGATGACGCGCTCGATCTCGTCGGCTATCTGAGAGAGCTCGCTACGGTCGGCAAACTCGAGCTCTTCGTGGTCGCTGAAGTCGAGCTCCAGCTCCATGAGCGAGGTGAGGTGGAGGAGCTTGTCGCGCAGGGTGGCTAATTCCTTACTAAAGCCTCCGCGCAACTGGCTCAGGGCGAGGCGGTGCGTGGCGGCCGAGGTAGAGGCAATGAGGTCGGCTACGGCTTCGGCCTGGCTGAGATCCATCTTGCCATTAAGGAAAGCACGCTGGGTGTACTCGCCCGGTGCGGCAAGGCGACATCCGCTATCGATGAGCAGGCGAAGGGTTTGCTGGAGGATATAGGATGAGCCGTGACACGAGATCTCTACCGAGTCTTCGCCCGTATAGGAGTGGGGCGCTCGGAAAAGGGTGATGAGTACTTCATCAAGCATGGTACCATCAGTGCCAATGAGATGGCCGAAGGTGGCAGTGCGTGCCTTACGCTCAGTGAGAGGCGCTCCCTGTATGGGGCGGAAGTGCTGACTGGTGATGCTGATGGCCTTGGGGCCGCTGATGCGTATGATGCCGATGGCTCCACCTTGAGCGGTGGCAATGGCGCAGATGGTATCGTGGGTATGCATAGTCTTCATTCTTATCAAAGTGCAAAGATACGAATAAGCGAGCGAGAAATATCAAGTTGACTTGAATATTTCTTACAGCGAGCGCAAGTATCTAAATGAATTATCATAAAGATACGAATAAGCGAGCGAGAAATATCAAGTTGACTTGAATATTTCTTGTAGCGTAATTGCTTCACCTTAATATTTCATCCTCTACATGAAGGAAAGAAAGAAAAATTTGGCATTCTGATAGTGATGAACTATCTTTGTGTGATAAAACAAGAAAACGATGAACGAATCTTATCGTGAAGAGATAAAGCGTGCGTGCGATGTTTTGTATAAAGGTGGCGTGATACTCTATCCCACCGATACGGTATGGGGCATCGGATGCGACGCAACAAACGAAGAGGCTGTGCGCCGCGTGTATGACATCAAGCGCCGTGTAGATAGCAAGGCGATGCTAGTGTTGGTCGATAGTGATGTGAAGGTGGACTTCTACGTGCGCGAGGTATCGCCTGTGGCATGGGACTTGATTGAGCTCACCGACAAGCCACTCACTATTATATATGAGGGAGCACGCAACTTGGCACCCAACCTCTTGGCCGAGGATGGTAGCGTGGGTATACGTGTCACGCGTGAGGAGTTTTCCAAGCAGTTGTGCTTCCGCTTCAGAAAGGCTATCGTGTCCACTTCGGCCAATATCAGTGGCGAGCCGTCGCCCCGCTCATTTGCCGAGATTAGTGACGAAATAAAGCAGGCTGTAGACTATATCGTAGGTGTGCGTCAAGACGAACCTGCAGGAGCCACACCCTCGAGCATCATCAAACTGGGTGCCCACGGCGAGGTGAAGGTGATACGACAATAACGGATAATCGACAATGATTATGGATAGCACAAACAAGAAAGACACTTCGTGGATAATACGCTTCACCCAATGGCGCGAACGAAATATCAGTGCCAAGAACTTCACGCTTATACTTGCCGTGTTGGTGGGATTGTGCTCGGCCTTCGCGGCACTCACGTTGAAGAACCTCATCCACTTTATCCAACATTTCCTTACAGAGAATTTTCATGCCAACGAGGCCAACTACCTTTATCTCATCTACCCCGTGGTGGGTATTCTGTTGGCCGGACTTTTTATTCGCCATATCGTACGTGACGACATAGGACATGGTGTGACAAAGATTCTCTATGCCATCTCGCGCAAGCAAGCACGCATACGTCCACATAACATGTATTCGTCAGTGGTGGCTAGTTCTATCACCATCGGCTTTGGTGGTTCGGTGGGTGCCGAGGCACCTATCGTGCTTACGGGATCGGCCATAGGCTCTAATCTGGGTAAGTTGTTCCGTGTCGATGCACGCACCATGATGCTACTCGTCGGTTGCGGTGCGGCGGGTGCTGTGTCGGGTATCTTCAAGGCGCCTATTGCGGGACTGGTGTTTACCATCGAGGTGTTGCTCATCGACCTCACCATGTCGTCGCTCATGCCATTGCTCATCTCTAGTGTGACGGCTGCGACCGTGTCGTATATCTTTACGGGTACCGACTCGATGTTCCACTTCACCATGGTCAACTCGTTTACCATGCAACGCATCCCTTACGTGATGCTGCTAGGCATTGTGTGCGGTTTCGTGTCACTCTACTTCTCCTCTACGATGAACAAGTTGGAAGATATCTTCCGCCGATTCAAGAGCCCTTATATGAAACTGCTCATCGGTGGTATCACCCTGAGTCTGCTCATCTTCCTTTTCCCTTCGCTCTATGGTGAGGGATACGACACTATCGAACTGCTTCTCAATGGGAAGGACAATACCGAGTGGGGAGCGGCGATGGATAATTCGTTCTTCTATGGACACTCACGCATGTTGCTCGTATATTTGGCTCTGGTGGTGCTGTTTAAGGTGTTTGCGACTACGGCGACCAATGGCGGTGGCGGTTGCGGAGGTATATTTGCTCCTAGTTTGTTCTTGGGATGTATCTCTGGATTCGTATTCTCACACTTCTGCAATAGCATTGGCGTCAGTGTGTACTTGCCCGAGAACAATTTCGCACTCTTTGGTATGGCGGGACTTATGTCGGGAGTGATGCATGCACCATTGACAGGTATCTTCCTCATTGCCGAACTCACGGGAGGCTACGACCTCTTCCTTCCGTTGATGATTACCTCGGTATTCTCGTACCTCACTATCCGTGTGTTCCAATCGCACAGCATCTACTCAATGCGTTTGGCCAAAAAAGGCGAACTGCTCACTCACCATAAAGACCAGTCTATCCTCACGCTCATGCGCACGGAAAATGTCATAGAGAAGGACTTCAAACCGGCTACAGCCGATATGGAACTGGGACGTCTCACCACGGTCATCTCTGACTCGCGCCGTAACCTCTTCCCCGTACTCAACAAAGACAATCGACTTGTAGGTATCGTACAACTCGACGATGTGCGCCACTATATGTTCCGTAGTGAACTTTATCGCCGCTACACGGTGGATAAGTTCATGCGTGAGCCTGCTGCACGCATCTCGGTAACCGATGCCATGGATGTGGTGATGCGCAAGTTTGATGAAACCAAGGCATGGAACCTTCCTGTCGAGGACGAGGATGGTCGCTATCTCGGCTTTGTGTCGCGCTCGAAGATATTCAATGAGTACCGCCGCTTGATGCTCGACTACTCTGACGAGTAATTTTTTATTTATCTCTTTATCACAAGAACGCTGATATCTGAAAATATTTCGTACATTTGCGTCAGTCTAACAAGAAAGGAAAGCACTATGGATTTCGAGAAGATGGTCACCGATGCCAAGAATACACTCTTTACGTGTGTTGCCCAACGTTTCAACGCCGAAGATGTGGAGCGTATAGAACGGGCTTATGAACTTGCCGAAGAGGCGCATCGCCCACAACGCCGCAAGAGTGGTGAACCCTATATCCTACATCCCATAGCTGTAGCAATGATTGTTGCCAATGAGATAGGCCTCGGGGCCAACCCCATCTGTGCGGCTCTGCTGCACGATGTGGTGGAAGATACCGATTATACCGTTAAAGATATCCGTGAGCGCTTTGGTGATGATGTGGCTACCCTTGTGAGTGTGGTTACCAAACGCAAGAGTGACAAATATGAGACTTCGTTGCAGGTCGACAACTACAAGCAAATGCTTCAGTCGATACACTACGATATACGTGCCCTGCTCCTCAAGTTAGCCGACCGATTGCACAATATGCGCACTCTGAAGTCGATGCTCCCGCACAAACAACTCAAGATTGCTTCGGAAACAGACTATTTCTACGCACCACTGGCTAACCGATTGGGATTGTACAAGGTGAAGACTGAACTCGAAAACCTTAGTTTCCGTTATCGTCAGCCCAATGAGTACGAAGAGGTAAAGGGTTACATTACCCAATATGTAGAGGAGCATGCTGTAGCAGCAGAGGCTTGGATGCAGCCTATACGAGAAGTGTTGGCACTGCGTGGCATCAATGCTACTGTGAAATGTGAACCTCGCTCGGCTTACTCCATTTGGGCCAAGATGCAAGAAGACAGCATCTCGTTACGCGAGGTAGAGCACATCCGTATTGTACACATTAACTACGAGAACTGGAGAGAACTGGACATGACCGAAAAGGAGATGGCGCTGCTCATCTACTCGCTCGTCACCAATATATACAGCGAGAAGCCAGGTAGCATGAACAGTTATCTCGATGTGTCGAAAGACAACAACTACCGAAGCCTGCACTGCAAACTCATGGGTAACGAGGGGCGCTGGATGGAGGTACATATCGCCTCTACGAAGATGATGGAGATTTCCAACCATGGGTGTCTCGTGGGACGCGAACGCAATGTGGAGCGCTGGCTCGATAACTTCCGACGTGTTCTGAAGGAACTTGCCGAGCAAGGAAAGAATGGTGTTTTCATGGATGATGTGCGCTCTACTTTCTACGAGGACGATATCTATGTATTCACGCCGAAAGGCATGATGGTAGTACTTCCCAAGGGAGCCACTGCCATAGACTTCGCCTTTGAGATACATAATAAGGTGGGCGAGCAGATGAAATTTGCCATCATCAATGACAAGCTTTGCTCAGCCAAGACGATACTGAACAAGGGTGACCGTGTACGTATCGGTACGGATGATGTCCCCTCTATCGATGCCTCTTGGCTTGACCATGTCATCACTTATAAGGCACGAGTGGGCATACGCCGATATCTCAACAGACGTCCCATCAAGGAGGACAACTTGGTTCAGTGCCCCATCTGCCGACCTATCTCGGGAGATGAGGTTATTGGATTCCGTCTCCCCGACGGGCGCATTGAGGTGCATCAATGTCACTGCCGAAAAGCCATTGAAAAGGCTGCACAGGCAGGCGACAGCATAGAGAAAGAGGTTGATATGCGCGAGTTTGAGCAGATGGCTTTCCCTGTGCAGTTCCACGTTGAGTCGGTCAATAAGGACCAACTGCTCTTTACCATCGTGTCGCTCGTGTCAGAACAGATGCACTTGAGCCTTGGCAATCTGCATTCGACGATATCTGACGATATCGTATCTACCGACTTTGAAGTGTATGTGCATTCGCATAACGAGATACACCAACTCAAGGAGGCGCTTACGGCTCTACCCTATGTCTATGGGTTAAGAGTGTTCTAGTGCCGACGCATCAGCCTTAAGGCGCGTCCACCTAGCAGAAGGTCTGAGAAAAGGAATCCTGCAGGATAGGCTATCCATATGCCCGCAATCCCCATGCCGCAGCGGAAGCCCAGCATATAGCCTACAGGGATAGCGATGAGGAAGTTTGTCACGAATGATATCCACATGATGGCTTTCACATCGGCCAGCCCGCGCAGTGCATTGGCTAGGATAATCTGTACTCCATCAAAGAATTGGTACAATATTAGTATGGGTAGTAATGTCGCTACAATACCCATCACCTCGAAGCTGTCGGTGAAGAATCCGCTCACATCCTTATGTATGCTCCATAACAGAACACATACAATGGATGCCGTCATCAGTCCGATGTGCAGTCCTGCGACCGTAATCTTGCTTACTCGCGCCCAATCGTCGGCTCCCTTGAAGAAGCCTGTACGTATGGCTACAGCCGATCCCAATCCCAAGAATATGGTGTAACTCACTGTTGATATCGTAATGGCTATTTGGTGTGCTGCCAGTTCCATACTACCTAACCAACCCACCATAATAGCCGTGAAGCAGAAGGTTGCCGCCTCTACCCCTTGTTGCAGTCCTATAGGCCATCCCAAAGTGTTTAACCTGCGAAGGGATAGTTTATCTGTTCGCGAGGCTATAAATCCTAGGCGATAGGGAGCATACTTACGTTTGAACACGAATACGCCAACAAACATCAGAAGCATTACAATGCGGGACACCAGTGTGCTGATACCTGCTCCGTAGAGTCCCATCTCGGGCAATCCGCACTTACCATAGATAAGCACATAGTTGCCTATGATGTTGAGTGCATTGCCAATGACAAGTATCCACATTGAAACTTTTGCGTCTGTGATACTCTCCACAAATTGGCGAAAAGCATTGGAGGCCATTACAAAGAGTATCGATACCATCACTACGGCAAAGTAGGGTTTGATGATAGGTATCAACTCTTCGGGTTGTCCCATCCTTTCAATATTCAAATATATGCCCATGAGTACTGCTACGATGAGCAGTGCTGTTAGTATGTTGGCAACGATGCTGCTTCTGAGCCAATGACCTATAGCATGGTGACGCTTCTGGGCCAGCGCTTCGGACACTATGGGTGTGAGTCCAAATGAAAATCCAGTGCCCGTGATGATGAATGCGTTAGTCACGTTGTTGACAAATGAGGAGGCTGCCAACTCATGCGTGCTGTGCCATCCCACCATCAGCGTGTCGGTCAATCCGGTGATAATTCCCCCTAATTGGCCAATGATGATAGGTATTGCCAATGACACAATGGCTTGGTAGTTGCTCTTATACTTATATAATATATGTAGCATAATAGGATACGAAGGTACATACTTTGTTACATCTATACAAATTTTAGAATAGGAAAAGCGTCGTAGGAGTAAAAAGTAATGATTGGGGAAATATTATTACTTTCTAGAAGAGTGTTTGTATTCATTCCCCTGTTGTCAGGTTTTGCGTATTTTGCAATATTTATATGTCAATTTTACAATAATCATCGTTTTTCGTTAAGATTTCGTTTAATTGAGAACCAGTCACTTACTGATATTGTTAAAATTTTCTTGTAAAAAAGTTTCAATAATGTTTGGTGGGTAGTTGAAAAGTATCTACCTTT
>JAZONI010000160.1:0-4046 GCA_045654445.1 Bacteroidaceae bacterium | reverse complement strand
CAGCTGATCGATAGTGGCAGCTCGACATCCATCACCTACAAACTCTCCAAGGAGGGACGGCTCTACTTCATGAAGCAGCTGCGCCCCGAGTATGCCAACGACCCGCGCTACCGCTCGCTCTTCTTCAAGGAGTATGAGTGCGGCAAGGCGATAAGCCACCCCTACGTGGTGCGCTACACCGACATCGGCGAAGATGAGGAGGGGTTATATATCATCATGGAGTATGTCAACGGCATCAGCCTCAAGGAGATGTTGCTGCACGAGCCTACCTACTTTGACAAGGAGGAGAACCTATACAAGCTGGTGCTGCAACTATTAGAGGCGCTACAGATACTGCACCAGCAGAATGTGGTGTACATGGACCTGAGCCCCACCAACATCCTGCTCACTAAGGCATCGAACGATGTGAAGCTCATCGACCTGGGCTTCTGCATCAGCGACACCAACGACCTTACGGGTGGATGCACCGAGGGCTTTGCAGCCCCCGAGGCCCGCACGACAGACCGCCCCCAACTGGATGCACGCACCGACATCTATGCCGTGGGGTGCCTGCTGCAATATATCGAGAAGAAAGCAAAGGTAAGACTCCCCCGTCTGTTGCAGAGCATCATGCAGCGCTGCCTGCAGCCAGAGAAGGAGCAGCGCTACCAGTCGGTGGACGAGATCATCCACCACATCAAACGCCGCAAGGTGCGCAGGGCAGCCTACATGGCAGGTGGCTTGGCGGTAGCGATTGCTGCGGTGGTGGCATTCATCGGTTCGCCACACTACACCACACTGTGCGACCACATGGCATGGGCGATGGGCAGCGTGCCCGACAGGTTTGAGGCCAAGGGGGTATACTACCACATCACCGACCACGAAGCACGCACCGTGGAGGTGACCTTTCGTGGCAGCACGCCCGACGAGTATGAATATGAATACAGCAATGGCCGGGTGTATCTGCCCCAGACGGTGAGATACCGTAGCCGCACCTTCCGAGTGAACTCGGTGGCAGGGCACAGCATCAACAACATGTATGTCAACCGCATCAACATCCCCGAGGGGATGACACGCTTAGAGGATAAAGCCTTCTACAGGTGTTACCTCGACAGCATCATCTACATACCCCGTTGCGTGGAGCACATCGGCGTGTCGGCTTTTGACCCACACATCTATATCGAGGGGTTCGTGGTGGACGAGGCCAACATGGTCTATGACAGCCGAGAGGGATGCAACGCCATCATCGAGACAGCAACAGGCACACTCCTGTGTGGATGCAAGAACAGTGTCGTCCCTCACGGCGTGGTGAGCATAGATCCCAAAGCCTTCATCGGTGCGCCAGGCCCCGAGAGGCTCGACATCCCAGGCACGGTGAAGGAGATAGGCAAGAAGGCCTTCTTCCACTCAGGTGTAAAGGAAGTCATCATTCCCGAGAGCGTGACACGGATCGAGGACTACACCTTCCAGTGGTCGGAACAGCTGCAAAGAGTGGCCTTGCCCGCTACACTCACAAGCATAGGCCATGGGGCCTTCTCGCACTGTGCGTTTACTGAACTGACCGTCCCCGACGCAGTAACCGAGATCGGCGACTATGCCTTCGACTGCTGCGAGCAACTGCATACACTCACCATTGGCAAAGGAGTGAGAAAGATAGGCTTTTCCGCCTTCGAGGGGTGCAGCAGACTAAACAAGGTGGTATCGCACATCCCCGCAAGCGAGCTCTTTGCCATAGACCGCAGCACCTTCGACCGCATCGACAAGAACTGCACACTCTATGTCCCCCGCGGTGCCAAGAGCACCTATGCCCGCACACCGGGGTGGAATAACTTCACACGAATAGTGGAGATGTAGCGGTGAGCAGGGCCGTAGGAGCGCAGATCATCAAGAACTTCCTGGAGCTGTAAGCGAGAGGCATCTGCCTTCTCCACCCCATTTACCGAGCCATGCTCTGCCCGAAGAATTAGGGCAAGGCATGGCCTTTGATTTTTATTATTGCTGTCCGATAAAGCTTTTAAGGATGTAATACTTTCAGCGTCGCTGCCTGCACTGTCCCCCAGACAGGGGGACGAGTGAAGTGAAACGAAACGGAGGGGGTGCATGAAGCTACTGTATAGCTCTACACCCCTCCGCTCCTCTTTGTTCCGCTCGTCACCCTACCCCTCTTGTACCCCCTCCGCACTTCGTGCTCGTCCCCCTGCCAGGGGGACAGTGCTGGACAGTGCTGACGGCTAAAGCCGAGCAATTCGTTCAACCTAATACAGCTATAGGGGCTTATAAATGAAAAATAACCGCAAATATCACAATCATGATGTTGGGGATTGGGCGGGAAGAGGGGAAGGAAAAGGCATTAGAACAAACTCCACAAAGCCTTCAAAGTACGTCTACGCATATTCTTCGAAAACCTTTTGTAGATTTAGTCTATCATATCGGGTCACAGACCCTGACACTCAAAAACGGCGGATAGGACATATCCGCCGTGACGGACCTCGCCCTCTATCCCGTATCGATGAAGCAGCTCATGGACATTGCCGACACAGGCAACATCATGCCCCCAAGACCACCTGGTTCGAGCCCAAGCTCCGCTCTGGACTGGTCATCCACAAGCTGGTGTAATCATACAGTAGAAACAAATAAAGAGGTCGGTACACATCGTGCTGGCCTCTTCTGTTGCTAACATTGTGTCGGCATGCATTTTCTGCTGATAGCTGTTGTTTGTATACATAAAAATCACTACTTTTGCAGCATCGGCAACAGGTCATACAGACCTCTTGTCCTACGATTCACACAGGCATATATTATGAAGGTTATTGCAAGACATATCATCATGACGATAGGGTTGTGCATACTGACCCTCCCCCTAAGGAGCAAGGTATATACACCTACCACCCTCCCCATGGTACACCTTGAAGACCGTACACGCTATACCTGCAACCCCGACCACATCCTATCGGCCGCTGCCGTGAGCACCATGGACAGCATCTTCTATGCCCTGGAGCAGCAGACCGGCATACAGACCATCGTCGCCGTAGTGGGCGAGATAGACCCTGCCGACTGCTTCGAGTTTGCCCATGCCCTTTTCACCGCCCAAGGCGTAGGCCAGCAGGGTAAGGACAACGGACTCGTCATACTGCTGTCTACAGAGGAGCGCTGCATACAGTTTGTCACCGGCTACGGACTCGAGGGATCACTGCCCGATGCCATCTGCAAGCGCATACAGAGCAAATATATGGTCCACCTCCTGGGCGATGAGCGTTGGGACGAAGCCATGGTAGCCGGCTCACGGGCACTCTACAATCACCTTATGGGCGACCCCACGCTCATCGAGGAAGAGCAGCAAGAGGCCGACGAAGATCGCCAGGCCCTCATCGGGATCCTAGCCTTCATCGTCATCTCCGTACTCTTCTTCGTGGTGCTTGCCTATATCATATCCCGTAAGCTGTCACAATGCCCCAAGTGCAAGCAGCATACCCTACAGCGTACCGATACCATGACCATCATGCGCACCAATAGCCTACGTCGCGACCAGGTAACCTTCACCTGCACCCATTGCGGACACAACGTATACCGCATCGAAGACCATCACATCGGTGGCGGCGGAGTTGGCGGTGGCCCTATCATCGGTGGTGGCGGACGCAGCTTCGGCGGAGGCAGCTTTGGCGGTAGCTTCGGAGGCGGACGCTCGGGAGGCGGTGGAGCCGGTTCCAGATTTTAACGAAAAAAGACAACTAACTATAAACGAAACCAATGAAAATGAAACAGATTAAGACCGCAATTTTAACAATCGCTGCAGCGCTCACCCTGAGCAGCTGCAACTACAACGGAATGGTCGAACGCGAAGAGGCCGTAAGCCAAGCATGGAGCAACGTGGAGAATCAGTATCAGCGTCGTGCCGACCTCATCCCCAACCTCGTAAACACCGTGAAGGGATATGCCGCCCACGAACAGGAGACACTGACACAAGTCATCGAAGCACGCAGCAAGGCAACCTCCATCAACATCGATGCCGAGAACCTCACCCCCGAGACCTTGAAGGCCTACCAGAAGGCACAGGGCGAGATAGGCAG
>JAZONI010000159.1:0-5189 GCA_045654445.1 Bacteroidaceae bacterium | reverse complement strand
TGTGCAAATACGTATACCAAGCGGCCGTCGATAGTACCATAACCTGTTACTACACCATCACCGAGTGTCTGCTTCTTTTCCATGCCGAAGTTGTGGCAACGGTGGGTTACAAACATGTCCATCTCTTCGAATGAACCTTTGTCGAGCAGCATGTCGATGCGCTCACGTGCGGTATATTTACCCTTCTCATGCTGCTTTTCTATGGCCTTGACGCCACCGCCCAAACGGGCTTTCTCGCGCAGCTCTACGAGTTCTCTGATTTTATCTAATTGTGACATAGTTTAATGAAGCCTCCCCAACCCCTCCCAAGGAGGGGCTTTCCGTCATCGCGGAAAGTTGAGGCATTAAAAATGGTTTTACAAATATCATCGTTACACTCCGAGTCACCCCTCCTTGGGAGGGGCAAGGGGGAGGCCGCTTTTACGGTTTCTCGCAAAGTTCGGTGAGCACTCCCTGTGTTGATTTGGGGTGGAGGAAGGCGATGTTCAGTCCCTCAGCACCCTTGCGTGGTGCCTTGTCGATGAGGCGGATGCCAGCAGCGTCGCACTCGGCCAAAGCTTCTGCTACGCCATCTTCAACGGCAAAGGCTACGTGGTGTACACCTGCGCCCTTGTTCTCGATAAACTTGGCGATGGTGCTCTCCTCTGATGTGGGCTCAAGCAACTCAATCTTGGTTTCACCTACCATGAGGAATGCGGTACGTACCTTTTGGTCTTCTACGGTCTCGATGTTGTAGCACTTCAAGCCCAATACATTCTCGTAGTAGGGGAGTGCCTCCTCGATGCTCTTTACAGCAATACCGAGGTGTTCAATCTTTGAGATTTTCATGTTTTGTATTGTTAAAATTGGTTATCTTTTTAAATAAACGATTTGGCGTCAAAGATACTACATTATTTCTTTTATCTTCTTCATTCAAGGCTTTTTTTTGATAAAAAAGGCTTTTTCATGGCTCTATAAAGTAGATTTGTAAAAAGAGTGGTTTTTTCTTGGGTGTATCACATAATTTTTTGTACCTTTGCTTAATTAAAGTATATAACACACATCGTATGGCTATAAAGAACAATGTAATGATCGTACGCCAGAAGCTTTTGACAAAGCTTGTGAGCCTTTGGAATGAAGATAAGTTGACCGTAGATGCCGACCGTGTACCCATTGAGTTTGTGCCCCGCACCTCGCAACACAGTGGACGATGCTGCATACACAAGAAACGTGCCGTATTGAAGTACAAGTCGCTCCCTCTCATGGGCTACGATATGACCGATGAGACCGACGAACTGACTCCCCTTACCGAGTATGCTAAGAAGGCACTAGACCGTACAGAGCTGAAGGATAATATCATGTGCGTCATCGATGAGGCTTGCTCATCATGTGTGCATACCAACTATGCCATCACCAACCTCTGCCGTGGTTGTGAGGCTCGCGCTTGCGAACATGCATGTCCGAAAAATGCCATTGAGTTTGACCCCGACACATCGCAGGGCCGTATTAACAATAAGATTTGCATCAGTTGCGGTAAGTGCTATGCTGCATGTCCCTATCATGCTATCGTATATATTCCCGTACCTTGTGAGGAGGCTTGTCCTGTAGGTGCTATCTCAAAGGATGAATATGGTGTTGAGCATATCGACGAGAACAAATGTATCTACTGCGGTAAGTGTATGAATGCATGTCCGTTCGGTGCTATCTTTGAGATTTCTCAGGTGTTTGATGTGTTGCAGGCTATCCGTCGAGGCGAAGAGGTGATTGCTATGGTGGCTCCCTCTATCCTTTCGCAATACAATGCTCCTACCGAGCAGGTATATGGTGCAATTAAGGCCATCGGTTTCAAGGATGTCATCGAAGTTGCCCGTGGTGCTGAGGTGACCACTGCAAACGAGGCACATGAGTTCGCCGAGAAACTTGCCGAGGGACAGCCTTTTATGACTACCTCATGCTGCCCCTCATATATGGAGATGGCACGTAAGCATGCTCCTGATTTGCAGAAGTATATCTCGTCGACCTATTCGCCCATGGTATACACTGCCGATATCGCTCGCGAAAAGTATCCCAATGCAAAACTCGTATTTGTTGGCCCCTGTATTGCCAAGCGCAAGGAGGCTCGCCGTGAAGACTTGGAGGGTAAGGTGAACTTTGTGCACACCTTCGAGGAGATACATGCCATGCTCAAGGGATTGGATATAGAGTTGGGCAAAGAACATATTCATGCTATCGATTGTACATCGTGCCGCGCAGCGCACGGGTTTGCTGAAAATGGTGGTGTAACAGGTGCTGTGAAACAGTTTGTAGGTGATTCGCTCGACTTCACTGCACTGCAGATTGCTGGCCTCAACAAGAAGAGCGTAGCCTTGCTCAAGGCCTATGGCAAGACAGGCAAGGCTCCTGCGCAGTTTATCGAGGTTATGGCTTGTGAAGGTGGATGTATCTCAGGGCCTAGCGTACACACCGCTTATGGCGATGGTAAGAAAACTTTCGATGCTGAATTGAAGAAGCGTTGATGATGAAAGCATTGATTGAGCAGTTGGCATCATGCCATACGCTTGAGGCTTCTGCGATGGAGCAGTTGCTTGAGACCGCTGCTCATGATGCTGATACACTCCAATATTTGCGTGATATGGCTGTCCGAACTGCTCGCGAGCAGTTCGGACTTGGCATATATATACGTGGTCTCATCGAACTTTCAAGTTATTGCCGGTGTGATTGCCTATACTGTGGCCTACGCCGTAGCAATCGTATGGCAGAACGCTATCGTTTGGGTTCAAGGGAGATACTTGCATGTTGTGAAGAGGGATGTCGCTTAGGTTTTCGTACGTTTGTATTGCAGGCAGGTGAGGATGTCACGCATACTGATGAATGGCTTGAGAGGCTTATAATCGAGATACGTAAGTCATGTCCAGATGCTGCCATAACACTCTCGTTGGGCGAACGCAGTGAAGATTCATATATCAGATTAAAGCATGTAGGAGTCGACCGCTATCTCTTGAGGCATGAGGCAGCCAACGAAGCGCTTTATGCATCGTTGCATCCTTATAGCCGTGGCATTGGTCACCGACTAGCGTGTGCTGAAGCACTGCAGCAGGCCGGTTATCAGGTAGGCTTGGGCATGATGATAGGTGTGAAGGGACAGACGATAAAGCATATCGTAGAAGATCTGTTGTTGATGAAGCGAATGCAACCTGAAATGGTGGGGATAGGCCCTTTCATCCCTCACCCGCTTACTCCCTTGGGTGAAGAGCTTGCAGGTTCACTTGATCTGACGCTTGCGACCATTGCCATTGCCCGCTTATTGCTCCCCAAAGCGCTTATCCCTTCGACAACAGCTCTTGCGACACTCACTCCTAATGGCCGTCTCGAAGGTATATTGTCGGGAGCCAATGTGGTGATGCCTAATTTGTCCCCATCAACCGTGCGGTCCAAATATGCTATATACGAAAACAAGGCTTCGTGGGGTGCAGAAGCGGCTGAAGGTCTCGCCGTATTGGAACGCGAACTTCGTTCTGTCGGTTATCATATTGATTACACCCGAGGGGATTTTGGAGATTGAACGCTTGGGTTGTTGCTTTTTGAAAAGATTTGTAATTTTGTGTTGTAATGGATTCCTATGTTGCAAGATTGGAATAATATGGCAAAATATTCTCAGCGTGTGGCTGCATTCATCGCTCAACACCAATTGTTGGTGCCAGGTGCTCGTGTATTGGTGGCGCTCAGTGGTGGGGCCGATTCGGTCGCCCTCCTACGTGTATTGCTGTGTTTAGGCTACCGCTGTTATGCTGTACATTGTAATTTTCACTTGCGAGGTGAGGAGAGTGTGCGTGACGAACGCTTTGTTGTCGACTTATGTGAGGCGTTAGGCGTATGCTGCGATGTTGTACATTTTGATACGCAGACTTATGCTGAGACACACAAGTTGTCTGTTGAAATGGCTGCCCGTGAACTGCGCTATCGCGAGTTTGAACGTATACGTCAGTCGGAAGGGCTTGATGCTATCGCTGTGGCTCATCATCAGGATGATGCAGTGGAGACCTTCTTACTTAATCTTATTCGTGGAGCTGGAATCAATGGGTTGACGGGCATGAAGGTAAAGAATGGCTATGTGGTACGTCCTTTATTGTGTCTGACACGTGACGAAGTTGTGGAGTGCCTCGATTGTTTAGGGCAATCGTATGTGGTTGATAGCACGAATCTAACGGAAGCCTATGCTCGTAACAAAGTGCGTCTCGGACTGCTGCCTATGATGGAACAGATAAACCCTGCAGCACGTGCAAATATCGCTCGCACTGCTAACCATCTGGCAGATGCCTCCTATATATATAATAAGGTAATAAAGGAGAATTGCAATGCGATTGTTGTACCTAATGGCGACGGAGTGGATGTAGATATTGAGACCTTGATGGCCGTCGATGTTCCCGAATTGCATTTATTTGAGATTCTGTATCCCTATGGCTTTCGCTCGAAACAGGTAAGTGATATCTTCCGTTCACTTGGTGGAGAACCTGGACGTTGGTTCTATAGTGAAAGGTATACGGCCTTGAAGGACCGCAAGGTGTTGTCAGTACGTCCTACGCAATTGCTTGATGTCGATGGGGAAAATCTGTTATTACCTGACACTGGTACGCTTGTGCTTCCTGATGGACGAGTGATTCGTGTAGAACGTTTCTTTCCCGACGCATCGTGGTCTGTACCTAAACGACCTGATGTCTTATGTCTTGATGCGAAACGTATAGTGTTTCCATTAGTGGTGCGTCGGCCTCGTGAGGCTGATCGCTTTCAACCTTTTGGGATGCGAGGGACGAAATTGTTGAGCGACTACTATTCCGATATCAAATTGAGCCGTCTGGCAAAACTGCAGCAGTGGTTGCTGTGTCATGGGGATGATGTGGTATGGGCTGTAGGGATGCGTGGCAGTGAACGTTATCGTATAGACGAAGGAGTGGAGGAGGTAATCTGTATCACGCTCTTATAATTTGGATTCATGGGTGAAGGATGAGGGGATAGCCATTAATATGTATGTGTGGAAAGTTATAGAGAAATTTGGTGGATTGAAAATAATATAGTAATTTTGCAGCCGATTTGATTTTTTATAATTATTAAACAATTAAAGAGTATTATGAATCAGTACGAAACCGTTTTCATTTTGACTCCCGTTTTATCTGATGTTCAGATGAAGGAAGCGGTAGAGAAATTCAAGGGTA
>JAZONI010000158.1:0-18614 GCA_045654445.1 Bacteroidaceae bacterium | reverse complement strand
GAAACTCTGTAGGTTCAGTAAACTACGATGTGGAAGACGTCAACCAACAGTTCCGTATCGAGAAAGAAGGTAACAACTACTACCTCTTCAGCGTGGGTGCTGATAAGTATGTAAACTCAAAAGGTGCTTATGTCGCCAAAGAATCAGCCGCCGTACTCACATTGAAGAACGTTGGCGGTGAATACCCTTGGCAGTTGGCTCTTGGCGGTAACGAACTGAACTCGCAGATTAAAGGGCAGATGCCGTCAGGTATCACCGTGAGCAATTGGGATACTGCCGACGATGGCAACTGCTACCAAATAGCAGAAGCTGTGGCAAAGGCCAAGACCTATACTATCGATGTGCTTGGTGCCGAGAATGGTGGTGTAACCTATGAAGGTCAGACATATACCGATGGTGAGACCTTCGAGGCAAAGAACCTGAAGACAAAAGACTTGACTGCTACAGCCGTTGAGGGTATGTTTACTGTTGTGAACATTGAGGGTACAACCGTATACGTTAGCTACGTGGATGCTACCACCCAGTTCTACACCATGCAGAACGGTAAGGGCGGTTACGTGAGCCTAGCCGAGGGTTACACCAATGGTGGCAACCTGTTGCTCTCAAACACCAATGTCCCCAAGGACAACAAGGCTCTCTGGGCGTTTGAGAAACAGAGTGACGGTGCATACAAAGTCTATAACTACTCTACCGGTCTCTCAAAGGTCTTGGGTGTGACGGGTGACGAGGCCGCTGCACGCACTACGATGGTCGCTCCTAATGCTACTACACATACTACTACATTCGAAGGTTCTTTCAACTTTGAAGGCAATGAGAGTTATGTCAAGTTACAAGGCACCTCAAAATGGTGGAACAATCGTGATGGTTACTTCGCACTCTGGAACTATGGAAACGTAACAGGAGACCAAGGCAGTAAGTTCTACTTCGTATCAGCAGATCCCGTGGACTTCCCCGACGAGTATATCCACGAGATCACCGACATCAAGGGTGTCGAGAGCTTCAAGCCCGAGAACCCCAATACCTTGTGGTACACCACCTCGGCCGAGGCTACTGGCGTAAGCTACCCTTGGATGGAGTATGCGCTCCCCTTGGGTAACGGCGAACTCGGCTGCATGGTATTCGGTGGCGTGGCCCACGAGGAGTTACAGTTCAACGAGAAGACCCTCTGGAGTGGCCCGGCCAACACCGTTGGTGTTGGTGGTGGCAACCGTACCTTCATGAACTTCGGTTCGCTCATCATCGCCAACAACGATGCCAGCATCTACACCGAAGGCGTAACGGATTATGTGCGCTACCTCGACATCGAGGAAGGTATCGCTGGTGTGGAGTTTAAGAACGCTAATGGCACCAAGCAGACACGCAAATACTTCAGCTCAGCTCCCGATCAAGTAATCGCTGGTCAGTACAAGAGCGAAGGCAACGACAAGTTGAACCTCACATTCAGCATTGAGCCCGGTACAGGCATCAACGCCAGCAAGGTGGCATACGAAGGCAATACAGCATCGTTCTCTGGCGCTATGACCGTGAAATATGCAGCCCGCCTACACGTGGTAGCTAACGAAGGAGCAGAGATTGTTGCTACTAACGCCGGCATCAATGTAAAGAATGCTACTGAAGTAACCTTCTATCTGAAAGGTGCAACCAACTTCAATGGTGACATGGAGGTGCTCAACAACTATTTCACCGAGGAAACGACTACTGAACTTGACAATAACGTAAAGACCGTTATCGAGGCGGCTATCACCAAAGGATTCGATGCCGTGGAGACCGATCATGTGACCGACTTCACTGCTATCACCAAGCGTATGACTTTTGATCTTGGCCTTACAACTCCTACCGTGGATACCAAGACGCTTATCGATAATTACTATCCTAATAATAATGCCGCTAACAGCACGCAGAACGATCATCTGTTCCTTGAGCAGTTGTATTTCCATTTCGGACGTTACTTAGCAATCAGTTCAAACCGCAAGCCCATTGCAGCTCCCAACAACTTGCAGGGTATTTGGAACGACCGTGGTACCGACTCTCCCTGGAACTCGGACATCCACACTAACATCAATATACAGATGAACTACTGGCCTACTGAGATAACTAACCTCTCAGACCTGCACAAGCCTTTCGTTAACTTCATCATCCGTGGAGCACAAAGTGCTGGTTGGAAAGAAGTTGGTAAGAGGTACAATGATGGGCATGGTTGGAGTGTACTCACAGAATCTTCACTCTACAACAGTATGAGTACATGGGGAGACAATTACCTCGTAGCTAACGTATGGTATACCAGTCACTTGTGGACACACTGGCGCTATACCCAAGATAAAGAGTTCTTGAAGAAGGCTTTCCCCGTGATGTGGGATTGCGCTGAGTTCTGGTTCCATCGCCTTATTGAGGACCGTGGCTTCGATAACACTAAGGACGAACAAGCAAATGTGAAGAACTATCATACTCCTTATAAATATGAGCCTGATGGCACCTTCGTCGCTCCCAATGAATTCAGTGCCGAGCAGCATGACAACCAAACAGAGGATGGAACAGCTCATGCTCAGCAGATGATATACTATCTCTTTATGAATATTAAGGAGGCTATTGACATCCTTGGTGCCGACCAATTAGATATTACGGCTGATGATATGGCCAAGCTCGACCTTTACCTTGAGAAGACCGACCAAGGATTGCACACTGAAACCTATACTGGTGCTTGGGGGCAAACCTATAACGGAGTAAAGAAGGGCGAGAAACTCCTCCGCGAGTGGAAGTACTCTCCATTTGATATATCTTACGACCGTGGCCACCGCCACATGTCACACATGATGGCCCTCTTCCCCATGGACCAGATTACTCCTGAAAGCGAATATTTCACTCCAGCTGTGAACTCACTCAAACTACGTGGTGATGCAGCTACTGGTTGGTCAATGGGTTGGAAGGTAAACCTCTGGGCACGTGCACAGGACGGCGACCATGCGCATATCATCATCAAGAACGCGCTGAAGCACTCTACCGACTATGGTACTAATGCTGGTGCAGGTGGTATCTACTACAACCTCTTCGACTCACACGCTCCCTTCCAGATCGATGGAAACTTCGGTGTATGCTCAGGTGTTGCCGAGATGCTCATGCAGAGTGCACACGGCTATATCAACATCCTCCCCGCACTGCCCGCAGTATGGGACAAGACAGGTAAGGTTACTGGCATGAAGGCTATGGGTAACTTCACCGTAGACTTCAACTGGGAAGAAGGCAAGTGTCAGAAGGTGAAGATTGTGAGCCATGCAGGTGCAGAACTTCTTGTACGTTGTGCACGTGGCGCTAGAGCCATCAAGAATGCAATGGTGACTGTAGACGGTGTTGAGGTTGGCTTCTGGGTTGACAAGAACGATGTGGCTCATATCGAATGCGAGAAGGGCAACATCGTTGAAATCGACTTCACTGCAGAAGGAACCCAAATCGACACAATGGATGCCGAGCCTAAAAACGGAAAGATCTATACCGTTGATGGTCGACAGGTAAGCAAGATGCAGCCAAAGACAATTTATATTATTGACGGAAAGAAGGTTATCTTCTAAACATCTAGTATAAGTCCTAATAAGCGAGGCAGAGGATCAATCCTCTGCCTCACTTATTATAGGAGAGTAATGGAAAGACTGCCTTCCTAAAAAACATTAAAATATTTTGTACTCCCCTCACTTTGTCGTATTTTTGCATGATATTAGCATAACAAGCAACAAATAGAAACGAAATATGAAAAAACTATTATTCGCACTTTGTACTGCGACAGCTTCTCTGACTGCTACAGCCCAGTCTGACGACCCTATTGTGATGACAGTGAACGGAGTAGATGTACCCCGCTCAGAGTTTGAATATTCGTATAATAAGAACAATACCGATCTAGTCATCGACCAAAAGTCGCTGGATGAATATGTAGAGTTGTATGTCAACTATAAGCTTAAGGTGGCTGCAGCATTGGATGCCCGCCTTGACACCATGGCATCTTTCCAGAAGGAGGTGGCAGACTATCGTGCACAGCAAGCTGAAGAGTATCTTATAGACTCAGCATTCATTGAGGAGCAGGCATGGCTCACCTATAAGTCTACAGTTGATGAGATTGGCCCTGACGGTCTATTCCAAGCTGCCCATATTCTCGTCCGCTTATCACAGCAGGCCTCACCCGCAGAGCAAGCAAAGGCCAAACAACGTATCGACTCCATCTATGTTGCCTTGAAAAATGGTGCCGACTTTGCAGAAACAGCCAAAGCACTGTCTGAAGATCCTGGAAGCGCACGCGATGGCGGCATGCTGCCTTGGCTCTATAAAGGACAATTGCTAAAAGAATTTGAGACTGTGGCATTGGCAATGCAGCCTGGCGAGATGAGCGAACCCGTGCTCTCACCTGTTGGTTATCACATCATCTATATGAGTGGACGTAAGGAGTTCGAGCCTTATGAGTACCATCGTGATGCCATCATGCAGTTCCTCGAGCAACGTGGCATACGCGCTCATGCTAAGCGTATGATGGGAGAGAAGTTAGCAGCCGAGATGGGGGGCAACATCACTCCTGAGCAGGCATTGGTTATTGCTGAACAGAAGTTAGATACACAATATCCAGAATTCGGCTTCTTGATGAAAGAGTTCTATGAGGGCTCATTGCTCTTTGAAATCAGCAGTCGTGAAATCTGGAACAAGGCTGCTAATGATGAAGCTGGGCTGGAGAAGTATTTCAAGAAGAACAAGAAGAGCTATCGCTACGAAGAACCTATTTATCGCGGTCTTGTTGTACATTGTGCTTCAGAAGATATACTCCAACAGGTGAAAGCACTTGCCAAGAAGTATCCTCAGCAAGAGTGGATAAAGGAATTTCGTGCTGCCTTGAATAGCGATTCGCTCATACAAGTGAAGATGGTGCGTGGTCCCTTCAAGGTGGGCAAGAATGTATATGCCGACTATTATGCTTTTGGGAAGGGTGAACGCCCCGACACTGTAGCTGGATATCCCATCACAGCTGTAGTGGGTAAGTTGCAGAAGAAGGGACCTGACACCTATGAGGATGTACGTGGAGAGGTTACGGCTGACTATCAAAGCCATCTTGAGCAACTATGGGTAAAGAAACTGCGTGCCAAATATCCCGTAGTGCTATATCGTGAAGCCTTGAGTACTGTAAACCGCCATTAATACTCTTTTGAGATATGCATAGTCGTAAAGGTGTAGTATTGCTTTTGTGGGCTCTTTTGATGGTAGCCTGCGGAGAATCTATTGAGCATAATGGCAAGACGCCATTGATGCGTGCGGGAAACAGTTTCCTCTATCGTGAAGACTTGCAAAAGATACTACCTTATGGCTTGAGTGGCGAAGACAGCATACTTTTCGTGAATAACTACATGCGTGAATGGGCCGAAGAACAAGTATTGTATGAAAAGGCTGAACGTAATATACGTAGCGACGGATGGATAGACCGCATGGTGGACGACTATCGTCGCATGCTCATCATGAATGACTATGAACGTAAGTTGTTGCAACAACAGATGTCTGGAGATGTTTCCGAAGAAGAGCTCCAACGTTATTATGAAGAGAACAAACAACTGTTTGTCCTGGAAGAAACAGTCATCAAAGGAGTTTTTGTAAAGGCACCATTAACATCGCCCGACTTGAAAAGTCTGAAAAAATGGTACAAGGACAGTTCGGACGAAGCAATGGAATTGATGGAAAAATATGCATTTCGTAATGCCGTCATCTATGAACTCTTCTATGAGCATTGGTTGCCGGTTTCCGAATTGGAGGCTAAGTTTGTGCTCAACTTAGCCACACTGAGCGAAGACTTTGCAAAGAAACGCGATTTCGAAACAGAAGATGATGAATATTGCTATCTGTTGCATGTGGAGGAATATGTACCTAAAGGGATGGTTAAACCCTACGAATTGGCAAAATTAGAAATCATGGATCTGCTGGCCAACAACCGCAAGGTGGAATTCATGAAGAAGGTAAAGAAAGACTTGTATAATCAATCCCTAGAGAAGGGGCGAATAATTTATTATGGCAATGAAACAATGCAGATTATGGATGATACTGTGCACAATGCTAGCCACAATATCATCGGTAGCGCAAGATAATGTAATTGATGAAGTAGTATGGGTCGTAGGTGATGAAGCCATACTCAAATCCGAAGTAGAGGAAACACGCCTTTACTTTATGATGTCGGGACAAAAGATGGAAGGTGAGCCTTATTGCGTGATACCGGAACAACTTGCCATACAGAAATTGTTCTTGCATCAAGCAGCTATTGATAGCGTGGAAGTTACAGAGCAGGAGGTGATCAATGCAGTAGAGAATGAGATAGAACAGCGTATCAACCAGATTGGATCGCGTGAGAAAATGGAGGAGTATTTCGGTAAAACCTCCATACAGATACGTGAGCAGCTGCGCGAGACGATGCGTGACCGTATGATTGTAGAGAGAATGCAAGAAAAACTCTTTGGAGGAGTTAAGCTTACTCCGGTAGAGGTGCGTCGCGGATATACGCAGATGAAGGAGGAGGAAATTCCCTTCGTCCCCACTCAAGTAGAGGTGCAGATTATTACCCAACAGCCCGAGATTCCAATAGAAGAGATCGAACGCGTGAAGGAGGAATTGCGCGGATACACAGAACGCATCAACAATGGTGAAGTTCAGTTCTCAACCTTAGCAGTGTTCTACTCACAAGACGAGGGCACTGCACGCCGCGGCGGTGATCTCGGTTTCTTCGGTCGTGGTGAGATGGTCCCCGAATTCTCTGCTGTGGCATTCAACCTCACTGATCCAACAAAGGTCTCAAAGATTGTAGAAACAGAATTTGGATTCCACATCATCCAACTAATAGAGAAACGTGGTGATCGCATCAATGCCCGACATATCTTGCGCAAGCCCGAAATCCCAGCCAAAAGCCTACAAGCATCACTGAGCCGCTTGGACTCTATTGCTAATGATATACGAGGTGGTAAGTTCACCTTTGACGAAGCAGCAGTGCTGTCGGCCGATAAAAATACGAGAAAAAACTTTGGTCTGATGAGCAATGAAAAAGACTTATCCTCACGATTTGAATTGCAGGAGTTGCCTCAAGAAGTAGCCAAAGTCGTGTACGATATGCAAGTAGGAGAGATATCGCAGCCTTTCGTTATGTATGACAGCAAAACAGGTAAGGAGGTCTGTGCTATCGTTAAACTAAAAACACGCATAGAGGGACATAAGGCTACACCGGCAGAGGATTTTCAGGTCATCAAGGATGTGATAGTAGCCAAGATGAAGCAGAAAAAAATGGAAGAATGGATAAGGGAAAAGCAGAAGACAACCTATGTGCGTATCAATGAGAACTGGCGCAACTGCGATTTCCAGTATCCGGGTTGGGGGAAAAACTAATTAGATGAATAGGCTAATGGTAATAGGAAAACAATGGCATAGATGGATTCTCATATGCCTGATAGGCATTGGCACATGCGTAGTTGCTTCAGCCCAAAAGGTGTTAGAGCAGCCTCAGTTACGCATCATGCCACAAAAGATTCAGTTGGATACAACAATGAAGATGCGTCATAAAGCACTCCCCAAAGAACCGATGCTGATTGAGCCCACCCCTGCAACAAAGTCAACTGTAAAAGGAGCAAAGCCTGACTCTACAGCCTTAAGTGTGAGAGGGCGTCGCAAAACATCAAGCATGACAGTAGCCTACAAAGACACCTTACAGGCCGAACCAACCGATTCTACAACAGAACGATATGTGTATCTGCTCCATGCCGACGAGACGCGTTTCAACCAATTGGTCAATCCCGATGCACAGATTCTTGTTGGTGATGTGGTGTTCCGCCACGACAGCATGTATATGTATTGTGACTCGGCCCTTTTCTATGAGCAGAGCAATTCACTCGATGCTTACGGAAATGTTCGCATGAATCAAGGTGACACGCTATTCCTCTATGGGGACAGACTCCATTACAGTGGGGATGAGATGTTAGCCAAGGTGCGTGAGAATGTGGTGATGATTGACAAGGAGATGACACTCACTACTGATAGCCTCAACTATGACCGTACCATCAGCCTCGGCTATTACTTCAATTGGGGAACAGTAGAGGACACACTCAATGTGCTGACCTCAGAGTGGGGCGAATATGACACGCAAACCAATGATGCCATATTCAACTATGATGTGACGCTCACCAATCCAAATTTCGTTATTACTTCAGACACATTACAGTATAACACGAAGACGCAGATTGCCACTATTGTGGGGCCTTCAAATATTAACAGCGACAACAATCACATATACTCCACGTTGGGGCGCTATTACACGGCTGCTGAACATGCCGAACTTCTCAACCGATCAGTACTCACCAATGATGCCAAACGTCTTGTGGGCGACAGCCTTTATTATGACCGTAATGGGAACTACGGCGAAGTATTTGGCAATGTAGCGATGGACGACTTTGAGGGCAAGATGCGCCTCACGGGTGAATATGTGTACTATGATGAACTAGCTGATTCAGCTTATGCCACCGACCGTGCTGTGGCAATCGACTATTCACAAGGCGACAGCATGTTTGTGCATGGCGACACCTTACGTTTGCTCACACGTTACCCAGATACAGATTCAGTATATCGCATCTTGCAGGCCTACTATAAAGTTCGTATCTACCGTGAAGATGTACAAGCGGTATGCGACTCGATGGAATTCAATGCCCTGGACTCATGTATGTCGATGTACTATGACCCTGTAGTGTGGAATGGTTCGCAACAGATATTGGGAGAAGTGATACGTGTATACATGAACGACACCACCGTAGACTGGGCCCATGTAGAGAATCAGGCCCTGATAGTAGAGAAAGTAGGACCAGAGCACTACAACCAGATTAGCGGACGTGAAGTAAAAGCCTATTTCGTAAACGGCAACATTGACAAGTCTGATGTGATAGGCAATGTGATGGTCGTTTATTACTACAGTGAAGCTGGTGACAGCATCGCTTTTGGCATGAACACGACAGAGTGCAGTTATCTGACGGCATTCATGAAAGAACGACAAGTAGAAAAGCTGTTTATCAGAGAGCAATCCAATGGCGTGTTCTACCCTATCACACAGATACCTCCCGGAAAGGATAGACTCTCCAACTTCGCATGGCTAAATAAGTTGCGTCCATTGAGCAAATACGATATCATGGTATGGCGTGGCAAGGAAGAGGATCAGAAATTGAAGACAAACACACGTAAAGAGGTGCCGTTGCCTTCTTTGAAAGGACTAATAGAGCAAAAATAAAAACAATATGGGAATATTTAAGCAGCGGAAGCCTAGAGGTTTCCAACACCAATATATCTACGTGGATGAGCGCAAGGAGCGTTTGAAGGAAATGGAGGAACGTGCAAAACGTGAATTGGGAATGTTGGCAGATAAGCCACTTACTACCGAGGATAGAGTTCGTGGAAAGATTGTCGAGCAATCGACTCATCTCAAACGCAAACAGGAGAAAGAGAATCCATTGTCCAACAAGCGTCTGCTTCTCATATTGGCGCTATTGGCGATGATTATGTATGTTTTGCTTAGATAATGCCTATGGCTAATGTTGATTTGATACATTTGCTGCCCGACTCGGTAGCCAATCAGATTGCAGCAGGTGAAGTGATACAACGCCCTGCATCGGTTGTGAAGGAGCTAGTGGAAAATTCCGTTGATGCTGGTGCCACCACGATACAAGTGCGTTTGATTGATGCCGGACGCACCAACATCCAAGTTATCGACAATGGCAAGGGCATGTCAGAGACAGATGCTCGTATGTCGTTCGAACGGCATGCCACATCAAAGATAAAGGATCCTGCCGACCTTTTTGACCTGCACACCTTCGGATTCCGCGGTGAGGCACTAGCTTCTATTGCTGCTGTGGCTCAGGTCGAACTACGTACTCGCCGTGTTGGAGACGAATTGGGTACGGTAATCCACATTGCGGGATCTAAGATTGAGTCTCAAGAGGTGGAGATGTGTCCTACAGGCACCAACTTTCAAGTGAAGAACCTTTTCTTTAATGTTCCTGCCCGACGTAAATTTTTGAAATCTAACCAGACAGAACTGAATAATGTGATGACCGAGTTGGAACGCGTAGCATTGGTACATCCCGAGATAGCCTTCATGCTCTATCATAATGATGTAGAGTTGATGAATGTGCCACAAGCCACTATGCGTCAACGCATACAACATCTATTTGGAAAGAAATTGGGACAAGAGCTATTGACTATAGAGGTTGATACCACACTCGTGAAGATTTCCGGTTGTGTAGGAGTACCCGAGAGTGCTCGCAAAAAGGGGAGTCACTGTTTCTTCTTTGTCAATGGCCGCTATATGCGCCATCCCTATTTCCATAAAGCAGTGCTGGAAGCCTATACTCACTTGATATTACCGACTGAGCAGGTCCCCTACTTCTTGTATTTCACGGTCGATCCTTCACGAATTGATGTGAATATACACCCCACAAAGACTGAAATCAAATTTGAAGACGAGCAGGCTATATGGCAGATACTAATGGCCTCTGTACGTGAAGTACTTGGACGTAGCAATATGGCTCCCTCAATAGATTTCGACGTGGCCGACTGTCCCGATATCCCCATGATGCCGATTGGTGATACGCCTCTCCCTCCCTCACCAACGGTGGATAGCAACTTCAACCCCTTCAAGCATCAAGAGACACCAAGATTACAACGCCAATCGTTTAACTGGGAAGAGCTCTATAAGGGAACTGAGGGGTCTACCATAGGACGTGAGGTGCGCTTCAATGAGCTCCCCCCAGCCGAGGATATCCTATATGGTAATGCACCTGCTTGGAAAACACCACTAGATGTGCCGGAATCAGGAGTACTATTCGATTCAACAGCCATATCAGCTGAGAAAAGTAGCGACTATTACCAATATAAGGGACGCTATATCGTCACCTCGATGAAGTCAGGACTAATGATGGTAGATCAGCGTCGTGCCCATGTGCGTGTTCTCTACCAACGCTATCTGGCACAATTAGCCGAGCAGGGATGTACCTCACAAGGATTGCTCTTCCCCGAAATGCTTACGGTATCGATGGCGCAAGCTGTGGTGATGGACCAACTGCTCGAAGACTTTTTGCTTTTAGGATTTGATATCAGCAATATGGGAGGTGGCTCTTATGCCATTCAGGCTGTACCCGTAGGTATAGACGGTATTGACCCTATCAAGTTGGTGAGCAATATGCTCAACGATGCCATTGAGAAAGGCAATGTAAGCAAGAACGAGATACATCAAGCCTTGGCGCTCACTATGGCACGGTCAGCAGCTATTGTTGTTGGGCAAGTACTGTCGCAGGACGAGATGTCTGTCCTTATTGATGAACTCTTTGCATGCGAGGTTCCTGCCTACACGCCTAATGGGAAGAAAACATTCGTCATTATTGATGATGATGAGTTGTTTACACGTTTTAATTGAGAAAGATTGTATTGTTGATATTTTGTTTTTTAATCGGCTTACACTAAATTTGTAACATAATTGCTTAATAGCATAAGAATGGCTTGTATCTTACATATTGAGACATCTACAGATGTGTGCTCGGTAGCACTGAGTGAAGACGGAGCGGTATTGTTCTCCAAAGAAGACTTTAATGGTCCTCAGCATGCGGTAACCTTAGGTGTATTTATCGACGAGGTGCTATCAATGGCTGATAGCCATGCCAAGCTCATCGATGCCGTAGCAGTCAGTTGTGGTCCCGGCTCATATACAGGACTGCGCATAGGGGCGTCAATGGCCAAAGGTATTTGCTACGGCCGCAATATCCCACTAATAGCATTACCAACCTTGAAAGTGCTGAGCGTACCCATATTGCTGATGGACGAGCTGCCCGAAGATGCCTTGCTATGCCCAATGATTGATGCACGCAGAATGGAGGTGTATTCGGCCATCTATGACCGTGCCTTAAATCCCGTCAAGGAGGTCAGTGCCGACATTATTGATAGTAATAGTTATACCGAATATCTGAACAACCATCCAGTCTATTTCTTTGGTAATGGAGCGAGCAAGTGTAAAGAGGTTATCAAACACCCTAATGCTAGATTTATCGACGATATACAGCCTTTAGCACGTTGGATGTTCCCACTTGCCGACAGACAGTTCTTGAACAAAGAGTTTCAAGATGTAGCCTACTTCGAACCCTTCTACCTGAAAGAGTTCGTTGCTACAATAGCGAAGAATAAGGTTTTATAAAGAATTATTTTAGGATCAATGAAATATAACACCCAAGAGAAAAGTCTTCCAATGCCCGAATATGGCAGAGCCGTGCAGAAAATGGTGGACCATGCGGTTACAATCGAAGATAGAGAAGAGCGTCAGCGCTGTGCCGACACCATCATTGCCGTGATGGGGAATATGTATCCTCAATACCGCGACATGCCCGACTTCAAACATAAATTGTGGGACCATCTAGCCGTGATGGCCGAATTCAAGCTAGATATAGACTATCCATACGAAGTCGTTAAACCTGAAGAGCTGCATCCCACCCCACAACGTATCGAATATCCGAAAGGGGCCATTCGTTATCGTCACTACGGACGCTGTATCGAGGAAATGCTCCAAAAGGCATGCACCATGTCTGAAGGTGAGGAGCGCAACGAACTCCTGCGACTCATCGCTGCACAAATGAAAAAGGAATATATCTTGTGGAATAAGGACAGCGTTGAGGACAATCGCATTGTAGAGGACATACGCGAATATACCAATGGTGCGATATGTCTCAATGAAGAGCAACTCAATTTGGGCATATACAAGGCTCCCGTCCCACAACATCACAATAAGAATCAACACGGGAAAAATCAGCGAAAGAAAAACAAGAAGAAATACTAAAACAAATAATAATGGCCTCTTTTATCATCGAAGGCGGACATCGTCTAAAAGGAGAAATCACTCCACAAGGAGCAAAGAATGAGGTATTGCAAATCCTGTGTGCCACATTGCTCACTGAGGAGAAGGTGATTGTAAACAATGTTCCCGACATTCTTGACGTGAACAATTTAATCACTATGCTCAGTGCCATGGGCGTAGAAGTTGAGCGCTTAGGCAAGGGACGTTTCAGTTTCCGTGCTGTTCGTTTGGACGAGAGTTATTTGCAAAGCGATGAGTTCTTGAAACTCTGTTCTAGCCTACGTGGCTCGGTGATGCTTATGGGACCGCTTCTTGCACGTCTAGGCAGAGTACTTATCAGCAAGCCTGGTGGAGACAAGATTGGTCGTCGCCGATTGGACACCCATTTCCAAGGACTGATGAAACTAGGTGCTTCATTCGCCTATAACGAAGAGAGAGATGTCTACGAGCTGGCTGCCGATACACTCAAAGGCACCTATATGCTGCTTGACGAGGCTTCGGTGACTGGTACAGCAAATATCATCATGGCAGCCGTATTGGCCGAAGGCACCACCACAATATACAATGCTGCCTGTGAGCCCTATGTCCAACAGTTATGCCGTATGCTCAACCGCATGGGAGCACGTATTGACGGATTGGCTAGCAATCGCCTTGTCATAGAAGGAGTAAGTTCGCTCCATGGATGTGAGCATACGATACTCCCAGATATGATTGAAGTCGGCAGTTTCATCGGAATGGCTGCCATGACACGCAGTGAACTCACCATTCGTGATGTATCAATCGAGAATCTAGGTATTATCCCTGACAGTTTCCGCCGTCTGGGCATCATCGTAGAAGAACGCGGTGATAATCTATATATTCCCCAACAAGACCATTATGAGATTGAGTCGTTCATTGATGGCTCTATCATGAACATTTCCGATGCTCCTTGGCCCGGACTTACGCCCGACCTACTCAGCGTGTTGCTTGTTACCGCCATACAGGCCAAAGGCAGTGTCCTCATCCATCAGAAGATGTTTGAAAGCCGCCTATTCTTTGTTGACAAACTCATTGAGATGGGTGCACAAATCATCCTTTGTGACCCTCATCGTGCCGTGGTCAACGGACACGACCACGCCATCAATCTACGTGGGCGCAAGATGACCTCGCCCGATATACGTGCCGGTATCGCCTTGCTCATTGCAGCCATGAGTGCCGATGGCATCAGCAGCATCGACCGTATTGACCAGATTGACCGTGGCTATCAGAATATTGATGAGCGCCTCAACCGTTTGGGAGCACATATAACACGTGTTGAACTATGATACGTCCTGAAGAAGTATATTGCATTGGCAAATTTACTCGCACCCATGGTGTACAGGGGGAGATGTCATTGTCCTTCACCGACGACGTGTTTGACCGCGTCGATTGCCCCTATCTCGTGTGTTCTATGGATGGTATTCTTGTACCCTTCTTCATCGAGGAATATCGTTTCAAGAGCAACAGCGTAGCACTCATCAAGTTTGAGCGTATCGACACCTCCGAAGCCGCCTCAATATTCACGAATAAGGAGGTCTATTTCCCTAAGGCATATGCCGAGCAAGCAGAAGACGGAGAGTATAGCTGGCAATATTTCATAGGGTTCAAGACCGAAGATGCAGAACACGGTTACTTAGGCGAGCTGGTCGACATTGATGAGAGCACGGTAAACACACTCTTTATTGTTGAGCGCCCCAATGGCGAAGAACTATTCGTACCCGCTCAAGAGGCGTTCATCACTGATATCAATCATGAAACCCGCTTGATAAAATTCAATCTACCTGATGGATTATTAGAATAATCTATTCTCTCACATTGTTGCAAATAACAGACGTTCCGTATGAGTAATAAGAAGAAGGACAGAGAAGGTTTCTGGAAACAATTTTTCCGACGTTATGACATCGTGATCACACAGCGTGGCGGTCGAGATGTTGAGCGTCGTGTAGTGACATCACAGTTTGTTCTTTCGCTTTACATCTTGGCAATCGTTTGTATCGTTGCCACTTTTACGACACTGATGTTGTTCTACTCTCCTCTCAAGACATTGATGCCAGGTTATATCAGTCCTGATGTACGACGCCAGATGGTAGAATCCGCGTTACGATTGGACTCGCTGAGCGAAGCTGTACAGCGCCATCAATTATATGTGATGAACATCCAAGATATCCTACGTGGCGATGTTAGGGTTGATTCAGTAAGTACCATCGACTCACTCACGATGCTACGCAGCGAAGACTTGATGGAGAGTACTGAGCGTGAGCAGGAGTTCGCCCGTAAATATGAGGAGAATGAGAAATACAACCTCACTTCACAGGCTGTTCGCAAGAGCGACCTGGAGGGTCTTCATTTCTATCCGCCATTACGTGGCATGCTAGCCGATGGTCTAAACACCTCGAGCCATCATTTAGGTGTAGACATTGTTGCTACCCAACCTCATCAGAATGTATGTGCTGTTCTTGATGGTGCAATATTGATGAGTGACTACACTGCAAATAATGGCTATACCGTCGTAATCCAGCATGTCGGCAATATCGTCACGGTATACCGTCATCTGTCCACCATATTCAACCGGGAGGGCGACAAGGTAAAGGCTGGCGATGCACTAGGCATAGTAGGCATGCAAGGCAACAAGATAGAACATCCCTATCTACATTTTGAGCTATGGCACAAAGGCACCGTCCTTGACCCCATACAATACATTACATTCTGATAAAACACGATGGAACAACTCAAACATACCGATACTCCGCGCAAACGACAAATCGCGATATTGGGCTCTACAGGCTCTATAGGGACACAAGCATTGCAAGTGATTGAGGAACATAGTGACCTCTACGAGGTATACGCCCTCACGGCCAACAACCGTGTCGACCTGCTCATAGAGCAAGCCCGTAAATTCCTCCCCGATGTAGTGGTAATTGCCAACGAGGCCCACTATGAAAAGCTGAGAGATGCACTTTCCGACCTTCCCATCAAGGTCTATGCTGGCGCAAAAGCCATTGACGAAGTTGTTGAATCCGACCCCATTGACTTGGTGCTAGCCTCCATGGTGGGCTATGCAGGACTCCGCCCAACAATGAACGCCATACGTGCAAAGAAGGCTATCGCCCTGGCCAATAAGGAGACCCTTGTTGTAGCAGGTGAGCTCGTCACCCAACTGGCCATTGAGCACCGCGTACCTATTCTCCCTGTAGACTCCGAGCACTCGGCAATCTTCCAATGCTTGGCAGGCGAGACAGGCAACGAGATAGAGAAGATACTTCTCACTGCTTCGGGAGGCCCCTTCCGCACATGGAGCATCGAGCAGCTGCAACACGCCACACGTGAGCAAGCCCTCAAGCATCCCAACTGGGATATGGGTGCAAAGATCACCATTGACTCCGCCTCGATGATGAACAAAGGCTTTGAAGTCATTGAGGCCAAGTGGCTCTTCGGTCTTACCCCCTCACAGATTGAAGTGGTAGTACATCCACAGTCAGTAGTACATTCTATGGTACAATTTGCAGATGGTTCTGTGAAGGCCCAACTCGGCACACCCGACATGCGCCTACCAATACAATATGCTTTCAGCTATCCACAGCGTCTGTCACTTAGCAGCCAGCGTCTTGACTTCAAGACCCTTTCGTCACTCACCTTCGAGCAGCCCGACCCTGTTCGCTTCCGCAATCTTGCTCTCTCATTCGAAGCGCTGGAGCAGGGTGGCAACATGCCTTGCATCCTGAATGCAGCTAACGAAGTATGTGTGTCGGCCTTCCTCAACGAGCGTGTCGGTTTCTTACAGATGAGCGACGTCATAGAGCAGACCATGCAGCGCGTTGCTTTTGTTGCGAAACCTACCTACGACGATTATGTGGCCACCGATACGGAGGCACGCCGCGTTGCAAACGAATTCATAACTCATAATTCATAATTCGATATGTCAATATCATTCATTCAGATTATCCAGATGCTCATCTCACTATCCTTGCTTGTGGTAGTGCACGAGATGGGACATTTCCTCTTTGCCCGTCTCTTCGGGGTACGTGTAGAACGATTCTCGCTCTTCTTTGGTAAGCCCATCCTACGTTTCAAGCCCAAGCGTAGCGAAACGGAGTATGTAGTGGGTTGGCTCCCCTTTGGAGGCTATGTAGAGCTATCAGGCATGATAGACGAGAGCCTCAATATGGAACAGATGAAGCAGGCACCTCAGCCATGGGAGTTCCGCACCAAGCCAGCATGGCAACGCCTTATCATCATGGTAGGCGGTGTATGTTTCAACCTCATTTTTGCTTGTTTCATCTATGCCATGATACTTTTCAAGTGGGGCGACTCATACATTCCTCTTGAGGGTTCCCGTTACGGTATGGAATTCAACGAGCGTGCCGAAGCTATGGGCTTCCGCGATGGAGATATCCTCTTGAGCGCTGATGACAAGAAACTTGAGCGCTATGGTGCCGACATGCTGCGTGCTATCGTTGATGCCGAGACTGTTACTGTGTTGCGCGGTGGCAGTGAAGTCCTCATCTCTATGCCCGAGGACATGAGTCTTCTTGATTTCAACAAGGACGTGCAGCCTTTCGTGCAATTCTATACGCCAATGATTGTTGACAGTGTGATGCCTGAAGGTGGTGCCTTCTCTGCCGGACTCATGACAGGCGACCATATCCTCAGTGTGGATAATGTACCTACTGCCACATTGGTCACCTTCAATACCGCTATGAATAAACTGCGTCAGCAGGAAAGCGAGGGGGCTATCGTCAACCACGACCTCAGCATCGTCTATAGCCGTGCAGGTATTCTCGATACCGTCGTGGTATCTACAGATGCCAACTTCATGTTAGGCATCAGACCACCCCAACCCGCCTACACACCTGCTACCAAGGAATATGGTTTCTTCGCTGCTATCCCCGCAGGTATTGCTTATGGATGGAATACGCTCAAGAGTTATGTGAGCGACTTCAAGTATATCTTCACCAAGGAGGGAGCCACCTCGCTTGGCGGCTTTGCCACCATTGGCAGTATCTTCCCCGCGCAGTGGCACTGGCTCAGTTTCTGGACTATGACAGCCTTCATCTCTATCATCCTCGCCTTCATGAACATCCTGCCCATACCGGCATTGGATGGCGGCCATCTGCTGTTCCTGCTCTTCGAGATGATTACGGGCCGCACTCCTAGCGACAAGTTCCTGGAACGCGCACAGATTATAGGCATGGTTCTCCTCTTCGGATTGATGATCTATGCCAACTTCAACGATATCGTTCGTCTATTCTTCTAGGCTGGCTAATTTATGTTAGAGCGAGTGTCCCCTATGGTACACTCGCTCTTTGTTTGGTAATAATATAGATGTTTACCCACCTTGAAATTCTCCTCCTAGGTTAGGAGGCCGACGCGGTATGATAGCGTCGGTAGCGACGGCTGCCGATTTATCGGCATTAAGGAGTGCCGAAGGCCTTTTCCCTCACAGAGGGGGAGGTGGTACAAGTTTTACAAATAATACCCCCTCCGCTTCGCTCCCTACCGGGTCCTCCGTCGTGCAGAGCTTTAGCCATCAGCACAGTCCTGCACTGTCCCCCTGGCAGGGGGACGAGCACGAAGTGCGGAGGGGGTACAAGAGGGGCAGGGGGACGAGCGGAACAAAGAGGAGCGGAGGGGGTGTAGAGCTATACAGTAGCTTCATGCACCCCCTCCGTTTCGTTTCACTTCACTCGTCCCCCTGTCTGGGGGACAGTGCCGGCAGCGACGCTGA
>JAZONI010000157.1:0-15937 GCA_045654445.1 Bacteroidaceae bacterium | reverse complement strand
TCCTTATCGAAGAGTTGCTTGTAGGTAGCGATAGCAACCTGCAGAATCTCTGACTTGGCATTGGGTTTCCAACCGGGGTAGCCCTCACCTACCTCAACGGCAGCACCAGCAAGTTCAAACACGGCACGTACCGAGTCGGCCACATCTTTCTTACCGGAAGCCGATGAGCTGCGCTGAGAGAGCACAATCTTCACTTCGCCATCAGCCATGCGCACTGAGGCGAGGTTGCTTGAGGTCTCTACCAAGCCAGGCACATCGTTGCTCATGGCAAACACACCATTGAACACACCGTGCAAAGCACGCAAGAGGTTAACCATGGTTGCCTTGTCCATGGCTGTAGCCACAGCATCGGTAGACTCCATGGTAAACTGAGCCTTGGTCTCGATAGCGGCATACTCGGCCTCTACCTCGGCTGCAAATACATTGAAGTCGACACGTACATCCTCCTTATCCTTCCAGGGCACTGCGCAGATGGCCATAGCCTCACGGGGTATAGCGTTATGCTTATTTCCACCCTCTATATAAGAAAGGTAGAGGTCGTACTTCTCGGCTGCTGTGCAGAGGAAACGGTTGAGCACCTTATTGGCATTGGCATGACCCTTATTGATATCGTCGCCACTATGGCCACCAAGAAGATTGTTGATAACAACCTTGAAGGCAAAGTAACCCTCGGGCACTGCCACCTCGCTATAGGTGAAGGTAGCATCGGTACGTACACCACCGGCACATCCGATGAAGATTTCACCCTCGTCCTCAGAGTCGAGGTTGAGAAGGATATCACCATTCATAAAGCCGCTCTGCATGGCCATAGCGCCCGTGAGACCAGTCTCCTCATCGACGGTAAACACGCACTCGATGGGGCCGTGCTTGATGCTATCATCGGTGAGCACCGCAAGTGCAGCAGCCACACCGATACCATTATCGGCACCCAGTGTTGTGCCATCGGCCTTGAGCCAGTCGCCGTCGACAACGAGGCGGATGGGGTCGGTCATAAAGTCATGATTAACACCCTTGTTGCTCTCACACACCATATCCATGTGCGACTGCAGGATGATGGCCTTGCGATTTTCCATACCGGGTGTGGCGGGCTTGCTGATAACGACGTTGCCAGCCTCATCGACCTTGGTGGCCAAGCCGCGCGACTCGCCGAACTCACGCAACCAAGCACTCATCTTCTCCTCATGCTTCGAAGGATGAGGGATGCCGCAAATTTCTTCAAAATAGCCAAACAGAGTTGACGGTTTCAAGTTTTCTGTCTTCATTTTCTAGATATTTAATGGTTTATACTCTTAAAAAAAGTAAAAGTTACATGACATACGAAGCTTTATTCGCTCGTTTGTCGTATCTTTGCACTCACGAATTGCAAAAATAAGAAAATGGTGCGTTTATTCCTAATTTCTCTGCTATTAATTGCTATCAGCATGGTGTTAATGAGTGTTACCATACTCATTAAGAAAGGCGGCCGATTCCCCAACACTCACGTATGTGGCAATAAGCACTTGCGCAAACAAGGTATAACCAGCGCACAGACACAAGACAAGCAGGCACAACGCATCAACAAGATGGCCGTGAAAGAGAGTAGCCGACATTAACAATAAAAACAAACATGTATATAACAACAATGAAGACCTTCAAGACTATTGCTTCTGCACTCTGTGCATCAGCCCTTATGCTGACCTTCACCCAGTGTACCAACACCCAGCAGCAGCCTACCGTCATCACACAGGTAGTACGCGACAGCGTACCTGCATTAAAGATCGCCTACATAGAGATTGACACTCTGCTCACCAATTACAAGCTATGGGTTCAACTCAACGAGGAGATGATCCGCAAGGAGGAAAATATCCGAGCCACCCTCAATGAGAAGATGACAAGTCTGCAAAACGACTACGAAGAGTTTGAGCGTAAACTGAACAACAACGCCTTTGCCACTCGCGAACGTGCTGAATCAGAGCAGAACCGCATACTCAAGAAGCGTCAAGAGTTGGAAGAACTGCAAGAACGCCTCAGCAACGAGCTCGCCATCGAGAGCAACAAAAACAATATCCTCTTCCGTGACTCTATAGACTCCTTCGTACAAGAGTACAACAAGAAACATGGCTACAACATCATACTTAGTCGACTGGGTGACAACATTCTCTACATCGACTATGCGATGAACATCACCCAAGATATCATCGATGGGCTAAACGCACGTTACGAAGCCTACACTCAGAAAAAGTAATACACCTCTAAACTTGTCCTCTGAGAATCTCAGAGGATTTTTTGCGGCCTATAAACAATAGACCTTTCAACATAATAATAATCAACAACTTCAATGCGACGTATTTCTTTATTCTTGCTGATGGCGATTTTATGTACAACTATAGCATCAGCGCAAGAAAATCAGAAGTCGGTCTTCATGAACGGCAATCAATTTGCAATCAAGGTAGAGCCTTTCCATGGTGCATACACCAGCCACTCCTATCACTTCGAGAAGTTCAGACCCTTCTCTCCTAAAGGAATAAACCTTGGTCTTGAACTGCCATCTTCACAGCAGCGCCCTTGGCAGCAGTATTTGGGCAATCCCACGTGGGGCATAGGTATGTCACTGATTGACTTTGGCCATCCCATGGTGGGAGAAGCCGTATCCATGTATCCCTACCTGCTCATCCCTGCTGTGCGTAGCAAACACCTCGGCATCAGTTTGAAGGTAGCTGGTGGACTTGGCTTGGTGACTGAGCACTGGTACACTGGCGATGTGGATCCCGACAATCACAAGTACTATTCTCCCGATGTGAGCACTATTTTCGGATGTTACCTCAACGCCTACCTCAGCGCAGCGCTCAATGTGAGTGTGCCCATCACGAAGAGTGTGGCCCTCAATGGTGAGGCTGGCTACTTCCACATGAGCAACGGACGCACTTGCATGCCCAATATCGGTGCTGACATCCTCTTTGCCGGTGTGGGTGTCATCACCACCTTCAATGCGCAGAACAAGAAGGAACCCATCGCGTTTCCCGACCTCCCCTATAAGTGGGCACTCAATATCACCGGTGCGGCTGGTGCACACCAAGCATGGATGTACTACCCCCGCTACCTCATCTCTTCGTTCCATGCGGGTGCCGTGTACAGTGTCACCAACTGGTACGGAGTTGGTCTTGGCATGGATGTATTCTATAATGGAGCTATTGATAAGGGTACAGGCCGTTCGCTTTATCGTCAGGATAGAGACTATACGACGATGGACAAGGTACGTGCCGGTTTGTCTCTGAACAATGAGTTCCGTTTCGGCGTGGTAACTGGTATTGTCGATTGGGGTGTGTACTTCTTCAACCCCTCGCGCAACTACTATGATCATGACCACCCCATCTATGGTTATGGTCCTCGTCCCCTGTTCTATAAGAATGATGGTGCTGGCACCGACGAGGCTTTCCACTACATCCGCTTCGGTATGAAGTATCGCATCTTCGACAACCTCTACCTGCAGACCTCGGCGAAGACTCACCTTCACATCTGTGAATATATAGAGTTTGGCTTGGGTTATCAGATACCTTTCTTGAAGAAGAGCTTGCGCAATGGCGACAGCCGTATCTTCCAATACAAGAAGGGTTGGTGGAAGTAATCCACGTAGTGTTGCGAGATAAAAATAGAAGCAGCGAGTCCTCATGAGGGCTCGCTGCTGTTGTTCTATAATCGTTTGTGCTTTATTTCTTTACGGGGCGTATGGTGTGGCCATCATAACGGTCACTGTTGATGGTATAGCGGTCTTTCTTGTTGAATCCCATGCACACCTCATATCCGTAGTCGTCGCTGTAGAGCGTAGCTGACATGTAGCAGCCCTGTGTTCCCTGACTGGTGAAGATGTCTTCGTATTGAGAGCCTGCTGCGGGAAGGAAGATACTGTTGCCATTACCACTGACTCTGTAGCCATACACTCCATTGACAGAGCACCAAGTCCATGTGCAGCGCTCCATGAGCTCCTTCATCTCAGCCTGAGTGGGTGTGCGCCAATCGTCACCCCACAGCGTCTGGGCTGTGTCATCCTCGGGGTCCAGCGTGGTCTTACCGTCTGCATCGTAGTACTTGAACAGATCGCCTTCGTCGTTATACCATTTATAGTTCTCCCAGATGCATGAATCTTTCTCCTCGGGATCACCCCAAGCATAATAGCCACCATATTCCTCGGGAGCGTTTGCACCGATGTTGCAGCAAGCCCATTTGACCGACAGACCGAGGTCTACGGCATGTACATGTCCTGCTTGACCGCAAGGAGTATCCATTTCTTTCACTTCGTCTTCATCGCAGGCTACCATGCAGAGTGATAGCATAGGCACACAAATCGCAAGAGAGAGCATGCGCATAAATGCAAAACCTTTTCTTTTCATAAGATTATTCTTGTTGATTGATTATTATTCGTCTACTGTCTGATTTGCAGACATTCATAGATTATCGGGTCATTCCATTGACATAACTACTGCTCTTCACAAAGCGACCCTCGGCATCATACTCCTTGAATGTGCCATTCTTAAGGTCATTCGTAAAGGTTCCCACGTGGCGTGAGCCATCGGGAAGAATCATAGTACCCATGCCTTCGCGTAACCCATTCTTATAGTCACCTTCGTATATGGTACCGTCAGCCAAAGTCATTGTGCCCTTACCATGAGGGAGATCGTCGGCCCATTCGCCTTCGTAGACATCGCCATTGACCCATCGACAGATACCTGTGCCATGACGTTTATTGTTGCGCCACTCGCCCTCGTAGGTCTCACCGCTAGCCATCACGTAGGTTCCATGCCCGTCGATATCACCATTCTTATATTCACCCACATAACGGCTGCCATCAGCACGAGTATACTCACCATAACCAGAGCGTACCCCCATGACATACTCGCCCACATAGGTATCGCCATCGGCAAAGCGGTATTCGCCCTTGCCGTGCTGCACATTGTCGTTCCATTGACCTTCATAAACGTCGCCATTAGAATAGCAGAAGGTACCAATCCCATGACGAAGATCGGCACGCCACTCACCATCGTAACTGGCTCCATCAAGCCAAAACATGCGTCCACGACCCTCTTTCTTGTCAGCAATCCACTCACCATTGTAGTTCGAACCATCGAAGCACCATATATACACGCCCTTTCCATGACGTTTCCCCGAAACCCAAAGACCTGTGTAGGTATCACCATTGACATAGTACATGGTGCCGAAGCCCTGCACCTTGTCTTCAAGGTAAGAACCTTCGTAGCGACGCCCATCGGCATAATGGTAGACGCCTTCACCATGGCGAAGACCCTTGTACCACTGGCCATCATAAAGGTCACCATTGGTGTAGGTCATCGTGCCCGCACCATGGCGTTGTCCATGCTCAAAATGACCTTGATAGACAGTGCCATCGACATAGGTGCACTTACCCTTTCCATGGGGATACATAAGCATGACATCACCTTGATAAACAGAGCCATCCTTCAGTGTTTTGGTTTTCTGGCGCACCAGCAGTTTCTCCACTACCGAACTTTTCTGTTGGGCCGATATAGGCATACCACTGAGAAGCAGCATTATAATAAGAAGTCGTATTGTTCGTTGCATATTCTTTTTTACGATTTTTCGTCGATTCACTTTTAGGGATACAAAGGTAGGGAAACATGGGCGAACGCACAAACATATAGGAATAAAAAAAGAGGTGAGACGGCAATGAACGACGAGACACATGCAATATCGGATACAAATGCTTGGCTAATACACAAAAATGCACTAATTTTACGCAGATTTTTAAGTACAGGTTTTATTATTAAGGTAAAAAGCATTTGTTATGAACGAAAATACAAGAGAGAACTTTGGCAGCAAGATAGGTGCTATGTTGGCTGCAGCCGGATCGGCCGTTGGCCTAGGCAACATCTGGCGTTTCCCCATAGAAACGGGACAGAACGGAGGAGCAGCATTTATCATCATATACATTGCCTGCGTATTGCTGTTGGGCATACCCATCATGATGAGCGAGTTCTTCATTGGCCGACACACCCAAGCCAACACAGCAGGAGCCTATCGCAAACTGGCTCCCGGCACGCCATGGCGATGGGTAGGCCGACTGGGTGTGCTCACAGGATTCGTCATCCTCAGTTACTACTCAGTGGTGGCCGGATGGACTGCCGAATATACCGTGCTAGCCATCGCCAACCGATTCGATGGAAAAACGGCGGCCGACTTCCCCGCCATCTTCTCCAACTTTGTGAGCAACCCATGGAAACCGCTGATATGGCTATTGGCATTTATGCTAGCCACACACTTCGTGGTCATACGCGGTGTGAGAAGCGGCATTGAGAAGTTCTCCAAACTGATGATGCCCGCGCTCTTCATCATCCTCATCGTGTTAACCATCTGCTCGGTGATGCTTCCTGGATCATCTCAAGGATTGGAGTTTCTGCTCAAGCCTGACTTCAGCAAAATAACCGGTGCTACGGTGCTCAATGCTATGGGACAGGCCTTCTTCTCGCTCAGCCTCGGATTAGGATGCCTGTGCACCTATGCATCATATTTCAGCCCCGACACCAACATCGGAAAGACTGCGCTCAACGTGTCGCTCATCGACACATTTGTAGCCATCATGTCGGGATTCATCATCTTCCCTGCGGTGTTCAATGCAGGATATACACTCAGCAGTGAAGACATAGGTCCCTCGCTCCTATTCATCACCATGCCCAATGTCTTCGGGCAGGCCTTCGGTAGCATCCCTGCCCTAGCCTACGGCGTATCGGTGCTCTTCTACTTCCTGTTGGTGTTGGCAGCACTCACCTCGACCATTTCGATGCACGAGGTGGTGACAGCCTATGTGAGCGAAGAGTTTGGCATGACCCGCCGCAAAGCCGCCGCCATCGTCACGGCCACCTGCACAGCCGTAGGCGTTGTGTGCTCACTCTCGTTCGGTCCATTCGACGGAATAAAAATCTGCGGCATGGGCATCTTTGACCTCTTCGACTACGTGTCGTCAAATATTTTCCTGCCCGTAGGAGGTATGCTCATCGCCATCTTCACCGGATGGTATCTCGATAAAAAGATCGTGCGCGACGATATCAGCAACAGAGGCTCGCTGCGCGTGCCCTACCTGCGCACCGTATTCTTCATATTGCGCTATGTAGCACCTATAGCCATCGCCATCATCCTACTGAGCCAACTCGGTATATTCTAATAATAAATGAAACATATCCATAACGAATACATTATGAAAAAACATCTGCTGACACTTACAACGCTCATATGTAGCATACTGCTCATAGGCTGTCAAAACACACCAAAAGAGAACGCCGAACCCGTAGATACCGACACCGTCATCGTGGATGACGACCAGTACCTGCTGATGGAGACAAGCGAAGGAAACATCACATTCAAACTCTACCGCGAGACTCCTCTACACCGCCATAACTTCGTAAAGTTGGCACGCAAGGGATATTACGACAACCAACAGTTCTACCGCCTGCAAAACAACTTTACCATACAGGCCGGAGACCCTAAGTCAAAGGGTGCCACACGCGAAGTCTCCTTAGGCGAGAATGACGTGGACTACTTCATCCCCGAAGAGATACAACCCGAGAAGTTCTACCACAAGCGTGGTGCATTGGCCATGGCCAGTCATTACAAGATGGAGAAATCATCGGGCGGCCACTTTTACATTGTCACCGGTTTCAAGTACAACGACAACAAACTCTTCAACGCTGAGGATGCCTATAACAAAAGACTGAGAAAAGAGGTCTTCGACTCTATCTCCAAGAGTTCTCCCTATGCAGAGCAACTCAAGGAGTATGCCAAGGACCAGAAGCGTTACATGCCCAAGATACGTGAGGTGAAGAAGCAAATCACGGCAGCCACCGACAAGGTGATGGCTACGCGCAAGCAGTTCCACTACACTAAAGAGCAGAGTAACCTCTACAAGACCGTAGGTGGCGCTGCCGACCTCGACGGATACTACACCGTATTTGGCGAAGTCATCGAAGGCATGGATGTAGTAACCAAGATTGAGAAACGTGCTGTAGATGCCAAGTTGCGTCCCTTCGAACCTGCCATCATCAAGCGCGTAAGAGAAATCCCCAAAAGTGAGTTATGATCTAGGAGTTAAGGAATCTGGAGTGCAACTCCCTTAACTCCTAAATCAGAATTCAGAATTCAACTCTCAGAATTCAAAATCATGAATCGCCATACCCTAGCCAACGGCCTCCGCATCGTGCACTACGAAGACACCACTACACAGATGGTAGCAGTCAACGTGTTGTACAATGTAGGTGCACGCGACGAAGACCCCACCCGTACAGGCTATGCTCACCTGTTGGAACATCTCATGTTTGAGGGCTCGGTCAACATCCCCGACTACGATACCCATGTGCAGTTGGCTGGCGGCGAAAACAATGCATGGACCAGCAACGACCTCACCAACTACTACATCACCGTGCCGCGTAGCAATGTAGAGACAGCCTTCTGGCTCGAATCGGACCGCATGCTGGGCCTTGCCCTCACGGAACAGAGCGTAGAGGTGCAGAAAGGCGTTGTCATCGAAGAGTTCAAGCAACAACACCTCAACCGCCCCTACGGCGACGTGCAACACCTCATCCGCTCCATGGCCTATAAGGTGCACCCCTACCAATGGCCCACAATAGGCCTATGTGTCGAGCACATCGAACGCGCCACGCTGCCCGATGTGATGGAGTTTTACCAGCGGTTCTATACGCCAAGCAACGCCATACTCTCCGTGGTAGGTAATATCCGTTTCGACGAAGTGGTCCGACTGAGTGAGAAGTGGTTTGGCCCCATCTCAAAAAGCCAGCTCACTCCACGCAACCTGCCTGAAGAGCCTCGACAGCAGCGCATACGTCGTAAGAGCGTGAAACGCAATGTACCGGCCAACATGCTGGTGATGGCTTTCCACATGCCTGAGCGCAGGAATAAGGACTATCACACCTGCGACCTCGTCACCGACCTGCTTGCCGCCGGGCAGTCGAGCCGACTCATACAACACCTCGTGCACCGCGACAAGCTGTTCACCTCCATTGATGCCTACATACAGGGCAGCATCGACAAAGGACTACTCTTCGTGATAGGACGCATGACCGATGACACCTCCTTCTCCACAGCCGAAGAGGCCGTATGGCGTGAACTCGAGGAGTTAAAGGTCAAGCCCATCAACAAAGACGAACTGGAGAAGGTACGTAACCGCTCAGAGTCGGAACGCACCTTCAACAACATCAATTACCTGAACCGCGCCATCAACATGGCACAACTCGAACTCATAGGACAAGACCGCGAGTTGTCTGACGAACTACGCCGATACTGCGCCATCACAGCCGACGACGTACAGAGATTATCGAAAGCGATCTTCCTGAAGCGCAACTGCAGCGTGCTGTACTATACCGCTACCCTTTCTGTGTCATCATAGCACTCCTTGATGTATACTCCCCAAAGTAATCGTCCACCTCACCAGAAATAGACGATTGCTACATGCGAAATTGTAAAATATTATCCGTGCCCTATTAACGGAGAATAGCGCCGACACTACCTCTACTCTGTTTTGTGACCAACGCACACGATACGGGGGTGAATGGTAAGGCGCAGGGATAAGTGTGAAACCTTTGTCTTCAGAATTGTTATACCTTTGCAGCGCAAAAAAATGGGATACTATTTTAAGGTAAATTTATACACTTATGAAGATTAAGAACAGCAACGTGCTCATCACTGGAGGTGCTTCGGGCATAGGCAAGATTATGGGCCGCATGGCCCTGGAGAAGGGTGCCAAGAGCCTCATCATTTGGGACATCAACGAACAGAATATAGCCGCCACCGTAGAAGAATTTTCGACAAAAGGAAAGGTGAAGGGATACCGTGTGGACGTAGGTAATATCGAGGCCATACGCAAGGCTTACGAAACCGTCAAGAAGGAGTGTGGCGATGTGGACATCCTCATCAACAATGCGGGTATCATCACCGGCAACAAGACCTTCGACAAGGTAGATATTGCTGAGATAGACCGCACGATGCTCATCAACGCCATAGCACCTATGTATGTAACACGAGTGATACTACCCGACATGCTGAGCCGCCGTCAGGGACATATCTGCAACATTACCTCGGCAGGCGGCATGCTGGGCAATCCGCGCATGGCCGTATATGGCGCCAGCAAGTGGGCTGCCATCGGATGGTCTGACTCGGTGCGTATCGAGCAACAGGAGCAGAAGAGCAACGTACGCGTTACCACCATCACCCCCTACTACATCAACACAGGAATGTTTGACGGCGTGAAGTCACCCATCATCCCTATCCTCAAACCCGAATATGTATCGAAGAGAATCATACGCGCCATCGAGAAGAACCTCGTCTTCCGCGGCATCCCCTTCGGTTTGCACTTCATCCGCTTCTGGCAGTTTGTGCTCCCGATTCCTGTTTTCGACTTTTTCTTCGGTAAAGTATTTGGTATTTACCACACAATGGATAACTTTGTAGGAAGAAAATAAAGTCAATCTACTATTTGACAATTTTCTATTTACGATTGTTCTCAAACAAGCTTACAAACAATAATATCTGCAAGAAAAGATGTATACTCAAATCATAGAATCGCAACGCGCCTACTTCCACAGCGGCGCCACACTTGATATCTGTTTCCGCCTCAGCATGCTCAAGAAACTGCAGGTAGCACTCACCAAATGGGAAAAGCCGCTGACCGATGCCTTGTGGACCGACCTCCACAAGTCGTACCAAGAGGCCTACCTTACCGAACTGAGCATCGTCAAGGGTGAAATCAAGAATCACCTGCGCCACCTGCGCCACTGGGCCAAGCCCAAGCGTCGCCCCACCCCCATCAAGATGTTCCCCTCAAGGAGCCGCATCGTGAGCGAACCTTTGGGCAACACGCTCATCATGGCGCCGTGGAACTACCCCGTGCAACTGCTGCTCAACCCGCTTGTCGGAGCCATATCGGCAGGCTGCACGGCAGTGCTCAAGCCTTCGCCCTATGTGCCCAACGTGTCGAACGTTTTGGCCGACATGATTGCCGACACCTTTGAGCCGCACTATGTAGCCCTCGTGCAGGGCAACCGCGACGTCAACCAGGCACTGCTCGCACACCGCTTCGACCTCATCTTCTTCACCGGCAGCCCCTCACTTGGCAAGTTGGTGATGGAAGCCGCGTCAAAGCACCTTACCCCCGTCATCCTCGAACTAGGAGGTAAGAGCCCCTGCATCGTAGACCGCCATGCCGACATCAAGACAGCAGCCAAGCGCATTGCATGGGGCAAGACACTCAACTCGGGACAGACCTGCATCGCCCCCGACTACCTGCTCATCCACGAAGAGGTGAAAGAGTCCTTCATCGAAGCCTTTGCCAAAGCAGTGAAAGAACTCCATGGCAATGACATCGCCAAGAGCAAGCACTATGTGCGCATGGTCAACGACCGCGCCTTCGAGCGCGTCAAGGGCTATCTCGCCGAGGGCGACATCCGCTACGGTGGCCGCGCCCATGCCGAGGAACGCTTCATCGAGCCTACCCTACTCGACACCCGCATCAGCCTCAGTGACCCCACAGCGGACGAGAAGGCCAATGCAAAGAAAGTGCTCACCGAAGAGATCTTCGGTCCTGTGTTCCCCATGCTAACCTTCAGCAACCTCAACGAAGTGGTAGGCTACGTCACACGACGCGAGAAGCCGCTGGCCTTCTACTACTTCGGCCACAAGACCGATGGCCTCGACCTCATCCACCGCACCTCATCGGGCGGTGCCTGCATCAACGACACCATCATGCACATCGCCAACGAGCACATCCCCTTCGGCGGCGTAGGCAACTCGGGCATGGGCGGATACCACGGCGAAGAGAGTTTCCGCGTATTCTCACACCTCCGATCCGTAGTGCTCACCGGCACATGGATTGACCTCCCCTTCCGCTACATGCCCTACCGCATGTTTGGACTGGTGAAGAAGATTGTGTAAGCCTGATAACCGAATAATGCTGACACGTATAAAAAGTAATCGTCCATCTCGGGTGAGGTGGACGATTGCTATTAAATATTCATCCATGATGATTGTTTTACCAAAGTGTCACATGGCACTTCACAAGGATAAATCTGACGACAGATAATATTTCTTTATATTAAGGAGTATTATTAAAAAATAAAGCCGTACATTTGCACATCGTTATGAAGACAAAGGGTAGCCGATTCAGATGGATTGCATGCATAGCCACATTGTTGTTGCTATGCATCGTAAGTTCCGACAAGCCAGAGATGGGAGCGGAACAGACTCCCTTGACTGCATCGCAATGCTCCTTTGTAGCAGAGGAGACCGCGAGCAGCGCTATCCTCAGCAATCCCGAGAGCGACATCTTCAGCCATCAACTTAACACCAACCGCTGGGGATTATCATCCAATACACTCCATTTACGAGTACCCGCAAGTCGCACGCTCTCGTTCGGCCACCTTTCGCAGCGCATCGTTCGGATGGCGGCGGTCTATCTTTATGGAGATACCACCACTGAACAACTCAACTATGCGCAGTGCCACACCATTGCATCTATTCGTTTCCATATAGGATATTTCATCTATCATCGCTGTCAGATGAGATGTTAGGGACTCCTTGCGATTAACGCATTAATCATTAATCCTTCTACGCAGGATTTTCCCCTTTGCACCACGGCAATTCGAGCAAACTTGATTGCTCTTGGTTTGGCGTCGGTTCAATATTAAGCGTTCAACGTTAAACATTAATCGTTCAATGCTCAACGTTCCCCTAACATAAACCTATATAAAAGAAACTTAGAATATGCAAACAAATATCAATGAGGTTGCTGCCGATATGCAGGCAACCTATCCTGAATGTATTCAAGAGACAAAGTCAAACAATCGTGTACAATCTCTGTTGTGGCTACTCATCGCAGCAGTGCTCTTCGTCATCTATACCCAACAGCCCGAAAAGGACAATACGTTCGGCCTCATACAGATAGCCCTCATCACCCTCTTTGCGGTATTGGCTGTATACAAATTCTTTGTCGGTAGCAGCAAGCTCACCTATGCTCCCACGGGAAGTGATGTCAACAAACAATCATACAGTTTCAATGTTGCCCTACAGGCTGACATACGTCATTGTCTTGAAGAGGGCAACACAGCTCGCCTCAAGGCACTCAAGAACGATGATGCTGGCGGACTACTGGTCGAGTTGCTCGAGTCACAAGACCACCTCTTCATCGCAGCACGCCTGTTCAAGTATGAGCCTCATGGCTATGTGGCAGTAACCGATTGGGGAACCATGAAACGATAATCTCCGATGACATACATTATGCTTATCCTCAGCCTTGTGCTCCTCGTAGTAGGAGCCAATTGGCTGGTCGATGGTGCCGCTGCTATAGCCCGTCGCTTCCATATGTCAGAATATATCATCGGTGCCACCATCGTAGGTATGGGTACCAGTGCTCCCGAGTTGGTGGTGAGCGTCATCTCATCTATCGGTGGCCATAGTGATATCGCTATTGGCAATGTCGTAGGTAGCAACATCTTCAACGTGTTGCTCATCCTCGGCATCACCGCCTTGCTGATGCCCATCAAGTACACACGTGACAATATCCGTCGCGACATACCCATCAACATCGGTGTGTCGGTGCTTGTCATTGCCCTATGCCTGCTGGGTAAGGTGTGGCGTGGCGAGTACGGACTGGGCCGCATCGACGGTCTCCTCATGCTCGGCCTCTTTGCGCTCTACCTATGGAGTTCATTGCGTGGTGGACGCGACGGGCAAACCGAAGAGGCAGCCACCGCGTCTACTGGGCTCTATCGCTACACACCGGTATGCATCGTTGCCATCATCGTGGGCTTGGCAGGTCTCATCTATGGAGGCAATCTGTTCGTTGATTCCGCCTCGACAATCGCCCGCCAATGGGGCGTGTCCGAAGCCATTATCGGACTCACCATCGTAGCGGGAGGCACCTCACTTCCCGAGTTGGTCTCCTCCGTCATCGCCGTCACCAAGCAGAAGGGGCAAATGGCCCTTGGCAATATCGTGGGTAGCAACATCTTCAACCTCCTGCTCATCCTCGGTGCAGCCTCCACCATCTGTCCGCTCACGATGGGCGGCATCACCTTCGTTGATTGGGGTGTGATGCTCCTCTCCAGCCTTATCCTGTTAGCCGCTACTGGTACCTTTGAAAAACACACGCTCGACCGCAAGGATGCACTGTTCTTCCTACTTGTCTATGCCGGCTATATGGTATGGTTGCTCTGATGATGACGTACGATTCCCAATAACGATTTCTAATGATAACGATACTGCTTATAGTCAGCCTTATTCGTCTTTTTGCCACTCGTGACAGGCGAAATCACCTTCGTGATTGAGAGACGTTTTTCTGCCTCTTCGAGGATTGTTATACAGTAGAGCATCCCGCCCGGACATGTTGTTCGGGCGGGAGTCGTTAAAGCATATTCTGTAATATATTTAACGTGAGTTCGACATAAGAATATATATATATTGAATTCTCCTCCTAGGTTAGGAGGAGTACCCTCGTAGAGGGGGAGGTGGTACGGTTTTTACTCAAAAAATACCCCCTCCGCTCCACTTCGTTACGCTCGTCCCCCTAATCTATCTAATCTATGGGGACAATTCCTTAGGAAACTTATATCGAACTCACGTTATTTACTTCTTCAGAGAGAAATCGAAGCGCAAGCCGCCACCAGGACGATTGGTAACGGCGATAGTGCCGCCATGGAATTGTACGGCGTGCTTCACGATGGCAAGGCCGAGGCCTGTGCCACCCATTTGGCGTGAGCGCCCTTTGTCTACGCGGTAGAAGCGTTCGAAGAGGCGCGAGAGTTGACTCTCTTTCACACCACAACCATCATCCTCGAATCGGATGCAGCACTGGTTGTCATTGTTTTGGATTATCGTGATGTAGATATTCTTTCCGCCCGAGTAGGCAATGGCATTCTCCGTGAGGTTACGGAAGATGGAGCCGATGAGCGAGAGGTTTCCCTCTACCACCACCTGTTCGGGTACGTCAGTATGCAGTGTGAGGCGCTCTTCACGGGGCATAACGGATAATTCACAATCAATCTCATGAATAATGTTATTGATGCAGACAGGCTCCTTGCCAATGAGCTGACTACCATCCTCCATGCGCGTGATGAGCGATACGTCTTCGAGCAGGCGGCGGAGACGCTCGTTGTTGGCATAGCAGCGCTCGATGAGTTCCTGGCGCTTCTCCTCGCTGAGGTTGATGCCCGAGAGCAAGGTCTCGAGGCATACCCCGATGGAGGCCACGGGGGTCTTCAGTTCGTGGTTGATGCTGTTGGTGAGTTGGCGTTTGAGGCGCGTCTTCTCCTGCTCGGCCTCCATCTCGTTGATGCGCTCGATGCTGGCTCCTATGCGTCGGGTGATGAAGTAGGCCAGTATGCTGATGACAAGGCTGATGGAGACCATCACCCCGAGGAAGGTCCAGTCGGCCTCGAGCAGATCACGCAAGGTGGCTGTGTAGGGTATGGCGGTGCGTACGATGGCGCGGTCGCCCCGGGTGGCCGAGTAGAAGTATTCGCGCCCGTCGCTGGCCGAGAGTCGTCCGATGTGGTAGCCCGTGCCCTTCTTCATGGCCTCGGCCACCTCGGGTCGCTGGCTGTGGTTGTCGAGCGAGTCGGGCGGCAGCATATTGTCATATACCACCTTGCCCGAGAGCGTGATGACCGATATGCGCAACTCCTCGAAGGGCTGTGCGTGGCTGCTTATGCACTCGCGGTAGTCTTCGCCATCATCGATGGCTCCCACGAGGTGACTGTTGTAGAGTTGCAGCTGGGCATTGACGAAGTGAGTCTTGTACTGCTTCTCTCGCGCATACTGGAAGCCGATGAAGCACAGTATGATGGTCCACAAGCACGCAATCAGCAACACGAAGAGCTGCTTGTGATATGATTTCCTAATCCCTGAAGCCATAGCCGAATCCTAAGAATCT
>JAZONI010000156.1:0-8212 GCA_045654445.1 Bacteroidaceae bacterium | reverse complement strand
CATGGTGTCGGCATATTCGCCTATCTCCTTACCCTTGCCGATGAGCTTGCTCATGGGGTCGTAGTTGATAGAACCGCGCAACACCTCGAGGTCGTAGCCCTTAGCGGTGTAGTAGGCGATGAGGATATCGGCGAGCTCGGCGCACTTGCCTTGGCAGGTGCTGAAGTTGAGCTCTACACAGCAAGCACGGATACCTGCGAGCAGGGTCTCGATGCCTTCTGCTGAGAGCATCTTGCCCTTGATCTTGAAGCCCAGTGAGGTGGCACCACGCTCTACGGCATGCAATGCCTTGGCATTAGCCTCAGCGAAGTCACACACCTCGATATCCTGGCGCACGAGCCACTCATTGTTGTCTTTCTTGTTACCACGCACGAAGGGGAACTCGCCCGGCAGTGCAGTAGTGGTTGCCAGTGAGGCGATATCCTCCTGGCGATAGAAGGGCTGTACGGCGAATCCCTCATTGGTCTTCCATACCAGCTTCTTCTCGTAGTCAGCACCCTTGAGGTCGGCAACGCCCTTCTCCTTCCACGCTTCTGTGGTGGTAGGTGCAAACTCGCTGAAAAGTGTTTCTTTACTATTTGCCATAGTCTTTTCGTGAATTATGATTTATAAAATTGGTTTAGTCATTCAACTACTGAAGGGCAAAGATACATTTTTTTTTATAAAGTAGTTGCTTTTCCACGAAAAGTTTATGCGTAAAAGAAACTTGCCCCACTTTAGCAGTGAGGCAAGTCGGTTTGTAACCCCTGTTATCTTCTCGGGTCACAGACCCTGATACTCATTTACGGCGGATAGGGCATATCCGCCGTGACGGAATTTGTTTTTAACAAAGTGTACTTTTGTCAAAATACGTATGCACATGAAATACTTAGTGTACGGTTGCGCATGCCCGTTTTGCTGGTGTCTTTCATACCCCAGTCATAACCTGCAGAGAGTTGCCAATGGTCATACAATTCCGCACCGAAGCGGAACCCTAATCCCCAATCGAAACGATTCTGTGCCTTGTCGGCAAAGACATTGTTTGATGCCGTGCTTGTAGTGGACTTTCCTGCCAAAGTTGATGTCATCGTCTCTTTACCGAAGAGACCTATGCTTGCGTAAGGGCCAACAGAGGCGAAGAGTTTCAGTTTGTCGCTACAAATGAATTTATAACCCACATGCACGGGGATATTTAGGTAGTAAGGTGTTGCCTTCCATTGCTGTGATGTACCAGTTGGCTTGTCGTAATAGCCCATACTCTTCCATCCATGAGAAGAGAGTAATACCCCAAAATTCATAAACCACCCCTTGGTGGCTTGTGGAAATCCAAGTTCTCCCTTTACACCCACACGGAGTCCTGTCTGACCAGTGTAATTCCCACTAGGCGTATTTACATTCACACCTGCTGTCGCTCCTATACGAAACTCTTGCGCTATGCAGGGAAGTGTCATAGCTACAAGTATTATTAGTAAACAAGTTTTTCTCATATTCGTTAAATATGTTATCTAAAGAACTCCATTTTCTTCGAAAAGGATTATATTACTTGGATTCCTTTAAATGATTTACTTCCAATAACATTCTCGCATTTATCACAAGTGAAGTCTGTGACATTGGCATCATAGTTCATTCCTACAGCTTCAATAGGAACATTTAGAATTGACACTATAGCAGGTTCTGGGCAAATTACTAGTCCTTTAATAGTCGATACTGAACTTATGGTTTCTAACATCATTGAACATGACGCTTTTACTTTTTTCTTCCAGAAAAGTACTTTTTTCTTTGTGATGAACTCTACGGCAAAAGAATTTCCGTTAACAATACGACCTAATGTCATGGTACAGGAAAATTTATCCTTGGAAATTGTGAGTGAAGCATTATTAAACCCTTTGAATCCTGGTTCAACAGGACCTGTGTAAACTCTGGTTTGACCAGTTTGTATCATCTGTACATCTGAGGTATATGTGTGGATATTAAATGTCGGAAGGTTAGATTCTGCTCCAACCAATGTCTCACCTATTACTACAAATCCAGCTATGTTACCAATCAATGACATCTCATTGTCTGTGAAGTTGAGATAGGGAGTCACATCAAACTCATCGTTGGGGTCAAAAGAGAACATGACAGCATATTTCTCCTTGAAGTTCTCGATTGCATTACATACCTCTGTCGAATCTTCAATATCAAAAATGGCATCTAATTCTTTGTCTGCTTTATGCCATTCACTATAAGCACCGTCAAAACCGAGTTTTGCAAAATAGTCTAATATGGCTTTTTCATCCATCGTTTTCAATTCAGTCATTACAACATCGTATGCTTGCTGGTCTTTGAAACGAAGTACGGGCATGTTAGCATTGCCGCCCGATCTTGTTTGTGATTGCCATACTCCCATTGTTGAAACTTCCACAATAGGCACTTCTGTGCATTCTACACTAGAGAACTCTTCATTGTCGCATGATACCATACCCAATGAACAACATGCAGTTAACACTGCTACTAATTGAAATCTAAACTTTTTCATTGTTTTCTTGTTTTTAATTAATAGATGATGTTTTGTTAATTTATAATACTATATTTCAAAACTTCCCTCTGCGTATATTGTGGGAGATGTTACTACAATGTAATAGATGTTACTACAGCCATCGACTTGTAGTGTCACTGTAGACGGGATGCTTGTGTCTACTTCGGCAGTGTCTACTACCTCACCATCCGCATTTACAAGTGAAATAGTTGCATTTCCTATGTTATATAGGTTGACCTCTACTTCTTCTGATACAGGGTGTACATAGGCACTCACTTCCCAATACTGGAGGCTACGTTCTTGCATGTCAGTAGTGGATTGGGGTATTGTTTTGTGCTGCTGCATAATTATAGGCACTGGAGTTTCAGAATCTCCATTGTTTTGCCCGAAGGCGCAGAGCGTTGCTAAGCATAGCATGGCTGATAAAATAAATGTTTTCATACGTAAATATTTTTAATGTTTTCGCTTGCAAAGGTATGCTGCAATTATTTCATCGAGAAAACAACTATTTCAGATTGCATATTTGTAACTGCTTGATTTTCAGGTGGGGGGGGTAATTTTTGGATTTCAGATTTCAGTTTCGCGATTTCAGAACTCATGGCTGGAGTTCTGTAAAGTTTTGTTTGACGCGGTACAAATGTGCAACACCCCACCAGACGATCGTATGTCTGATGGGGTGCGGGTACTTATGCAAATAATAGGGTTATGCCTCGCTGAGCAATTGGCGGATATGGGTGCCCAATGTGGTGCCATGCTCGGGAAGACCGAGCTTCTTGCGGATGTCGCTACTATTGTTGAAGTGGCTCTTCATCTGTATGTATTCGCCAATCTCTTTGCCTTTCAGTCCCAAGGCATAGAGGCAGCAATACCCCATCTCCCACTCGTTGAGTCCGCAACGCTCCAGGTGCTTGATGAAATGGGGATGGCTACCAGCAAAGGCCATACGGGTAGAGGTCATGAACTCCTCCTTATTCTTCAGTAGCGCGTCGATCTCTTTATCTACCTTTCGGCCCGCATCGGGGTTGTTGGTGATATTGGCCATAAAGAAACGGTTGAGCAGGGCGATTCTTCCCAACAAGGCATCTCTTGCAGCCTGATCCAATCCTTTGTTTTGCTCCAGCAGTTCTGTGAGGGTATCGCGCTCTTGCTCCATCTGTGTATACAGTTGCATGTATCGCTCCTTCTCTTGCTTGGCCAGCTCAGACTCTGCAGTCTTCATTCGCAGTCTGTAGCGTGCGATGATGAGAAGTGAGAGGATAATAACTACAATCACCACTGCTATCAATATGGTCATGTCGTTCTTGGCTTTCTCACGAACATTCTTCAATTCCAAAGAATGCTTCTCTTCTACGAACTGTATGTCCGACTTTACTCTTGCATACTCTAAAGAATCCGTAAGCGCCACATAGCGCTCGTAAACATCCATCGCCTCTTTGTAGTTTTTTCCTTGTTTGTAGATGTCGGCAAGTAAAGCATGGTATTTTACCTTCTGAGCGACATTGCGTATTTTGTTATGACACGAGAGCGCATCCATAGCAGCAGATGCATCACCTATTCTTAAATATGCATTTGCTACCGATAGCCAATCGGTATCTCCTGAGGAAGAGATACTGACATATTTATCTATTGCAACCCGAATATCATCTTCATCTTGGCCATAAGTCGCCAAGTAGGTGAGATAATTGGAATAGAAATAGGCCTTTATCTTCGCATTGCATTTGTCTAAATCTTCCTGCGCCAAGGCTATGTATTTCTCCGCTTGCGCAGCATCTCCTGTTATGGTATATACATTGATGACACTCGCAATACAATTGACATAGCTACTCGTTCTGCCCATGCTCTTGAAGTACTCAGCCGCCTCGAGATAGGTAGCGATGCATTTGTCCCATTCATAGATGGTGCTGTAGATACGGCCTTGGGTGAACAGCACTCGTGCTTTGGTCAGTATATCCTCTGATGCCGCACCTTCGGTCAGGGCCTTTACAAAACACTGCATGGCCAGCTCATCATGCTTCTGCTGGTTTTGGTAGATTCGCCCCTGATAATAATAGGTGCGCAGCTTGTCCGTAGCCGTGCCGTGACTCTGGTAATAGTCGATGGCAGGTTGCAGCACATCGAAATCAGTGCGGTCGATATAGTTCTTGTCCATCGCCATTGACAGCAGCAAAGCATACTTTGCCCTCTCCTCCTTGCCCGCCAGCTCCTGCGCATCGATATGCTTCAAAGCCGTCAGCGCACTGTCAGGCTGCTCCTCAATGAATGTCTCAACCTGCGCCAGCGTCTCCCAATGCACCGAGTGACGGCTACACGAGAGCATGCAGAGGGCGGCAAGAAGGGATATATATATCACGGTGCGGAGCTTCATAACGTGCACTACTTTTTTTTATGTTACAAAAGTAGTAATAAACAAGCAAAAAACATGAAACTTGTTTCAATATTTGTTACAGCGAGTGCCGAGTACTTTCGAGGTTTACCTCAAAAGTATGGATAATTCTCTGAATGGAAAAAGCCTTCCCCGTGTGGAGAAGGCTTTGTGAATAGCTATGATGCTGTGGCTTTATGCTGTAGCGAGCTCCACCACCTTGTCAACGGCACTGATGATGCCGTCGGGATTCTTACCACCCGCAGTTGCGAAGTGTGCCTGACCGCCACCACCACCTTGGATGAGCTTGGCTGCCTCGCGCACGAGCTGACCGGCGTTCACGCCCTTAGCGGTGAGGTCCTCGCTGGCCGATACGGTGAGCAGGGGCTTCTCGTTGTCCACGCTGCCGATGACTACAAGCAGGTTCTCAGTGATCTCGCCACGCAGTTGGAACACGATGTTTTTCACTGCCTCGGCAGGCATAGTTACTACAGCCTTGATTACATTGACACCATTCACGCAGGTCATCTTCTGCACCAACTCTGCCTTGAGCGATGCAGCCTTCTCCTTCATGAACTCCTCGATCTGCTTCTTCAGGTCGTCATGCTCGGCGATGAACTTGGCGATGGTAGCCTTCAAGTCGGGTGCGTTGTGGAAGAGCTGACGGATGTCGTTGAGCGAATCCTGCAGCTTGTCCTGCATCTCCTCTACCTTAGAGCCTGTGATAGCCTCGATACGGCGTACACCAGCGGCGATGCTGCTCTCGCTCACAATCTTCACCATACCAATCTTACCGGTAGCGCTCACGTGGGTACCGCCACAGAACTGGATAGAGTTGCCAAACTGGATTACGCGTACGAGGTCGCCATACTTCTCACCGAAGAGGGCGATAGCACCCAGTTCGCGAGCCTTCTCGATGGGCAGGTTGCGGTATTCGTTGAGCTCTACATTGGCACGGATCTTGGCATTCACCAAGTGCTCTACCTGGCGGAGTTCCTCGTCGGTCACCTTCTGGAAGTGTGAGAAGTCGAAACGCAATGAATCGGGAGTTACCAATGAGCCCTTCTGCTCTACGTGTGTGCCCAATACCTCGCGCAATGCTTCGTCGATGAGGTGAGTACATGAGTGGTTGGCAGCACATGCCTCGCGCTTCTCGGTGTCTACGCATGCCATGAACTCAGCCTCGGGGTGCTCGGGCAGTTTGGTAGTGATATGTACAGAAAGACCATTCTCCTTCTTGGTGTCGATGATGTCGATAGTCTCATATTCGCTCACGATAGCACCGGTGTCGCCCACCTGACCACCGCTTTCGGCGTAGAAGGGAGTCTTGTCGAGTACAATCTGATAGAGCTCCTGTTTCTTCTGTGTCACCTTACGGTAACGGAGGATGCGTGCATCGTGCTCGGTATAGTCATAGCCCACAAACTCGCTCTCGCCTTCGGTCAATACCACCCAGTCGCCCAGGTCTACGGCAGCAGCGTTGCGTGCGCGGGCCTTCTGCTTGTCCATCTCAGCGGTAAACTCAGCGAGACATACGCTCATGCCATTCTCGCGGAGGATGAGCTCGGTGAGGTCGAGGGGGAAGCCATAGGTATCGTAAAGGGTGAAGGCATCTACACCGCTGATCTCTTGCTTGCCAGCAGCGCGGGTGTCGGCAATCACCTTGTCGAGCAAGCGGATACCTGTCTCCAGTGTGCGGAGGAACGACTCCTCCTCCTCCTTGATCACCTTCTCGATGAGAGTCTGCTGTGCCTTCAGCTCGGGATAAGCGTCACCCATGCTCTCGATGAGTACGGGAATGAGGCGATACATGAATGCCTGCTTCTGTCCGAGGAAGGTGTAGGCATAGCGTACAGCACGACGCAAGATACGACGGATCACATAACCCGCCTTTGCGTTTGAGGGAAGCTGTCCGTCAGTGATTGAGAATGCGATGGTACGGATATGGTCGGCGATTACACGCATAGCCACATCGTTCTTGGCGTCCTCGCCATATACCTTGTCCGACATGGCAGCAATCACCTTGATGATGGGCTGGAACACGTCGGTGTCGTAGTTTGAGGTCTTGCCCTGCATAGCCATGCAGAGACGCTCGAAGCCCATACCGGTATCGATAACCTTGGCGGGCAATGACTCGAGGCTGCCGTCAGCCTTGCGGTTATATTGCATGAACACGAGGTTCCAGATCTCGATTACCTGCGGGTGGTCATGGTTCACCATCTGTGCACCAGGCACCTGAGCCTTCTCCTCTTCAGAGCGGAGGTCGATATGGATTTCTGAGCAGGGGCCACAGGGACCTGTGTCACCCATTTCCCAGAAGTTATCCTTCTTGTTACCGTTGATGATGTGATCCTTGGGCAGGTGGCGCTCCCAGATAGACGCTGCTTCATCGTCGCGGTCGAGACCCTCCTCCTTGCTGCCCTCGAAGACGGTGGCGTAGAGGTTCTTGGGATCGAGCTTGAGCACATCTACGAGGTACTCCCATGCCCAGTCGATGGCCTCCTGCTTGAAGTAGTCGCCAAATGACCAGTTGCCCAACATCTCGAACATGGTGTGGTGATAGGTATCGTGGCCCACCTCTTCGAGGTCGTTGTGCTTACCGCTCACGCGCAGACACTTCTGCGAGTCGGCCACACGCTTATATTTCGCTGCCGCGTTACCGAGGATGATATCCTTAAACTGGTTCATACCAGCATTGGTAAACATCAGTGTGGGGTCATCCTTCACCACCATAGGAGCTGAGGGCACGATCTGGTGTCCCTTGCTCTCAAAGAAACTCTTAAAAGACTCTCTAATTTCTTTTGCTGTCAACATAGTTGTATATTTATTTGTTTTCTTCGTCTTTCCTTACGGAATGCCTGCAAATCGCTGCCTCCATCCCATTCATTTCAATTCAAACTGCAAAATTAGTGCAAGCCGAGCGAAATGCCAAATCTCAACGAATGAATGTATAGAAAATGCTAGTATTTTCTTTACTGAATGAGGCAGAGATTCAACAAAGTTAAAATTATTTGCAGTTTTCCGAGCCGAAGCCTAATTTCAGACTGCAAAGCAGGCTAAAGTTAGTGCTATCAAGCGAAAACGCAAATCTCAACGAGCGCAAACAGAGAATTCCACATTGTCACACCTCGCGACATTTTGTCAGCACGTCTCCCCCACATCCACTTATGGCACTCCATTTGCAACCTTACCCCTCGGAACATTGTTCCTTATTAAATTAGACCACCCGGATGGCAGTCTGTAGTCTGTTGTCCGTTGACTGTTGACAAAAAATATAATCTAAAAACTTAAAACAATATGAAAACAGGTAACATCGGGGTAACGACCGAAAACATCTTCCCCATCATCAAGAA
>JAZONI010000155.1:0-26323 GCA_045654445.1 Bacteroidaceae bacterium | reverse complement strand
GTACCCAACTCCTTGGCTCACAGAACGACATGGCTACGATCCGACTTGGCATCAACAGCTGCAAACTCGGCAGCGTTGTGAGCGAGGAAGTCGTTGAGCTCGCTGATGAGTGACTTGATCTCGGGGATGAACTCGATGAGCCCCTCGGGGATGAGCACAGTACCAAAGTTGTTACCGTTAGCAGCACGCTTAGCTACAACCTCAGCGATGTAAGTTACTACATCGTCGAGTGACTGATTCTTAGCCTCTACCTCCTCAGAGATGATACAGATGTTGGGCTGTACCTGAAGAGCTACCTCAAGGGCAATGTGTGAAGCTGAGCGACCCATCAACTTGATGAAGTGGTAGTATTTACGAGCTGAGTCACAGTCGCGCTCAATGTTACCTACTACCTCAGCGTATACCTTACAAGCGGTGTCGAAACCGAATGAGGTCTCAATCATCTCGTTCTTCAAGTCACCGTCGATGGTCTTGGGACAACCGATAACCTGTACGCCAGCGTTGATAGAAGCATAGTACTCAGCGAGTACGCAAGCGTTGGTGTTAGAGTCGTCACCACCGATGATTACGAGAGCGCTGATGTTGAGTTTCTTGAGGATCTCAAGACCTTTGTCGTACTGCTCCTTAGCCTCGAGCTTGGTACGGCCTGAACCGATCATGTCGAAACCACCAGTGTTGCGGTACTGGTCAATCACGTCAGCAGTGAGTTCGCGGTAGTTGTGCTTAACCAAACCGTCGGGACCCATGAGGAAACCGAAGAGACGGCTCTCTGCGTTGAGCATCTTAAGACCGTCGAAGAGACCAGAGATCACGTTGTGACCACCAGGAGCCTGACCACCAGAGAGGATTACACCCACATTGATGGGCTTGCTTTCCATCTTCTCAGCAGGAACGAACTTCAACATAGGAGTGCCATAGGTGTTGGGGAACAACTCCTTGATAGCCTCTTGGTCAGCAACAGACTGTGTGGGAGCACCCTCCTCAATTCTTACAGCACCTCTCAATACTTGGGGCAACTTTGGCTGATACGAAGATCTAGCCATTTGCAATGCGCTTTTCTTCATTGTAGTTTAATATTAAAGTGAAATAAAAGTCTTTTCATTTAGCCACACTATCCTATTATAGATATATAAAATGGTATGGTGACGCAAATTTTGCATTTTTTTGCGAGATTATCAAATTTATCGCTTTTTTTCTCGAAGATTTGGCCGTTTTATTTTTATTGACTACTTTTACACTGTGCAAACAAGGTATTGTTGCAACGCAGAGGTTGCACTTGTCGTTGTTGCTCACAAGTTTAAATGTATAACTCATAACTCAATGTCTTATGGCAAACAAGAGAGAACTGAAGAAAAGCATCAACTACGTGGTAGGTGATTTGTTTCAAGAGTGTATCATACTCAAGATGGTGAAGAAGTCGGACAATGCGAAGGTTGATGAGGTGTTGACCGATATACTCAACTTGCAGAACGAATTCTTGGCTCGTGCCAATCACCCACAGCCCGGTAATGTTAAGGGTTATTTCCGTAAATTGTACATCGACTTTGGAGATAGCGTAGAGGCTATCATCAAGAAGATGCAGGCGATGTAATCCACACGTTGTAGCGATAAATAAAAATAGAGGGCCGCTTGGCCCTCTATTTTTATTTATGCATTCTCTAATGTCTTGTATTCTAACTTTTCTGTTTCGTCATTATATCCTACTGCAATGTGTTGGTTGTTGCTAGGAGCATTCTCTACAAGCATCTCGGCTAATTCGTCTTCGAGGTAGGTCTGCACAGCGCGTTTGATGGGACGGGCACCATATTGTGGGTCGTATCCCTTGCGGCTGATGTAGGTGCGTGCCTCGTCGGTAACCTCTACCTTGATGTCGATAGCAGCAAGGCGGCTGATGAGTTTGTTCACCTCAAGGTCAGTGATTGTGCGCAAGGCGGTATCGCCGAGGGTGTCGAAGGTGACGATTTCATCGATACGGTTGAGGAATTCGGGCGAGAAGGTCTTGTTGAGTGCCTTTTGGATGACGCTACGTGAGTGTTCCTTGTCGTCGAACTCCATCTGGGTGGAGAAACCTACGCCACGGCCGAAGTCCTTGAGTTGGCGTGAACCGACGTTCGAGGTCATGATGATGACCGTGTTGCGGAAGTCTACGAGACGACCGTTGCCATCGGTGAGGCGGCCTTCGTCGGTCACCTGTAACAATAGGTTGAACACATCGGCATGGGCCTTCTCTATCTCATCCAATAGGATGATGGAGTAGGGACGACGGCGTACACGTTCAGTCAACTGTCCGCCCTCCTCGTAGCCTACGTAGCCCGGAGGTGCTCCTACGAGGCGCGATACGGTGTGCTTCTCCATAAACTCACTCATATCCATGCGGATGAGGGCATCGGTGGAGCCGAACATATGGCGTGCCAGTTCTTTGGCAAGCAGGGTCTTACCTACACCTGTGGGGCCGAGGAACATGAAGGTTCCGATGGGACGGTTGGGGTCTTTTAGTCCGAGGCGGTTACGCTGTATGGCTTTCACTAATTTGTTGATAGCAGTCTCTTGTGCGATGACGCTGCGGTTGAGCGCTTCGCGCATACCCTTCATGCGTACGCCCTCTGACTGTGCCATGCGCTGCACGGGAATGCCAGAAATCATCGATACCACTTCGGCAATCTGTGCTTCGTCTACTATCTCGCGATGTTCTTTGAGGCCAGCCTCCCAGTTGCGCTTCATCTCGGCGAGTTCGTTCTCGAGGCGGCGCTCCTGGTCGCGGTAGTCAGCAGCCAGTTCATAGTCCTGGTTCTTTACAGCCAGGTTTTTCTGATTGTGTGTATCGGCGATGCGTGCCTCCTGGTTCTCGATCTCTTGCGGTACCTGTATGTTGGTGAGGTGTACACGCGAACCAGCCTCGTCCATCACGTCGATGGCCTTGTCGGGGAAGCAACGGTCGGTGATATAGCGCTCCGAAAGTTTTACGCAAGCCTCGATGGCTTCGTCGGTATAGCGTACGTTGTGGTGATCTTCGTAGCGGCCCTTGATATTCTTTAATATATGTATGGTCTCCTCAGCATCGGGTGCCTCTACCAATACTTTTTGGAAACGGCGTTCCAAAGCACCATCTTTCTCAATGGTTTTGCGATATTCGTCGAGCGTAGTAGCACCAATGCATTGTATCTCACCGCGTGCCAACGCCGGCTTCAACATGTTGGCTGCATCCATTGAACCTGCTGCCGAGCCTGCTCCGACGATCGTGTGTATCTCGTCGATGAAAAGGATGGTATTGGGATTCTTCTGTAACTCGTTGAGGATAGAGCGCAGACGCTCTTCGAATTGTCCGCGATACTTTGTTCCTGCCACTACAGAGGCCATATCGAGCATCACCACACGCTTGTCGAAGAGTATGCGTGACACCTTCTTCTGTACAATACGCAGTGCTAATCCCTCTACGATAGCTGATTTGCCCACACCGGGTTCGCCGATGAGTACGGGGTTATTCTTTTTGCGGCGGCTCAGGATTTGTGCTATGCGCTCAATCTCTTTTTCGCGACCGATGACTGGGTCGAGTTTGCCTTCGGCTGCTGCTTTGGTCATGTCGACACCGAAATTGTCGATCACGGGTGTGTCGCTCGATGTCTTGGGCTGCTGCTTGGTAGCCGTAGAGTGTGTATTTGCCTTGTTCTTGGTGGGGAACTCGTCGTCCTCATCTTCGTCCATGAAATCGCCATTGCTATAGTCCGACTTTATAGACAATAAATCCATCACTTTGTCATAGTTGACTTCGTTTCGTGACAAAACGTCAGCCGCCATATTGTGATTTTCCTTTAAGATGGCCAAGAGCAGATGCTCTACATCGGCAGGTGACTTCTTGAGCATGCGTGCCTCGAGCAGTGCGAGACGCATGATTTTATTGGCTATGCTGTTGAGGTCTAGCGATTGTGCTGTGTCATTGAACGTGTTGGTGCGCTCGATGTCGTTTTCTATCTCTGACTTTATGGTGCGCAAATTGGCGTGCAACTTGTTCAGTAGGTCTACAGCCATATTGTCCCCATCGCGCAGCAGTGCTAGCAACAGATGCTCGGGGCCTATGTAGTCGCAGTGTAAGCGGCCGGCCTCCTCGCGACTATAGACGAGTATATCAGATAGTTTCTGTGAATATTGTCCGTTCATATCCTATATCTATTTTGGGACTGCAAAGATAACGTTATAAAAGATGCAATCCTATACCTTTTACGTTATATTGTAAACAAATAACATACCATAACATATGGACTGACAATTTGGTTGTCATATTGTCTTTACGCGGATAAATGTTTTTTTTTTTGTCCATCTCGTTTTTTATAAGTAATTTTGCATGTTATTTTAAGATATAAAAGACGTTATGGGATTCTTTTCATTTTTCTCAAAGGACAAAAAAGAAGTGCTCGACAAAGGATTGTCGAAATCAAAGGAGAGCGTGTTGGGTAAGATTACCCGTGCTATAGCGGGTAAGTCGAAGGTGGATGATGAGGTGCTCGACAACCTGGAAGAGGCATTGATAACTTCGGATGTGGGTATCGAAACCACACTGAAAATCATTAAGCGCATCGAAGAGCGCGTGGCGCGTGACAAATATGTGACGACCAACGAACTCAACAGCATATTGAAAGAAGAAATAGCATCGTTGCTCATAGAGAACGAAACGACTAATACCGAAGGATTCTCAATCCCTGATGATGCCAAGCGCCCCTATGTGATCATGGTGGTCGGCGTGAATGGTGTAGGTAAGACCACTACCATCGGTAAACTGGCCCATCAGTTCAAGAAGGCAGGCTTAAAGGTGTATCTTGGTGCTGCTGATACCTTCCGTGCCGCTGCTGTTGAGCAGTTGGTGGAGTGGGGACGTCGTGCCGATGTGCCTGTGGTGAAGCAGAAGATGGGTTCAGACCCTGCTTCAGTGGCTTTCGATACCTTGAAATCGGCCGTGGCCAATAATGCCGATGTGGTAATCATCGATACTGCAGGCCGCTTGCACAATAAGGTGGGGTTGATGAACGAGCTCACCAAGATTAAGAATGTGATGAAGAAGGTGGTGGACTATGCGCCCAACGAGGTTCTCTTGGTGCTCGATGGCTCTACTGGACAGAATGCCTTTGAGCAGGCTCGCCAGTTTACATTGGCAACAGAGGTTACTGCCTTGGCTATCACTAAGCTAGACGGCACAGCCAAGGGTGGTGTAGTGATTGGTGTATCTGACCAATTCAAGATTCCTGTACGCTACGTGGGCTTGGGCGAGGGTATTGATGACCTTCAGCCTTTCAATAAAAAGGAATTTGTGGATTCGTTGTTCTAGTATTCAGGAGACTCCTGACTCCTAAAATAACTACCGTAACAAAAGGGAAATGGAAATCAGCGAACAGACTATTGTCTGAACTCCTGAACTCCTGACTCCTGAACTCCTGAAACATATGATTAAAAACCAAATAGATGTTATCACCCTCGGATGTTCGAAGAATCTAGTCGATTCGGAGAAGTTGATGAAGATGCTCGAAGTGAATGGCTATACCATGCGCCACAATCCCGTGCAGGTAAAGGGTGAGATTGTAGTAATCAATACCTGTGGCTTTATCGGCGATGCCAAAGAAGAGTCCATTAACATGATTCTTGATGTGTGTGAACTCAAGGCAAAGCGTCGTGTACGCAAAGTATTCGTGATGGGATGCCTCTCAGAACGTTACATGGCCGAGCTGGGCGAAGAGATTCCCCAAGTAGATGGCTACTATGGTAAGTTTGACTGGGATAAAATCGTAAGTGATCTAAAGATGGATAATAGTCAATTGTCAACCGTCAATTGTCAATTGGATCGTGTCCTCACAACCCCCAACCACTATGCCTATGTGAAGATTTCTGAGGGTTGCGACCGCACATGTGCCTATTGCGCTATACCTATCATCACGGGCCATCATGTAAGCCGCCCTATGGAAGAGATTGTCGATGAGGTACGTCTACTCGTGAGCAAGGGCGTGACAGAGATACAGCTCATTGCACAGGACCTTACCTACTATGGTGCGGATCTCTATAAGAAACAGTCGATAGCCGAACTTGTGGGGCGCATCGCTGATGTAGAGGGTGTGAAGTGGGTGCGCCTACATTACGGATATCCTACCCATTTCCCCATGGATCTGTTGCGTGTGATGCGTGAGCGCGACAATGTGTGCAAGTACCTTGATATTGCTCTGCAGCATGTGAGTACCAATGTGCTGAAGCGCATGCGCCGTAACATTAGCAAGGAAGAGACGATTGCCCTGCTGCAAGCTATCCGCCGTGAGGTGCCGGGAATCTATCTGCGTACTACGCTGATGGTAGGCTTCCCTGGTGAGACCGACGAGGAGTTCGATGAGTTGGTGCAATTTGTCAAAGATATGCGTTTCGAACGCATGGGAGCCTTTGCCTACTCTGAAGAGGAGGGTACCTATGCTGCCGAACACTACGAAGATGACATTGGGGATGATGTGAAGCAGTCGCGCCTCGACCGTTTGATGCGCATACAGCAACGCATTGCCGAGGAGGTGAGTGCAGCCAGCATCGGACAAACCATGCAGGTAGTCATCGATCGTGAAGAGGGTAACTACTACGTTGGCCGTACCCAGTACGATTCGCCCGAGGTAGACCCTGAAGTGCTGTTGCTCAAGTCTGAAAACGAGGTTGAGATAGGGCTCTACTATCAGGTTGAAATTACAAGTGCCGATGAATTTGACTTGTATGGAAAAGTAATATAATAAATGAACGAAGCATGAGGGAAATGAAATCAGTGAACTGACGATTGTATGCACTCCAGCCCTCCTAAACCTCTAAAAATATTGGTAAATCCATGAATAACAAAGAATTTATCGCAGAATTGTCTAGGCAGACCAACCTATCGGCAAGTGCTACAGGCAAATTGATAAACGACACCATCAAGATACTCGAAGAGCATTTTGAGCATAACGATACGGTGACTTTCACTGGCTTCGGCACCTTCGAGGTAAAGAAGAAGATGGAACGTATATCAGTGAACCCCACTACGGGCAAGCGCTATCTCATTCCGCCCAAATTGGTGCTCGGTTTCAAGCAGAGCAATGTCCTGAAGGAGAAGTTTAATGCCGAATAATCTGAACTATGGGAAAAATTTCACTGATAAATATAGCTGAGGAACTGGCAGCCAAGAGTGGATTGGGTAAAGATGTAGCCGATAACTTTTTGCATGCCTTCATTGAAACCATCGAGATGGGGTTGAATGAAGACAATCTGGTAAAGGTGAAGGGTTTGGGTACCTTCAAACTGATGGAGGTGAGCGACCGTGGCAGCATTGATGTCAATACTGGCGAGCGCATCACCATCAAGGGGCATACCAAGGTGTCGTTCACTCCCGATAGTGCCATGAAAGAGTTTGTGAACCGTCCCTTTGCTCATTTCGAGCCCACAGAACTTAATGAAGGCTATACTGAAGAGGAATTTCTCGAGGCTCCTACCGAACAGATAAACGTAGTCAATGAAACCGATGTCGAATCGGTTGAGCAGGAAAGTCAAGCGATGGAGTTGCAAGAAACAGACCAGGAAGTTGTTTCAGAAGCCATTGATAATAGTCCTGCGGATACCCCATCTACAGATATACATGAAGTGGAAGAGGTTGGCGAGAAACCTGTTTCAGAGAATAGCACCGAGCATACAGAGGAACCTAAAGAATCAGTAACAACTAATGCTGTAACGGAAGACAACCTGGTTGCTGAAGCCGAGAAAAGGGTAGTGCCTGTCACTCAGAAGAAACGTTCACGTTGGTATCTTATTGTATTGCTTGTTATCCTAGCGGGAGGAGTATATTATTACATGTCTACTGATCCGTTTGTTGCTTCAAGCAAAAGCAGGGTCGGTGAAGACATGAACAGTGGAAAATCCAATTTCGTGCAAGAAATAGAGGTGGATGAATGTACGACAGAATCTATAACATCTATTGTTGATACCATTAATGATTCCATAAAAGAGGAAGGGGCGTCATCCCTAGCCAATGTAGTGGCGGATAACCAATTTGCCGAAGAGCAGACGATGCAGGCAACTCAAGTAGTATCAAGTGTGCCAAAAGAAGTCAATTCCTTGGTCATCACTGAGTCATTGGCAGCTAAGAGCCTCAAGAATATTACGCAGGCTGATACAACGGATTTTCGCATCGATGGCACAATGTGTACGCATACATTGCAGAGTGGAGAGACTATTATCCAATTGGCACGTAAGTATTATGGCGATAAGCGTCTGTGGCCTTATATTGTAAAGTATAACGACATTGTCGATTTCAATAAGGTTTCCGTGGATATGAATATAAATATCCCGGTGCTGAGGAATAGAGTGGTTGAACATACTAATTTTTCCATCTAGAGATTGGGACAAGAAAGTTTTTCACCATCAAAAGTTCCTCATAATGTGAAGAGTTGACGATTAATATTTCTATAAATTTCTACTCATCTTGAGGGCATTCCTACTTCATTCCGCCTAACTCTCAACCACCTATGCAAGTCGGAGTCCTCAGCGATAGGTTTGTCAAGTTCGCTATGTGTAGTGTTCAATAAATGGATATTTTATACTATCTTCGCTAAAGAAATGCATATTGACCATTGGTTTTAGCCTTTGCGGTTCACCATTCATCATTCATCATTCATCATTCATCATTCAACATTAACCCCCAACACCTTGGATACCTATAAAACCATAGCAGCCCCGTGTGAGGGCATCTTTACTGAGAAACGTAGCAAGTTTATCGCCATGGCCTTCCCTGTGACTACACTGGAGGAGATCAAGGAGCACCTCGCCGTATGTCAGAAGAAGTACTTCGACGCACGCCACGTGTGCTACGCCTACATGCTGGGCCATGAGCGCACCAACTTCCGCGCCAACGACAATGGAGAACCTTCGGGAACGGCGGGACGCCCCATCCTCGGAGCCATCAACAGCCGCGAACTCACGGACATACTCGTCGTCGTGGTACGCTACTTCGGCGGCATCAAGCTGGGTACGGGCGGACTCATCGTGGCCTATAAGGCAGCGGCAGCCGAGGCACTCGACGTGGCCGAGGTGGTGGAGAAGACTGTGGACCTGATACTCGACGTGTACTTCGAGTACCCGATGATGAACGAGGTGATGCACATCGTCAAGGAGGAGGAGCCCGCGGTGGTGGAGCAGGACTTCCAGATGGACTGCCGACTGAGGCTCTCGATACGTGCCTCACGAATGCCCCGACTGAGGGAACGATATGAGCAGCTGGCCCTCGAGACGGGATGCATACGCCTGGGTGATGGGGAGGATGGAAAGGAATGCTGAATTCTTAATTCTCACTCAACGCACCTCCGCACTCCCTCAACCCTCAACCCTCAACTCTCGTAATTCGAACTTCGAACTCCGGACTCCCAACTCTCTCAAAAAGGAGTCTTATATCGAACTCACGTTAAATAAATGCTTGCAGAGTCGGTAGGTTAGAAAAAAAATATTATCTTTGCAGTCTAATTGTAGAAAAAAAAATAATTATTGATATGAAGAAAAGTGTTTTATTCGGATTGTTGAGCGTAGCGCTCGTGTTTACCTCATGTAAGTCAAAAGAAAGTGCCTACAAACAGGCTTACGAAGCCGCTAAGGCTCAGGAAACTGCACAAGTGCAGGTGAATGCACCGGTTGCCGTTACTCCTGTGGCAACAGCTCCCGCGGCAGATGATTATGATGCTACTCCCGTTCGTCAGGAGCAGGTAGCTGCCGTATCGGTAAGCGGTGAACTGAAGGCTTATAGCGTGGTGTGTGGCAGCTTCAGCCTGCAGGCCAATGCTCAAAACCTGAAGGACTATCTCGTAGGTGAGGGTTACAAGGCTGGTATCGTGAAGAATGTGGAGAAGAACATGTTCCGCGTTATCATCGGCTCATATGACACCAAGGTGGAGGCTGCTCAGGCTCGTGAGTCATTCAAGGTGAAGTATCCTAGCCGTGTGGACTTCCAGGGCTCTTGGATTCTGTTGAACAAGTAATCCCTATACGGAATGAGATATAAAGGGTGACCCGATGGTCGCCCTTTATTTTAGTTTTTTAATAAACATTAAGTTTATAGCATTTAAGAATAGCGTAACTTTGTTGCACCATGGGACGAATACTCGCGATTGACTACGGAAAGAAACGTACGGGACTGGCGGTGACCGATGTGTTGCAGATCATTGCTAACGGACTCACTACGGTGCCTACACATACGTTGATGGACTTCATCCTCGACTATGTGAAGCGCGAACCGGTAGAGCGCATCGTGGTGGGGTTGCCCAAGCAGATGAATAACCAACCATCGGAGAATATGGCACGCATAGAGCCCTTTGTGAATCGCTTGCGCAAGGTACTGCCCAATATCCCCGTGGAGTATGTGGATGAACGATTCACCTCGGTGCTGGCACATCAGGCTATGCTTGACGGCGGACTGAAGAAGAAGGACCGCCAGCGCAAGGAGTTGGTGGACGAGATAAGCGCCACTATCATCCTACAAAGCTACATGGATAGCAGGAGGATGCGGTGAACGATTAACGTTGAACGTTGAACGGTGAACATGGAACGTGGAACGAAAACGAAAACTAGCCATCCGGATGGCGAAGCGGAGAGGGTCTCTCTACACACTACACTCTAAACCCTAAACTCATAAACTTAAAAACTCAAAATGATATTACCAATCTATACCTACGGACAACCCGTATTGAGAAAAGTAGCCGAGGATATTGATGCCAACTATCCTGAGTTGAAACAATTGGTTGAAAACATGTATGAGACCAATGAGCGTGCCGATGGCGTGGGCCTCGCTGCTCCGCAAATAGGTTTGCCCATACGCGTGGTCATCGTTGACTTGCGTCCCTTGGGCGAGGATATGCCCGAGTATGCCGACTTCAAGCGTGCCTATATCAATGGCTATATCGTAGAGGAGGAGGGTGAGACGATCTTGATGGATGAGGGTTGCCTCAGCCTGCCCGGTATCCACGAAAAGGTGCCCCGTGCCGAGCGCGTGCGTGTGCAATATGTGGATGAGGACTTCGTGGAGCACGATGAGTGGGTCGACGGATTCTTGGCTCGCGTGTTGCAACATGAGTTTGACCATCTGGAGGGTAAGGTGTTTACCGACCGCATATCCCCCTTGCGCCGTCAGATGAACAAAGGTAAGTTCAATGCCCTGCTCACAGGTAAGGTGCGCTGCGACTACAAGGTGAAGGTGGCGAAGAAGTGAACTCCCGTCTTCGTTGAACGTTTAAGAACAAGATGGTAAAGCGCATCCTGTCGTTATGCCTGTTTCTTTGCTGCATATGGGTGGGAAAGGCACAGGTGAATACCGACCATATGATGAAGGTCGGCCGCAATGCGCTTTACTTCAACGATTATGTGCTGTCGATACAGTACTTCAACCAGGTAGTCAATGCCAAGCCCTATCTATACGAGCCCTATTTCTTTCGTGGACTGGCCAAGTATTATCTGGACGATTTTACAGGAGCCGAAGCGGACTGCTCGGAGGCTATCCAACGTAACCCCTTTGTGGTAGACTGCTATCAGATACGTGGCTTGGCACGCATCAATCAGGGTAAGTTTGTGGAGGCCATCGGCGACTATCGCAGTGCGCTCAAATATGCTCCTTCGAATGAGGGCTTATGGCATAATCTGTCGTTATGCTATGCACACTTGAAACAGTATGACGAGGCTATCGGAGTCCTCGATTCCTTGGTGGCATTGGTGCCGGGCTATGCACCAGGACTCAACATGCGTGCACAAGTGCACATACAAAAGGAGGACACCGTGGCGGCACTCAACGACCTAGAGGCCTCGCTACGCATCAATAAATATGACTCGGAAGTGTATGCCACACGTGCTCTAGTGTATCTCAAGCAAGAACGCTATGAGGAGGCGGACAAGGATCTGACATATGCCATCCTGCTCAACCCGAAAAGCGAATATTATATCAATCGTGCCTTGACACGCTATAACATGCAGGAGTTGCGTGGCGCCATGGCCGACTATGACTTGGCCCTCGACATTGATCCCCAGAACATATTGGGTCACTACAACCGTGGCTTGTTGCGTGCCCAGGTGGGTGATGACAATCGTGCTATCGAAGACTTTGACTTTGTGCTTCAGTATGAGCCAGACAATACGTTTGCTTTGTTTAATCGTGCTTTACTTCTGATACAGACAGGCGATTGGAGTAGGGCTGAGGAGGATCTGGATCAGGTGCTTAGCGAATATCCCAACTTTCTCTATGGCTATCAGTGCCGTGCCGATGTGCGTCGCAAGCAGGGACGCTTGAAAGAGGCCGAGGAGGATGAACTCGTCGTGTTGAGGGCACAGATGGAGGAACAGAACCGCCTGTTGGCTGGAAAGAGTAACGAAGACGAACACAAGGACGACGAGGACGAAAATACACGTAAGGAGTCGGACAAGAACATCAAGAAATATAAGCGTCTGGTGGTGGCCGATGATGCGATGGGGGAGAGTGAGTTCGCCTCAGAATATCGTGGCAAGGTGCAGAACCGTAATGTATATGTAGCCCTTCAGCCACTGTTTGCTCTTACCTATTACAACAAGGAAAGCGAGGTGGGGCGCATCGTGCACTATCATCGCTACTTGGAGAATATCAAGCGCACGGGGCAATTGCCCTTGCCGCTGCTCGTTACCGCTTCGGAGCAGGCACTCGACAAGGAACGCATCGACTATCACTTTGCCGATATCGACAGGCAGACGGCTCGTTTCATAGGGGATGAGCATGATGCTATCCACTATTTTGCCCGCGGTCTGGACTTCTACCTGGTGCAGGACCTTACTGCTGCCATTGACGATTTCACCCAAGCCATCGTTGCCGACGGCTCATTATGGATGGCTTACTATAGCCGCGCTGTGGCGCGTCACAAACAGATAGAATTGGCGCGTGCCGATGCAGAAACAGATAGTGGCGACAGGAAGGCCGACATGCCTACCGACTTCATGGTCGACACGCGCATCAATGACTACCAACTCATCCTTGCCGACTTGAATAAGGCTATCGACCTGGCTCCCGACTTTGCCTATGCCTACTATAATCGAGGCAATGTGCTATCGGGCCTTAAAGACTATAGTGCCGCCATCGTCAGTTACGATGAAGCCATCGCCCTTGAACCCAATCTGGCCGAGGCCTACTATAACCGTGGCCTCACACACATCTTCCTCGGTAACAATGCCCGTGGCGTGGCCGACCTCAGCAAGGCTGGCGAGTTGGGCTTGTATAGCGCATACAACCTTATCAAACGTTTTGCCGAATAACATTATTCGAGCAAAAGAACAGCAATTTTCTTTTACATTTACAAAATAGTTGTTACCTTTACGCAGTAATGTGAATAACTCTATATTGACATATGAATAAACACAGATTCTTGAACATTCGCTCCTTGTTGTTGGGGGCAATGCTTGTGTTGTCAAGCGCTATGATGGCGCAGGCAACCTTCCGTAAAGGAGCGTTGTACGGATTGTATCCGGCAACAGATGGAAAGGTATCGTTGGAACTCGATGGTTCGGCGATCAAGTTTAAAACTTTGGATGCTGCGGAAGCTGGACAATATTGGACGGTGACTGAACTCTCGGGCAGCGTGCGCATCATCAATCCCTTCACCAATCTGGCCTTGCGTGCCGATGGCAATAAGGTTGGGGTAGGTGAGAACAACGGTTCTGACGAGGCGCAGCTGTGGAAGGTAGAAACCTTCCAGGGCAAGATGCGCGGTGCCGTGCTCCTCATCCCTGCCAACCGTCCCGAGGTGGCCATGTGCCGTGAGAGCAATGGTACACTCTCGCTAATCCCCGTAGCAGAGGCTCGCACCAAGAATGCAGCGGCCTTCCGTCTTGACGAGACAATGGAGTATGGCTTCGATGCCGATGCTTCATATCGCATCCAACCTTATGGACATCCCGAACTCTCGCTGGGTAATGGCGATAAGGGTGAGAACAATGCCCGCATCATTGCCGAGTTGGTAGATACACTGAACCGTGGACAATATTGGGCAATGACCATGATTAACCTCACCGAGCGTGCTGTAGAGGGTGCCTTCTATGCACAGAACTTTGACGATGGTGGTGGTAATCCTGCCGTAGACTATCTGTTGCAGTGGCCTGCTGTTTCTGGCGTGTGGAACAACGCTCGCTTCCGCTTTGAGCCTGTCGAGGGCGAACGTGCCTATCGCATTCTCTCTGCCTCAAAGCAGAAGGCTGGTAAGATGTATGCTTTGCGCGAGGGTCGCATGATGCTGGTCAACTATGATGCTGGCGACCAAACGGCTTGGTTCACCTTTGCCGAGGTGCAGAAGCCTAAGATTACCTCTCCCATGTGGGAGGATGAGACCATCTTCGAGGAGAACAAGGAGCGTGCCGTGGCTACCTACATGCCCTACGAGAGTGAGGCTGCCATGCTTGCCGATGCCGAGTACTACGCTACTCCGTGGACCGTACCGGTGAACAACCGATTCCAGTCGCTCAATGGCAACTGGAAGTTCAACCTCGTGAGCGAGCCCTCGCAGCGTCCGCTCACCTTCTTCGAGAATGGTTTTGATGATAGCCAGTGGGACGAGATTCCCGTGCCCTCAAACTGGGAGATGCACGGATATGACCTCCCCATCTATTGTAATGTGGAGTATCCCCACGCCAATACACCGCCTTACATCAAGGCACGTCCCTACTACAATGACAACGGTAAGAACTACGGTATCAACCCCGTAGGCTCATATACCCACACCTTCAACGTGCCTGCCGAGTGGGATGGAAGTCGCACCTTCATCCACTTCGGTGGTATCTACTCAGCAGCCTTCGTATGGCTCAATGGCGAGTATGTGGGTTACACACAGGGTGCCAACAATGTGGCCGAGTTTGACATCACTCCTTATATTAATAAAGGTGAAACCAACCGTCTCGCCGTGCAGGTGTTCCGTTGGAGCGATGGCTCATACCTCGAGTGTCAGGATATGTTCCGCATGAGCGGTATCTTCCGCGATGTATATCTCTATAGCGTGCCCACCGTATCGGTGCGCGACCACTACATCCACACCGAGTTTGCAGGAGCTGACAAGACACAGACAACAACCAACGTTGAGCTCACCCTCGACAACCGTGATGGCCTCACAGGTAAGAAGCAGCTCGTGGTGTCGCTCTATGACCCCGCAGGCAAGCAGGTGGCAAGCCAAACCCTTGAGGCGGAGTTTACCGCCGAGAAGAAAGAGGTTACCGTGAAGGCTCAGCTCGCCCTAGCCAATCCCTTGATGTGGGATGCCGAGAAGCCCCACCTTTACACCGTTCGTGTAGTGCAGAAGGATGCTGAGGGACGCGAAGAGATGGCCTTCTCTACCAAGCACGGCTTCCGTTACATCGAGATAAAGAACTCACTCATGTATGTCAATGGCGAGAAGGTGCTCTTCAAGGGTGTCAACCGTCACGATACACACCCCATCTACGGCCGTGCCGTGCCCACTGAGTCGATGCTCGAGGATGTGTTGCTCATGAAGCGCAACAACATCAACACCATCCGCACCAGCCACTATCCCAATGCAGCTCGCATGTATGCTATGTTTGACCACTACGGACTCTATTGCTGCGACGAGGCCGACCTCGAGGATCATGCCAACCAGAGCATCTCGAACATGAAGTCATGGATTCCTGCCTTCGAAGACCGTATCGAGCGTATGGTATTGCGCGACCGCAACCACGTTTCTGTCGTTATGTGGAGCTTGGGTAATGAGGCTGGATATGGCTCTAACTTTGCCAACTGCTACGATGTGGCACGCCGTTGCGATATGGCCACTGATGCCGGTAGCCGTCGCCCCATCCACTATGAGGGCACACGCGGTGGCCGCGACTTCGGTGGTGAAGACTACTCGGACTTCTATTCAAAGATGTATCCCGGTATGGCTTGGATGCAGAAGAATACCAATGACCTCGATAAGCCCATGTTCATCTGCGAATATGCCCACGCCATGGGTAATGCCATCGGTAATCTTCGCGAGTATTGGGACTATATCGAAGCCTCTAACGCTTGTATCGGTGGTTGCATCTGGGACTGGGTTGACCAGGCCATCTACGACCCCAAGGAGATGAAGGAGGGTGTATATCGCCTGCACACTGGTTACGACTATCCCGGCCCTCACCAGGGTAACTTCTGCTCTAATGGTATCATCCCCGCTACCCGTCACGAGGGTGCCAAGCTCAAGGAGGTGAAGGCTGCACACCAGTTTGTGAAGTTTGGCTTGAAGGATATCAACGTGAAGAAGAACCATGCTACGGTTACCATATTCAATGACTACGACTTCACCTCGCTCAGCGAATTCAACCTCGTGTACGACGTGGTGAAGGAGGGTAGAGTAGTGGCTACACGTACCGTGAAGCTCCCTGCTACGAATCCTTCAGAGGAGTGCAAGCTCACATTGAAACTCCCCAAGGCTGCATTGAAGAATGCAAAGAAGGAGGGTGTAGAGACTATGCTCAACCTCCATCTCGTGCGTCTCTATGCTACTACCTATAGCGAGGCTGGTCACGAAGAGGCGTTGGCACAGTTCACCCTCGTAGAGCGTGGCAACTTGGCCAAGGTTAAGGCTGAGGGCGAACCCCTGCTTTCCACCTCAAGCCTCCACGAGGTGATGGTGGGCAACGATAAGGTGCAGGCTACCTTCGATGCCGAGACAGGCCGTCTCACCGCATTGGCATTTGATGGCCGCAACATCATTGCTGACGGACAGGGCTTCCTCTACGACAACCACCGTTGGATTGAGAACGACCGCTATGGCAACACCTCAAACGGACTTGAGGCACAGGGTACCATCGAAGTGGTAGAGGAGAATGGCAATACGGTTATCAAGACTCGCCGTGGTGGCTCATTCTGCGATACAGAGATCAACTACATCATCTATCCTCAAGGCATTGTCGATGTAGAGGCTACCTTCGTTCCCAAGAACGGAAATCTGCGCCGTGCCGGCCTCGTTTGCATGGTCGACTCATCGCTCCACAACGTAGACTACTACGCTTATGGCCCTTGGGAAAACTACTGCGACCGTAAGGATGGTGCCCTCGTAGGCCGCTACTCGACTACTGTAGCCGAGATGCCCGAGCGTTATGTGAAGCCCCAGATGACTGGCGGTCGCGAAGGCTTGCGCCAGCTCACCTTGCGTGACGACAAGGGCTTCGGCATTACTATCGAGACTCAGGGCACTGTAGCCTTCTCGGCTATCCCCTACACCGATGCTGACCTCATGAATGCCCAGCACTTCTGGGAGATGCAGGCACGTCCCTACACCGTGTTGCACCTCGATGCATGGACTCGTGGCGTAGGTAACGCTAGTTGCGGACACGATGTAGACACTCTGCCTGAGTACCGAGTGCCCAACAAGAAGATGACCTACACCTTGCGCATCAGTAAGATGAAATAAGAAGATTTTCTTCTCTATATAACAAAAGGAATCAGATTATGTCTGGTTCCTTTTTGTTATGATATAGTTGCTCAAGGATTATTTTTTGCCCACATATTTCTCTGATTACACGGGTTCCTATTAGCTATCGCCCGAAAATCGTGTTCGCAATGAAGCAAAATCCGAGTAATCCGCACAATCCGTAGTTCAAAGAAAAAGGATTCCCAACTCAGGAATATTTCAGTCTCTCCCCGTCCCTCAGATTGAGGGAATCATCTGAACAACCCTTTTAAGAGATTGGAGTCGGGAGTGATACGCAAAATAACCTGTTGGGAGTTGTCGAGACACTGCTCGGTATAGTGGAACGAGGCGCTCACGTAGCATTGCACATTGGCATTGTTGAGTAGGTAGTAGCACACGTCGGTGCGATCGTATAGCGAACTGCGGTAATAGGGATCGCCACGATGCAGTGATGCACCATAAAGGTCGTAGTCGGAGAACTGAGGATTGCCAGCATAGAGGCGGTTGCGTAGCAGGAAACGTCCCTTGCGCAGATGTACATCGCCCAAGAATCCCATAGGTGCCTTCCATTGCATGTCAATGCGGTCGCGGTTGAGCGAGAGCATGAGACCTGCTTCCAACGTGAAGGCATCGAACCACCCGAAATGATTACGCTCGATGCCAAAGTGGGGGTTGATCATCAGTTTGTCATACACCTCCAACCCATTGGCGGGGCGTGGAACAGAGAAGTGGAGGAGCTGCATGTTCCATCCTACATAGTAGCCCCGATGACCGAAACGCCCATCAGTGACCAGTTCGAATATCTCACGCTCGCCTATGCCTTGCTTATTGATCCAATTGCAGTAGAACTCGGCATAGCCATGTGTGCCTGTATATTGGATGAGGGCTCCATGGAGGGTGGGCGAGTAATAGCGTAGCGAGTCATAGATGAAGATGTCGGGCAGCTCGCGGCGTATCCTCTTGCGGGGGAAGGCACCGAAGGCGCCTGAGATATGTCCCTGCTCGTAGTGATAGTAGAAGGTGAAGTCCTGGGCTGCAAGTCCACCTGTCCCGAAGTCCTTGATGACCTGTATGCCTGCCATCACTGTATTGGGTCCGAACTGCAGACCAACCTCAGTGCCAAGACGAGATCCGAAGAGGGTTTGTGAACGTTGGTAGGGACTGCGCACCTCGCGGTTGTCGAAGAAGCTATGATTGTCGATGTCTAGGACGAGATGTACTTCGTCGGCGATGGTGTCATAGGGTATGGGACCTTGTGCTTGGGCACTTAGCATGCCTGCAAGGAACAAAAGGGCAAGGAGGGTGCGTTTCATTAAGCGTATGCGTCTTTCTATTAACATGGACAAATGTAGTACTTATATTTTTTATAGACGATTTTTTAACAAGAATATTGCCGGTAATGACGAAAAATCCTAAATTTGCGTTTGACAAAGAAATGTATATAAACTAAAAAACGTAAAATATGTCACCTAAAGAGATTATAGCCCAACTGCGTCAGATGATGCAGGCCGAGGGGTGGAGTGCCATTGTTGTGTCGGGAACTGACCCTCATAGTAGCGAATACTTACCGGCTCGTTGGCAGGCACGTAAATTTGTATCAGGTTTCACAGGTTCGTATGGTACAGTGGTCGTTACGGCTACACATGCAGGATTGTGGACTGACTCGCGCTACTTTATTCAAGCGACGGCGCAACTTGAAGGCACAGGTATCGAACTGCATAAATTGCGTGTGCCCGAGGCTGTAGACTATCCCGAATGGCTGGCAGATACTCTTGATGAAGGAGGTACCGTATGTGTTGATGGCTTATGTATGCCGTTGGCTACAGTAGAGCATATGCAGGTGCTCTTTGCTCCGAAAGGCATCAAGGTGGTGAGCCGTCCCGACTATATCGATGTGTTGTGGAACGACCGCCCTGCATTGCCTGAGGCACCGGTGTTTGAACTTGGTATTGCCTATACGGGCCGCTCGCGTGCCGATAAGTTGGCATGGCTGCGCGATAGTATTGCCCAGCGCAGCTGTGGCTCTATGTTGCTCAGCAGTCTTGACGAGGTGGCTTGGATGCTCAACCTGCGCAGTAGCGACATTGCTCACACGCCAGTACTCATCTCATACCTCTGGGTGAGTGCTGATCGTGCCGTCCTCTATGCTTCGATGGATAAGTTTGACGAGCCCTTGCGTCAGGCACTTGCTGCCGATGGGGTGGAACTGGCACCCTATGCCGAGGTGATGGATGGTGTGGATACATGGCCTTGTGACGCTCCTATATATATTGATGGTGCAATGCTCAACTATGCCCTCTATGAAAAGGTGACCGCTCATTTTGGGGATAAGGTGGTGAACGCTACATCGCCCGTAAAATTGGAAAAGGCCATTAAGAACGAGACTGAGATTGCCGGATTCCATTGCGCCTATCACAAGGATGGCGTGGCGCAGACCCGTTTCTTCTATTGGCTGGAGAAGGCGATGGAGCGTGGCGAACGCATCACCGAGATTGATGCTGCCAACAAACTCATCAGCCTACGCAAGGAGATGGAAGGGTATATCGACGAGAGTTTTGCTCCTATCTCGGCCTATGGTAAGAATGCTGCCTTGCCGCACTATTCGGCTACACCGGAGAATTGCAGTGTACTCGAGCCGCGCGGACTCTACCTGCTCGATTCGGGTGCCCACTATCTTGATGGCTCTACCGATATCACACGTACTATTCCCTTGGGCCCCCTCACTGATGATGAGGCAGCCGACTATACCTGTGTGTTACAAGGCATGATAGCCCTTTCGTTGGCTTCGTTTCCGCGTGGTACTCGTGGCGCCAATCTCGATGTGCTGGCACGCATGCCGTTATGGAAATACAACCGCAACTATGGGCATGGCACCGGTCATGGTGTAGGTCATGTGCTCTGTGTGCATGAGGGACCGCAAGATTTCCGGCAGAATCTCTACGACCAACCGATACTTCCAGGTATGGTTACTTCATGCGAGCCGGGTATGTATTGCGAAGGCCAATATGGTATACGTCATGAGAACATGTTGTTGTGCTATGAGGATGAGGTGAACGAATATGGCGACTGGCTGGCATTCATTACACTGACATGTACCTATATAGATACCACACCACTTGTCGAAGAGTTGCTCACCGATGAGGAAAAGATGTTTATCGACTGTTTCAACACACGTGTGTATGAGGATATTGCTCCTGAGCTGAGCGATGAGGAGGCTGCTTGGCTGAAGTCGAAGACCATCGACTGTCTGTTCGAGGTGGAAGAGTAAATGGATAAATATTCAGGCCCAACCAAATTCAAGAATGGTTGGGCCTGACTTATTATTTGAAAAGAGCTGTTATCTTAGTCTCAATGTGTCTCCTATCATGGGGGCATAGGTGTCGGGAGTGGCATCGTTCATCCGATATAAACGTGCCAGGCGTATACCATATTTTTGCGATATCATATACATGCTCTCTCCGTCACCAACAATATGCTGCTTGTGGGGAACCTGTGCCTTGCGATGTTTCCGATGTAGGTAGATGATATCTCCCTTATTGGGTACGCATCCCTTGTAGAGATCGTTGTAGCTGATGAGTTTGCGCTTCGGTATGCCGAACTCCTCGGCTATCGAAAGCATGGTGTCGCCTTGCCGGGCGATGATATATACCAGTTCGTTGGCAATATATGGGGTATGAGGCCCTGTATGGCGGCTGCTTGATGATTGAACATCGTAGCGATTGAGCTCATAGCGTTCGATGATCTCGATTAACTTGGTCGCATAGGTAGGGCTAGTCGCATATCCTGCTTGTTTTAAGCCGCGTGCCCAACTCATGTAGTCGGTCTGGTCAAACTTAAACAAGAAGGCATATCGTTCTCTCGTTGCCAAAAAAAGGGAGTGATCTTCATATGAGTCGGCTACACTCTTATATACACGGAAGCATTCGTCTTTGGCATCGTCATCATGATAGGTGCGCTTGCCGTCCCAGTTGTGACATTTGATTCCGAAGTGATTGTTTGAATTGCGTGCCAGTTCGCTTTTACCTGCACCCGACTCGAGCAATGCTTGTGCTAAGGTTATGCTCGCTGGAATATGGTATTTATTCATCTGACTTATAGCAATCTCCTTATATCGTTCTATGTATGCCATATAATCGTCGCTTTGGGCATATAGGCTTTTAGTACAAGCACATAGGAGTGTGATGAGGATGAATATCTTCTTGGTATTTGACATCGTAAGTTGCTTTTTGTGGGTTGTGTCAGACATGGTGGTATGGAAGGTTGTTGAGTATAGATAAAGCACGGTAGAACTGCTCGGCAAAGATGACGCGTACCATCTGGTGTGAGAAGGTCATCTGCGAGAGTGAGATCTTTCCTTGTGCCAATTCGTACACTTCGCGTGAAAAACCGTAAGGTCCTCCAATGACAAAGACAAGGCGTCGGCTCACGGTATTCATCCGTTGCTGCAGCCATTGCGCGAAGCCCGTAGAGGTGAATTCTTTTCCGCCTTCATCGAGCAGTATCACATGGTCGCCAGGTTGGATGAGTTTGATGATCTGTTGTCCCTCGCGCTCTTTCTGTTGCTCTTGTGAGAGATTCTTCACATCCTTGATGTCGGGGATGATCTTCATCTCGATAGGCGCATAGTGGTTGGCGCGACCAAGGTAGTCGTCGACAGCTTTTGTGAGGTATTGATTGTCGGTCTTACCGATGGCTATGAGCAAGGTCTTCATTGATTGAACTTGCTGGTTATCACCTTGATGTCAATCTTATCCTTGTTTCCAACGAGTTTCGCAGAGTTCAGCTTGAAATCGTGACGGAAACTGACGATGTTTTTGTTCGCATCCGTTATCGTGGTCACAGGTACCAACACAACCTTGTCCCAATCGGGATGTTGTGTGGCATAGGCCTCTACAGCTTCTTCCATGGTGGCAAAGTCGCTGCTGTGTGCTTCGATCCATGCCTCTCGTTCATTATCGCAATGAGAAATCAGACGGGCAATGTTGCTGAACTCATAGCGGTTGAATGTGCTGTTATAGGTGGTATAGTACGAGGTCGTACTATTGGTGAGGCTGTTCTTTTCGAAGAAGGAGTGCATGTCGCTCTTGCGCAACATGAGTAGCCCCTGTGGAGTGCCAAAGGGATATTTCGTCTCTATCTCAGCGTTGTATCGCTGGAAGATGACTTTTGCAGAATTGATGCTGTCGTTATTTTCTGTTATCTTTGCGATGGGTAATGTCACTTCGGTGAAGATACCTGCAGGTGTCTTCAGATAGGTCCCTGTAGTGTCGTCGATGAGAGGTTGCAACTGCGAAGAGTCAAAGTCAAAGCGGTTAACCTGCAATACCTCTTGTGTGCCAACAAACTGGGTCACAAATACCGAGTCGGTGCGTGAGTGCTGAAAGTAGATGTTCAATGCTGCTTGGTCGACATAGAGTATGGTGCCGTCTCCTCCCGCAATCTTCACGTAATATCCCTTACACACATGTTCGATAAACTGTGCGGAATTGATGAAATATTCAGGATTGCTGCGATAGAGTGCGATGATCTCTGAACCCTTCTCGGTGGGCAGAGGTATGCACACGTTAGCATAATGCTCCTGGTCGTTGAGCTCGTCGTCATCCAAGGTGTAGTCGATGGCAGTGTATGCCTTTGTTGCTATCGGCTTCTTGGTGGCGTCATAGAACAGGGTAGGGTCGATGTTGGTGTAATATTGTTCGCCTTCCTGCAGTGTTGACTCCAGTTCATAGACCTCGGCAGTCATGGTATTGGTTGAGTCACCAAAGATATTGGTGAAGAAGAGCCTGATTTCGGCGCGAAGAGCACAATCCCCTTTTACACTATCGGCTGGGGGAAATACATTGCCACCTTCGCCACAGTAGAATTGTGCGATGAAGTCGGCGTCAATGACGGAGTTTGTCTCGGGGTCAGTAAAGCGTCCGAGATATACCTTGTCAGACTTGCTCAACACCGAGTCAATCTTGATAGAACGCGACGTAGCTTGATAAGTGTTAGTCTGTACCTTTATTGAGTCAGCACCAGGGGTGATGCTATTGCCCAAAGTACCTGTATTGTCGTCACAAGCAATGAGGCTGCACAGCAACACCAAAGCATAAACGATAGACTTCTTCATCGGATGAATGTATTGAGTTATTCCACTTCAGCACACATCAGGTTGTAGAACTCACTGCACGCATCGGTATACTCGCTGCCTCTCTTGAAGGGGAGGACGGGCTTACCCAATGACTGAGCATATTCAATCAGTGCAGGGTCGGCATTCTCGCTGTCTTGAATGACGCCATCGCACCACTGTATAGCCATCTTGGTAAGTTCTTGATAGTTGACCGGGGTGTTTATCGTGCTGAGGTCAACAGATTCCATATTTCTAAAGATCACCTTCTGCAAGAAATTCTCAGGGAATGATGACTCGAAGGCATCGTTGTAGAGTGAATATACAAACTTAGTGTTTCTGAATGCAGGCTCTTCTTTGTATAACGTTTTGATATAGAGTCCTGCAAGTGCACCAATCCATCCGTGGCAGTGTACTACATCGGGATACCAACTCTGCTTTTTCACCGTCTCCAACACGCTGCGAGCGAAGAATATAGTGCGTTCGTCGTTGTCGGGATATTCCTCTCCTTTCTCATTTCGTGTATTGAGGTGGCTGCGGAAATAATCCTCGTTGAGGATAAAGAATATTTGTGTACGCAATGAAGGCATTGATGCGACCTTGATAATTAAGGGGTGATCGGTATCATCAACAACAATATTCATACCCGTAAGGCGTATCACTTCGTGCAGTTGGTTGCGGCGTTCGTTGATGCTGCCCCATTTGGGCATGAATGTTCTTACTTCATGTCCTTTTTCAATGGCGCCTTGTAATAGGCGGCGGCAGTTGTCGGCCATTTCGCTACTTTCCGTAAATGGAATAATCTCTTGGGTAAGGAATAGAATCTTGTTTGCTTTCATTTGCTATTGTTGAATATTTTTCCGTAAGTTAGGGTTCAAAAACGCCTTCAAGGCGAATTTCGTGCAAAGGTACTAAAAAAAGTAGGATACGAGCAAGTTTGTCTTTTATTTTTGTGTGTAAATAATGTTAAACGTATCATTGGTGGTCTGTTTCTGACAAACGTGGTCAATTTATTCAACTCCAGATGACATTTTGTTTCTTCTTGCAGTGTATAACAAGCATTTGGAAGATCTCGGAGTGAACAGGTGATGCGAATGTGCAACAATATACATTTTTCGTGATAGGGGGAGGGAGGAACATTTCTTGTGATTGGAGTAGCTGATGCTTTTGGAATTTAAAATTAATATCTACCTTTGCCTTGAATTCACTTAAAGTATTTATTGTCATGAGAAAACTGATTGCTATTCTTGTAAGCCTCTCTCTGATGTATGCATGTACACCTGTCATCGAAGAAACGGGTATTGATGATAAACAGAAATGCGAGATGCACATTCTTACCCGTTCTTCTGCAACACTGAATTATCCAATGGCTCTTTATGCTTTTGATATTTCAACAGGAAAAATGGTATCAAAAACCATCTTGACATCAGAAACAGATGATGCGGTACTGTTTTTGACAAAGGGAAACTATCAATTTGTGGCATTGACAGGCATGTCTGTCATCGATGAAAATCCTTCATTGAATGATGTGATTGAATTGGCACCATGCATGAATGTTCCCTTGCAAATGGGTAGCGCAACCATACATGCGATGCAAAATACGACAATAAGTATAATGCTGTATAATCAAGTGGCTGCCATTGATCTGTTGTTGAAGGATGTCCCCACTGACGCGATAGAGGTAGATGTTACATTGTCCATGCTGAACGAGAACTTGTCCTATGATGGAACTTTATCGGGCAATACCATTGTCACAATACCACTGAAGAAGGGAGAGGAAGGTTGGTACTCTGAACGTTTTTATGTGTTGCCTACGAGTAACGACCAATTGTCGATCAGTACAACTATTGTTCTACCAAATGAGACATTGTCATATGGCTATACGCATAGAAAACCCATCCTGGCCAATACTCCCTATTCGCTTGTCGGACGATTGACTTCCGGATTTGCTGTCAATAGCGTTATAGATGTGGAAGGATGGAACATGCTTGAGGAAATCAATTTCTCGTTTGGAGATTCTTCAGATGATCCCATCGTGGATGAGAATCAAGAGCTTCATGCTGTAACTGAGGTTCCCTTGCCTGGAGAGTTCTGGAATAATCATTTTGTTGCAGCTTCAGATAATATGACTGATACCACTGCTGTGTTGTTGCTGTTGAGCGCAACAGAGTGGACAACTGTTCCTAGTGCCTATAATGATGAATCCCCTGAAATGGCTGCATCTCTAGTGAAAGATTATCGTGAAGAGGAACTCACAGGATGGAATATACCCACACGTGATGAAGCGAAACTCATGAAAGCAGCTATAGGTGGTGAACGGGTGACTTCAACAAATGCGGTGTTGGCAGCAAATGCCTTGCCAATTCTACAGGTGGGTGATGATGGCGACGGAAATTCGATACGATATTTATGTGATGATGCGACTTATTCATATGTATGGGATGGAACGACCATCAGCAAATGTGGAACAAAGCGTACGTATCATCTTCGGGCGGTAAAGAGAATTTATGTAGTAAAGAGGGCACTTCTTGAATAAATAGATATTATTCCTCGATTATTTGTAATAATTAATATTTATTTTGTAAATTTGTCCGCTAATTGTGAAATACTCAATAAACCCTATACAAAATGGAAAAGAATATACAAGAATTGACCGAAAAGATGTTTCGGGATGGAGTAGAGAAGGGCAACGAAGAGGCTGCACGCATCGTGGCTGCTGCCAATGCCCAGGCTGCCGAGATTGTAGAGGCTGCACGCAAGGAGGCTGAGGCTCTCGTTGCTGCTGCTCAGA
>JAZONI010000154.1:0-3224 GCA_045654445.1 Bacteroidaceae bacterium | reverse complement strand
TGCCCCTCCCAAGGAGGGGTGACTCAGTCATCGCAGAGGTGATGCGATGGATTACATTTTCTATGTTGCCTATTACTTCTTCGTTGGTGAATCGTAGTATGGTATATCCTGCTTGGTTCAAAATACTATCGCGTAGGTGGTCGGCTTCTTGTTGCTTGGGATTGTTGTGGTATTCTCCATCAACTTCGATAATAAGGTTTAAGGGAAGGCAGATGAAGTCTACAATAAAATCTCCTACGATATGTTGTCTCCTGAATCTGTGTCCCATCTTATTCGCTCTCAGTATTTCCCATAGGCATCTTTCAGCTTCGGTAGGGTATCTCTTTTGCTCTAGAGCGTTTTCCTTTAATAGGGAATAGATATCGGGGTGAGCTGTTTTGTATTTTTCAATAGTTGGGATTACTTTGTTGTTGGTTCCTTCCGAGTCACCCCTCCTTGGGAGGGGCAGGGGGGAGGCCGTCTTTATCTGTGCCAGCAGCCAACTGCGTGAGATGACGGCATGGGCCTTGAGCAGTTCTACCGATGAGGTTCCGCTCATTTCTGAGGCTATGACGCTGGTGAGATAGTCTTCTATGGCAATGCGATTGATGGCATGCAGTTCGCCTTCGATGATGCGCAGGATGAGTGCTCCCTGGAAGGTTTGTGTCTCTTGCTGCTGCCAATGAAACTCCTTGCCGATGGTGACGCCATGGAGGCTGAAGGTGAGGCTTTCAAGCATCACGGAGTCTCCTACGTTATGTTCTTCTTTTCCGTCACTTATCACTATGTAGGCGTTACCCGTCTCAGCATCCTTTCTTATCGAAGCAATATAAGTCTGATGCGTAGGAATTTTGGTGTCTGTAAGTTCCCCATCGGGGGGAGTTAAGGGGGCCTCAAACCTTATCTCCTTCCCCTGCATGATGCCTACGTCAATGGTGGGTTCGGTGCGTATGCCTACTTCGCAGAGAATGTCGAGAGCTTGGGCTGTGGTGAGGCGTTCATAGTCCTCGATGCGCGGGGTGATGATGAGACCACCCATGTCCAGTGTACCGGGACTGATGAGGTAATGCCTGTCTCCCTCGGCTGTGTAGCAGCGTGGGCGGTGTGCACGGCGGGGAATGACGATGATGCTCACCTGCTCACCTTTGCGGAAGGCGATGACGTTCATACGTGGCTCATCTTCATCCTCCACGATGGGCATGCTTTCATACAACGCCATGAAGGCTTCGCGCGACTCTACACGATAGGTGGCATATGCCGTCTGCGCCATACAGAATGTGGGGTCGAACACTCCCGCCTGCAGATGCAGATGGTCGGGAGCCGAGGCACCGCACTTGGGACCGTTGTAAAACACCACATACTCCTCGGGCAGTTCCAGCGTGGCCTGTATCATGGCGTCGTAGGCATCGAGTATGCGCTGCGGACGATGTCGCTTGGCTGCAATGGTGTAGTGATGAGGCAGTATAGGGTAGGGGTTTACCAACCACTCGAAGTCCTCGTTGAGCGGCAGTGCACGCTGCTCCTTGGGACGATTAGCTGCGCAAAGGAAGCAGGGGCGTGCGGCTATGCTTGCCTTGTCGATGCTTGCTCCCGTCGACACGATGCGTGCTGGGTTACACTGCACGCGCAGTGGTGTGCTCAGTTTGTCGGAGGTCAGTTCACGGCTCCACACCTGGGTCAGTGCCTCATGGTTGTTGCGGGCTAGGGGCCACTCGCGCAGTTGTTCGTCGTAGAAGGTGTCTAACATGCTAATCATATAACAATGTTATAATGGTGTCGTTATGAGCGACAGTTGAAATGGTTTTTCGAATGTCGCTCTTTGTTAGGAATAATAGGCAAAGTTACAAAGAATAATGTTTGCTTGTAGTGCTGCTTCATTTTTTTTATTGTAATTTTGTCAATGTAAAGAATGTTATATAATAGATGGAATGATGAGAATATATCGTACTCTTTGTGCAGCTCTTGCCATAGGTATGGCTGCTACGGCCCAAGGGCAAATCAATTTTAATGACTATTTCGTTCCCAAGACCATGCGCCTCGACTATTATCATGCTGGCGATGCCAAGAGCGAGCACTTCTTCGTTGACGAGGTGATAGAGGAGCCCTACTGGGCAGGCAACAAGCACTACTTGGTTGATGAGCGTAATGTGGGTAGCCACCAGTTTAAGGTTATCGACAAGGCTTCAGGCAAGGTAATCTACTCACGTGGCTTCAATACCCTGTTCAACGAGTGGCAATGTACCCCCGAAGCCAAGAAGACAGCCAAGGCCATGCCCGAGGGTGTTGTGTTCCCCTACCCAAAGAACGATGTCATTGTAGAGTTCTACACCCGCGAGAATGCAACGGGAAAGATGCACAAGAAGTTTGCCTACGAGATTGATGTAGACAGCTACTTTATCCGTAAGTCGCGTCCCACATTGAGCACAGTGGATATCCACTACACGGGCAACCCCGCAAGCCGTGTCGACGTAGTCATCATCCCCGAAGGATATACCGAAGCCGAGAAGGATAAGTTTATCGAAGCAGCCAAGGCATTTGCTGAGGACATCCTTTGCTACGAGCCCTACACCGAGTATCGCGATAAGTTCAACTTCCGCGCCGTATGGGCACCCAGCGAGGAGTCGGGCATCAGCATCCCTGGTGAGAACCTGTGGCGCAGCACCGTGCTCGATGCACACTACTATACCTTTGACTCAGAGCGCTATCAGATGTTTGAGGACTACCAGCGCGTGCTCGACATCGCAGCCAACGTGCCTTATGAAATCATCTATGTGCTCACCAACTCACAGAAGTATGGCGGTGGCGGCATCTACAACTTCTATGGCATGAGTGCAGCAAACATCCCCGGCCCCTCTACACGCAAGACCTATAGCCACGAGTTCGGTCACCTCTTCGTAGGTTTGGCCGATGAGTATGTGGGTGGTACCGAGATGAGCGACCTCTACTTCCCCGGTGTAGAGCCTTGGGAGGCCAACATCACCACGCTCACCAACCTCGATGCCAAGACTTGGGGACGCCTGTTGCCCGAGGAGGTAAGAGAGAAGAACACCGACCGCACCGGCTGGGGACTCAATCCGCAGAACCCTGCATCACCCGACTTCAATCCCAAGAAGCCTTGGGCGCTGGGCATCTACGAGGGTGGTGGCTACCTGCAGCAAGGCGTGTATCGCCCCTGGCCCAACTGTATGATGAACTGGTTCCACCGCATCGACGTATACTGCCCCGTATGCCAGGAGGCCGTGCGT
>JAZONI010000153.1:0-5716 GCA_045654445.1 Bacteroidaceae bacterium | reverse complement strand
AAATTATTAATCTATTCTGCGGGTCCTTTCCCCCTCCCTCACAGGGCCGACGTGAAAGAACGTCGGTTGCGACGACTGCTGGTTTATCAGCACCAAGGAGTCTCGCATGCGAGTTCTAGGTCTCCTTTTTTACTTAATCACCTTGCGTCCATTCACGATATAGATACCACCCTTAGTCATGGTCTCAACGCGGCGTCCAAAGAGGTCGTAGATTTGGGTTGAGGGTTGAGGGTTGAGGGTTGAATGCTCGATGTCGGTAGTGCCGTCCTCGAAGCGAACGCCGATAGACTGTGCGGGGGTGCCATTCTCATTGGCAGGGAGCACCACATAGGCTCGTCCGCCACTGACCTTTTCGCCGAGGTATTTTCTGAAGATGACGCTCTCGTTCACGCCGTCCTCATTCCCGTCGTATGACTGCAGGGTATATACCGTGCCCTCTGCAGGCTTGGCTACGGTCGAGGTCTGTCCCTTGAGGGCGTTGTTAGCCACTGCTGTGCCAGCGTCGGTAGACGCTTCGAGGGTGAACTTATTGCCTGCCTCGCTCTTGAGGATTACGGCATGCTCCTTGGGGATGATGCCATCCTCGATGTCGCTGAGGGTGAGCCAGGTGTTGTCCTCATTCAGCGTTCCGGTATAGGCGGTCACGCCTTCGGGGATGGTGAGGGCGATGGGGGCATACAGCGTAGCATAACCCGTAGCGCCAAACGATACGGTGGTGTTGCCCAAGGCAATCTTGGAGAGGCCATAGAAGCAGCCACTACCAATCTGGTTATCGTCTGTGTCGTGGTTAATGTTGTAGATATCGAGCACGATGGTGTAGGTGCCACCAGCAGGGACGATCATCTTGGCACCAAATCCTTGGGGATATTCATTACCATTGCAATGCTGGTCATCGCAGATGTAGCGCTCCTCCGGGCCGATGGTGGTGCCACCATAGGTTACCTTAAAGTTACGAACGCGGTTTACGCTGGTAGACTGATATTGTCCTTGACCGTTCAGCGCAACATCACTCACCTCGATATAGTCGAACAGGTAGGTGTTGTTTGTGCTGTTCTTGATGGTCAAGGTGTACTTGATGGGCTCTGTTTCAGTAGCAGCTGAACTGTTCGTGGTGCTACAAAGAATGTTGGTCTTCGTGTCTAACTGGTTGCCAGTCTTATAATCTGTTGACATAGCAATCGTTGCTGTCACGCCCTCTATCGCCACACCGCCATTAGTCACGCTGGCGGAAGCAGCAGTGGTGCTGGTGCGAGTGAAAGTGAAGTCCCACTGTGCAGGAGTAGCCTCAGTAGTTTCGGGCTCCTCGGGTACTTCGGTGCCTGGGGTGAAGTAGGCCTTGAGGGTCATGTTGCGGTTCGCTACGGCAAAGGTGTACGTTGCCTCGCGCGACACTACCACACCGCCCTCGCGCCAGCTGTGGAAGGTGGCGTTGCCCTTGGGTGTAGCCGTTGCGGTGAGCTGGGTACCCACGGCATAGGTCTCGGCATTGCCTGAGAGGGTCGCTGTACCGCGGTCAGAGGCATTGACATCAACGAGCACCTTGCGCTCGCCACCTACTACAGTAAAGGGGATATCATAGACGAAGCCCTCCACGTCGTCGTCGGCACGGTCGAGGCCGTTGCTGTTGAGACGGATACGCATGCGGGTGTCGCCACTCACGGCATCGTCGGGCACGGTCACGCTGGCACTACCTGCGGTACCATCGAGGGTGATGGCCTGAGTAGCCTCAAACTCACCATCGGCATTCCAGTCGAAGTAGGCATTGGCCTTGAGGTCTTTATCGTCGGCGCTGTTGAGCGTGATGCTGATGTTGAATGTGCTGCCAGGCATTACGGCACCATGATCCTTTGAGTAGGGCACATAGAAGCTGCCGGGCTTGGCTGTAGCAGTGTATGACACGGGGTCTACACCGTCAATGGTAGCTGCTGTGAGGTAGGTGTTGCTCACCATACCGCAGGGGCGGAAGTAGACGACGAGGTTCTTTGTCTGCTCGGTATGGGCAGGTGGCTCGGGAGCTTGATACTCTTCGGTGGTCTCCACAATCTTCCAATAAGAACCTACGTTGCCCACGCCTGCGGTCCATGTGATGACATAGCTTGATGCACCGTCCTTGTTGAGTGCACGGGGACCTGCACTCTCGTTGCTGTAGTTCTCGCAGTCGGTCGAACTGAAGTAATAGCAGTTTGCATTCTCGCCACTGGTGGCTGCCGTTGCACCAATGTAGTACTCCACAGCGGTAGCCGAGGTGCTCACGCGCGACGCTGAAGAGGGATTCATATTACAGGTGCCGAGGAAATTCTCTGTCACCACGTTCTGTATCGTGTAGCAGTGGCTCTTGCCCTCAACGGGGATGAGGCGCCAGAACTGGTACTTGCTGTTCTTCTTGTCGGCTACCGTGAGGCTCTTGTCACGGTTCTCGGTGATGTAGTTGGCATCTGTGTTCTTCCACTGGATGTAGTACACCTTGTCCTTGCTGAACGTATGCACGACAGCGGGATCGGGATCAGGATCGGGTTCGGGATCTGTGGCCTCTTCGCCCTCAACAGTGTAGACATAGTGGATAGTCCAGCCGCCCGAGCCTGTATTGTAGGTAGGCGTGCCGCTGTTACCATTCTGCACGTTAATCCAGTTTGAACCCTTTACGAAGCGTACGAGATTGGCATCATCACTACCATTGATATAGCTCTGTGAGTCACCATCGCCATTGAAATAGGCTGTGCCGCTACCTTTCGATGTCGGGTTGGTGGTAGTAAACACAGCCGCATTGGCAACTGTGCCGAAATCCTTGGGTGAACTTGTCTGCATGTAAGTGCCATCAAGTTTTTTCAGATAGTAACTTCCTGCCTTACCTGCCTGCACAGGTTCCCATACAAATACAGCCTCATTGCTGAAGTCTGCCTTGCTGTAAGGTGCCGCGCCTGTATTACCCACAAAGTAGTAGTTGTTTGTTGCAGACAGGTTCTTGATGGCTATCAATGTAGCCTCGGTCTTTTGGTTCAGCTCACTGGAGGTCAGTTTTGTGGCCGTTGGGTTGTAAACCACCGTCTGTGCCATACCCCCAATGCTAAGCAGTGCCGAAGCGAATAAAAGAATTATCTTTTTCATAATAGTTTACTCAATTATGTTGTGTAAATGAATGTCGATTACTGTGCCGCAGGAGTATTCAAGGTGGGCAAGGTGAGCTCGTTGAACTTCGGGATGTCGCTCACAGTGTGTTCGCGCAAGATGATAGCCTTCATCTGCTCCACCACCTCGGGGTGCTGCGATGCCAGGTCGTTGTCCTCATGGGTGTCTACCGAGAGGTCATAGAGGCGGCAGTTGCCGTTCTGCACCACCAGCTTCCAGTCGCCCATGCGGAGCGCCATCATGTTGGTCTCGTGGAACTCCCAGTAGAGGAACTCGTGCTGCTCCTGATCGCCCTCGCCCAGCAAGGTGGGAGCGAAGGAGATGCCGTCGAAGTACTCCTTACCTGCAGCGACCAGTTCGGGGTTGCTGTACTTGGCCACATAGTCCTCCACGCCAGCCAACTCGCAGAAGGTGGGCATAAGGTCGTAGAATGCCAGCTGATGGTCGTTGGTCACGCCAGCCTCTACCTGTCCGGGCCACCAGGCGATGAAGGGGATGCGCACGCCACCCTCGTGGGTCGAGCGCTTGGTACCCTGCAACAGCTTCTCGGTGTTGAAGAACACGGGGTCGGCACCACCCTCTTGATGATAACCGTTGTCGCTGGTGAAGATGACCAGTGTGTTGTCATCCCAGCCCTTCTCCTCCAAGAAGTTGAGCACTTCGCCCACATACTTGTCGAGGCGGGTCACCATAGCGGCAAACTGCTGGTGCTTGCCCGTCACGGCATGGTAGCGGTCAGTACCGCCCCAGTTGCCATCGTCGCAGAAGGCACCCTGATAGGCCTGCAGTATCTCGTCGTTGGGCTGTGCCAACTCGGCATGAGGCAGCGTGTAGGTGAAGACACCGAAAAAGGGCTTCTCCTCGGGGTTCTGCTTATCGAGCCATGCCATGGCACGTTGGTGTATGAGGTCGGCCGAGTATTGGGGACGGTTCAGATAGTCGGGATCGGTGACACCAATACCATGTTTGATATTCTCCTCCAACAACTCACGCTTCACATCAGCATCCACGCCTTTGGTGTATGAGTTGAGGAAGTTGGGGTAGTAGCGGTGAGCCTGATACTGACAGATGTAGCCATAGTACTCGTCGAGTTCCCATGTCTTGGGTGTCGACACCGAACCTTCGTAGCCGCCTGCCCACTTACCGAACATACCGGTAGTGTAGCCCTCGGTCTTCATAATCTTGGGAAGGATAACATGGTTGGGGTCGTAGGGCTCCTGACCTACTATGGCATCGTCGGTATGGTTACCATACTGCACGCTGCCCGATCTCCACTCCTTGTTACCACGCACCTTGGTGTGGCCTGCATGCTGACCTGTCATGAAGCAAGCACGCGAGGGAGCACTCACAGGGCTACCCGCATAGGCCTGGGTGAAGCGCATACCCTGCTCGGCCATGCGGTCGAGGTTGGGGGTGCTGATGTACTGTTGTCCGTAACAACCTATGTCAGAATAGCCGAGGTCGTCACACATGATGTAGATGATGTTGGGCTTCTCTTGGTTCTGAGCCTGCAAAGCGGTCAAGCCTGGGGTAGCCGCGAGGCCACATCCGAGAAGCAGCAATTGTTTGTTGTCCATAGTGTGTATTTTTTTATCTGTTTCCCTTAAAATTTTCTTCGCAATACGAATTAGTGGTCAGCGGTGCAAATTTACGGATTTTTTTTACAAAAGTAGCAAGTATCGGTCAAGATTCTTGCATTAGTTCAAGGGGGACAAGGGACAGGGGACAATTAAAATACGCTCTCTCCCCCGATGGGCGAAAATAGTATGTAGTAAAAACTCTTATTTAAGTATTAGATATACATAGTATATCTAATACTTAAATAAGCCCCTATATATAGGGCACATTCAAGGATGATACAGCGCAGGGTAACTGTCCCCTGTCCCCGTCCCCCGTCTGCCTCGCGTGGCGCACGCGCATAATGCGCGTATCCCTCGGCTCAGCGAGTTACGATTCTCGCAGGTGCGATGCAGATTTTCCACACCTATAAAGATTGATTTGCGCAGTAAAAGAAAATATTTGTTATTGACACAAGATTAATTAGTTACAAAAAGAACTTTGCAGTACTTTGCAGTAAGTCGGGATGCCGAAAAATAATGTAGTAAATTTGCATCAGAAAAACAAGGTTCGAAGTCCGAAGTTCGAAGTTCGAAGTTCTTTTCAAAGCGAACAACTAACCCTAATTTATTAACCCGAAAGTTCAGAGACGAGGCTTACATCCGGAGGTAATTCTCAATTCTCAATTTTCAATTTTCAATTTTCAATTCAAAAAGACTATGGCAATCAACTACAACGTATCCAAGTGTAAGAATCCTAACGGCACTGAGGGCGTAGACTACTTCAGCTGTAAGGCACGCAAGACCAGCGACTACACCTTCAAGGAGTTGGCGCAGGACATCAACAACTCTACCACCGTGACCAAGGCCGACGCGATGGCTGTGCTGGCCAGTGTGAAACCCTTTATCCTCAGCGCCCTGCTCGCTGGCCGCCGCGTGGTGCTCGACGACCTGGGCTCACTGGTCATCAGCGTCCGCTCGAAGTGCTTCACCAAGGCCGACATGCAGGAGAGCGACTTCGTGCCCTCGGCCAA
>JAZONI010000152.1:0-17832 GCA_045654445.1 Bacteroidaceae bacterium | reverse complement strand
CCTTCAAGATAGAGGAAGATGAGTATGGAGAACCGATTACTCCCTACCTCAACTGGAAGAAGCCTATCCCCTGGCGCAAAGCTACCGAGGATCAGCAGATTGCCATCAATAGTATCATGAAGCGTAACCCTTATACGGGTGCCATGGAGCTTGACCACACACAGATGAACTACCGCTACGAGGTGGTCGACTATACTCAGGCTGCTCTGCGCAAGAACCAGCTCGATGCTGCCATGCGCGTGCGCAACACCGATGTGAAGGTGAATCCTGATGAGGTAATCATGATTTCGAAAGATACAGCCTATATCAATGAGGAGGGACAGATTGTGCGCGAGACCATCAACCGCCCCCTCTCAGGACCTTTCGACTTTGTGAATACCTACATTGTGAATATCTTCCCCGATACCACTTGCTGGGTGAACGACTTCCCCAATGCACATAACGAGATGTACATGCAGCTCTACTTTAACCATCCCAACTATAATGACCACCCTGTAGTGGGCGTGAGCTGGGAGCAGGCCAATGCCTTCTGCGCATGGCGCACTGAGTTCCTGCTGCGTGGCCTTGGTCCCCAAGCCAAGTATGTGCAGCGCTATCGCCTGCCGACAGAGGCCGAGTGGGAGTATGCAGCGCGCGGCAAGGAGGGTACACTATTCCCTTGGATGCAGGATGGCACCAAGAGTGACGAAGGATGTTTCTATGCTAACTTCAAGCCCGAGCGCGGTAACTATACTAAGGATGGTAGCCTCATTACTACTAAGGCAGGTTCATACTCGGCCAATAGCCATGGTCTGTACGATATGGCTGGTAACGTAGCCGAGTGGACATCGACCGTGTATACCGAGGCTGGCGTATTGCAGATGAGCGACATGAACCCCGAGCTCTCATACAATGCTGCCAAGGAGGACCCCTATTATATGAAGAAGAAAACCGTGCGTGGTGGTTCATGGAAAGACCCCGAGAAGTTTATCCAATCAGTGTCACGTACCTACGAATATCAGAATGAGACCCGCTCGTACATCGGCTTCCGCTGTGTACGCTCGTATGTGGGTACTGCAAGAAAATAATTAGGAATTAGGAGTTAGGAATTAGGAGTCTGCAAAAAACTTTCATAAAGCTTAATTTCCTCTATCTCCCTTAATAAACATCTACTATGAAACAGAATACAAGTGCAATCAGCCGCTTTCAGGACTTCTTGGAAACCCAGAAGGGACAAACCATATTGAACTACCTCTATAGCTGGGGTGCTGCCATCGTTATCTTGGGTGCGCTCTTCAAGCTCACCCACATCGAAGGTGCCGACCTCATGCTCTTCCTCGGTATGGGTACCGAGGTGCTCACCTTTATCGTAAACGGTTTTGAGCGCCAATCGGGCGCCAAGGAGACCGAGTCACCCGTTGTGGCAGGAGGTCCTGTCATCATGGGTGCTGCTCCCCAACTCGATGCTGAGGCACTCACCGCTATGGCCAATATCGCTGCAGCCAATGCAGCTGTTGCAGCGGCAAGTGCAGCTACTGCTCCTACCCCTACTGCTGCCGCATCTGCACCCGTTATCGAAGGCGAGGTCGATGTGCCCGAACTACAGCAGGTGACACAGGACTATATCGAAAAGTTGCGCTCGCTCACCGAGTCATTCCAGCATATTGCCGACCAATCATCGCAGCTTGAGGCTAGTGCCGACGAAGTGGAGCGCCTCAGCCGTAACCTCACCTCTATCAATACCATCTATGAGATGCATCTCAAGAGTCTCGGCTCACAGATTGGTAATATTGACCAGGTGAACGACCAGACACGCCGCATGGCCGAGCAGATAGAGGAACTCAACCGCGTATATGACCGCATGCTACAGTCAATGACCGTGAACATGAACGTGGGACGCGCTACAAACGAACAGAGTAAGTAAGCCTAACAACGCACACTATGAGCGCAGGAAAGAAAAAGCTGACACCCCGTCAGCGAATGATTAACTTGATGTACATTGTGCTGATGGCGATGCTTGCCCTCAACGTATCGTCCGATGTACTCAATGGCTTTACCATTGTCGACTCGGGCCTCACACGCAGTGCAGACAATGCCACCAAGCAAAACTCTGAAATCTTCCAGGACTTCGAGGCACAGATGCTGAAGAACCCCGAGAAGGTAGGCGAGTGGTATGCCAAGGCCAAGCGTGTGAAGGAGCTTTCAGACTCGGCTTGCAACTATGCCGAAGAGCTGAAGGTGCGCATGGTGCGCGAGGCAGATGGTAAGAATGCCGATGTGCGCAACATCAAGAATAAGGAGAATCTCGAAGCCGCCAATTTCATCATGTTATCACCCGTCACAGGAGAGGGACAGAATCTCTACGACCTCATCAACAACTACCGTGACCAAGTGGTATCCATGATTTCTGATACCGTGCAGCAGCGTATCATCAGCGACAACTTCGACACTTCAGTGCCGCAGAGCGAGATGGTATCAGGCAAGAACTGGCAGCAATACAACTTTGAGAATATGCCCGTAGCGGCGGCCGTGACTCTGCTCACCAAGTTCCAGAACGACGTGCGCTATGCCGAAGGTGAGATTTTGCACGACCTCATCGTGAATATCGATGCTACTGACGTACGCGTAAATGAGCTGAGTGCCTACGTTATCCCCACTTCGCAGAACGTGGTGCGTGGCAATCGCTTTGGCGCTCGCATCATCATGGCTGCTGTGGATACCACCCAGCGCCCCAATATCTATATCAACGACAAATTGGTAGAGACCGACAATGGTTGGTACGAGGTGCCCTGTAATGCCACGGGCGACTTCACTCTTAACGGTTACCTCGAACTCAACGACGGCTCAGGCGAGACCGTTCGTCGCGAGTTCTCGCAGAAGTATACCGTGGTAGACCCTATTGCTACCGTGTCAGCATCAATGATGAATGTGCTCTATGCTGGATATGATAACCCCATCGCCATCTCTGTGCCGGGTGTGCCGAGCAATAAGGTGTCGGCCCGCATCGCCAATGGTAATGGTACTCTGCGTCCTGCAGCAGGTGGTTTCATCGCTCATCCCACCAAGGTAGGCAGTGATGTGGTTATCGCCGTAAGTGCTGAGCAGAGTGGCCGTCAGATGAGCATGGGCGAGTACACCTTCCGTGTGCGTCAATTGCCTGACCCTACCCCCTTCATCGAATATACTGATGACAAGGGCGTCACCCAGCGCTATCGTGGTGGTGGCACCAAGCTGAGCAAGCAGGCCTTGATGAGTGCCGATGGCATCATTGCAGCTATCGACGACGGACTGCTCAACATCGGGTTCCGTGTCATCAGCTTCGAGACAGTGACCTTCGACAACATGGGTAATGCCATGCCCGAGATTTCTAACGGTGCTAAGTTCTCAGACCGTCAGAAGAACACCTTCCGTCGTCTCACCCGTGGTAAGCGCTTCTATATATCAAGTGTGAAGGCTGTAGGCCCCGATGGAATAGAGCGCCAGTTGCCCTCAACATTGGAAGTAATCATCAATTGATTTACAATTTGACAATTTACGATTTACTATTTAATAGTAGTATCATTGCTTGAGAAATTGTAAAATCGCTAAATCGTAAATAAATTGTAAATAGTAAATTTGTAAATAGTAAATAACGTAGATATGAAACTCAAATCCCTCATTGCAATAGCAGCCTTGGCCCTCTATGCACAAGGCGCAATGGCCCAGCCCAAGTCGCGCATCCAGGCCCAGGCCGAAGCCGATAAGAAGGCTGAGACCTCGCTCAGTGAGCGTGCCAAGGCACAGTATACTGCACAGATGCCCGCACCTACCGATGTAGTGTGGAAGCGTGACATCTACCGCACCCTTGACCTCACGAAGGAGAAGAATGCCGCTCTCTACTATCCCGTAGAGCCATTGGGTGACCGCGTGAACCTCTTTACCCTCATCATCCGCCTCGTGGCCGATGGCAAGGTACCTGCCTATGAGTACCGTTCAGATGGTAATGAGCTCTTCACAGAAGACAATAAGTATAAGGTGACTGATATGCTCGACAAATTCTATATCTACTACGAGGATAAGGGAGGCAAGCTCACTATTGCCGATAGCGATATCCCCTCGGGCGAGGTGTTGAGTTACTTCATCAAAGAGAGCTCGTTCTATGACCAGCGCACAGCTACCTATGCCACACGTGTCACAGCCATCTGCCCCGTGCTGCACCGCAGTGGCGACTTTGGCAGCGATGTCACCAAGTACCCCATGTTCTGGCTCAACTACGACGAGGTGAGTCCCTACTTCGGTATGACCCCGCTGATGACCAGCAGCTACAATAACGTGTCAAACATGAGCATCGATGACTATTTTGTGCGTAGCCTTTACGAGGGTGACATCTACAAGACTGCCAACTTGCAGAATAAGCTCCTTGCGCAGTACTGCCCTAACGATACCGCCATGAAGGCCGAGCAGCAGCGCATCGAGAAAGAGCTCGTAACCTTCGAGAACAAGCTGTGGGGCATCGAAGAACCCGACACCACTACAGCAGTCGAGGTCAAGGAGACCAAGAAAAAGAGTGCCGTACGCTCCGCAGCAACCCGTACTCCTAGGACTGAGGTCACCAAGACAACTAAAACAACAGAGAAGGCCCCTTCAGTACGCTCAGCGCGCCCAAAGACTGCTCCTGCGAGCAAAGCTGCAAGTAGCAGCCAAACCCTCTCGGTTCGTCGCCAACGCAGATAGTCGTTTTGTGGAATGATAAATAAATGTCCCTCTGTAAGAAAATAGAGGGACATTTGTGTTGACATACTATTAAAAACAGGAGAGGGTTGAAATGAATATTTTTATGAATAAATGGTCTGATGTGTTGTTTTATTCATTAACTTTGAGGCACAATAAAGATAAAATATATAGTTATGTCTACATTCGTATATGCATTGGTGTGCATCGGTATCGTTGCAGTAAAGTTCTATTTCGAGCAGAAGGGCAAAAGCTCCCATTCCGCTTCATCTGGCGAGGTGTTGACAGAAGTTTTTCCCATGTTGTCTGAGTTAAAGGATGAAACAACCAGCAAGGTAGATGAGAAGGAGATTCAGTTGGAGGATGATACAATAGTTCCTTCAACGTTTGATGATTCGCGATTTATGTCCTTGCGGAAAAATGATTCCTCTGTGAAGGTGTTGTCTAAAGGAGCGAAAGTGGTTGATGCAATAAAGAGTGACGAGAGACCAAAATCTGAGCAATCATCCGACATTACTAGTATAAAACTCTCTACGCGCGATGAGGCCCGTCGGGCTTTTATCTATTCGGAGATTTTAAATCGCAAATACGAGTAGAAGATAAGAATAGGTGTTATGTCCATTGCAGATATGTAATGGACTTTTTTATTGTAAACATAGAGAGATATTTTCAGTGAAGCCAATACCCATTTCAATAATTTTATGTATCTTCGCAGTTGATTTTATAAACTTAGTAAAGACAATTCGAAAGGCCCTGTAAGACCATGCTGTACTATCTCTTTGATTATCTCAACAAACTTAACGTGCCTGGTGCAGGCATGTTCACCTATATTTCATTCCGTTCGCTATTGGCTATCCTCATTGCATTGTTGGTCTCTACAATTTTTGGACGCAGTTTCATCAACATGTTGAAGCGCCAGCAGATTACCGAAACGCAACGTGACGCTAGTATCGACCCTTTCGGAGTGCAGAAAATAGGTACTCCTACCATGGGTGGCGTCATCATTCTTGCTGCCATTCTCATTCCCTGTCTTCTCTTGGGCCGATTGGACAATGTGTATATGATACTCATGCTTATCACCACCGTGTGGTTGGGAGGCTTGGGTTTTGCTGACGATTACATCAAGGTGTTCAAGCGTGACAAGGAGGGTTTGCATGGTAAGTTCAAGATTGTGGGTCAGGTTGGTCTTGGCATTATCGTGGGACTCACGCTCTATTTGAGCGATCAAGCCGTTATCCGCGAGAATGTAGAAGTACGTCAGGGCAGTGCTACTACCGAGATTGTGCATAAGAGTGAGGCCCAGAAGTCCACTAAGACCACCATTCCTTTCGTTAAGAACAACAACCTTGACTATGCCAATGCTTTCAATTGGCTAGGTGAATATAAGCAATTGGGTGGTTGGGTACTCTTCGTGTTCATGACCATCCTCGTCGTTACTGCTGTGTCAAATAGTGCCAACCTCAATGATGGTATGGATGGTATGGCCGCTGGTAACTCTGCCATCATCGGTGTCGTTCTGGGTATCCTAGCCTATGTATCCAGTCATATTTCCATGGCAGGCTACCTTAACATCATGTACATCCCAGGCTCAGAAGAACTCGTAGTGTACTTGTGTGCCTTCGTGGGTGCCCTTATCGGTTTCTTGTGGTACAATGCCTTCCCCGCCCAGGTATTCATGGGCGATACGGGTAGCCTCACCATCGGTGGCATCATCGCAGTGAGTGCCATCATCATCCGCAAGGAACTGCTCATCCCCATCTTGTGCGGTGTGTTCTTTGTCGAGAGCCTATCCGTAATTATCCAGCGTTTCTACTATAAGGTTGGTAAGAAGAAAGGTGTGAAACAACGTTTCTTTAAGCGTACACCCATCCACGATCATTTCCGAACTTCTGTAGCACAAGTACAAAAGATGGATCCCGGATGTACCGTCAAGGTTGCGCGTCCAGATGCTCTACTTCACGAAGCCAAGATTACCGTTCGTTTCTGGATAGTAACTATTATATTGGCGGCTCTGACAATCATAACTTTGAAAATTAGATAATAAGATGAAGAGAATAGTTATACTTGGTGGCGGCGAAAGCGGTGTAGGTGCAGCCATCCTTGCACAGAAAGAGGGCTTTGACGTGTTCCTTTCGGACATGTCAAAGATTAAGGAGCACTACAAGCAGATGCTCGATGAATATCATATAGCATGGGAGGAGCAGCAGCATACAGAAGCACTCATTCTCAATGCTGACGAGATAATCAAGAGTCCGGGTATACCGGCCGAGGCGCCCATGATGGTCAAGATTGTCGAGAAGGGAATACCCGTAATCTCGGAGATTGAGTTTGCCGGTCGCTATACCGATGCCAAGATGGTGTGTATCACGGGTAGTAATGGTAAGACGACGACGACATCGCTCATCTACCATATCTTCAAGAGTGCGGGATACAATGTGGGACTTGCAGGAAATATCGGGCAGAGCCTCGCCTATCAGGTGGCTACATGTGACTATGACTACTACATTATTGAATTGAGTAGTTTCCAATTGGATAACATGTATGAATTCCGTGCCAATATCGCTATTCTGCTCAATATCACTCCTGACCATTTGGACCGCTACAACCATAACATGCAGGAGTATGTAGATGCCAAATTCCGTATCTTGCAGAATCAGACTGATGACGATGCCTTCATCTTCTGGAACGATGACCCCATCATTCAGCGCGAACTGTCCAAACATGGTATACATGCCAAGCTATATCCCTTTGCCGAGGGTAAGCGCGATGGCGTGATGGCTTATACCGATGCTGACGAATTGTACTTCGCCACCCCTTATGCCTTCAATATGGAGCAGGAGGAGTTGGCCCTTACAGGCAAGCACAACCTGTATAACTCAATGGCAGCAGGTATCTCGGCTTCGCTGTCAGGTATCAAGAAGGAGGTGATTCGTGAGGCTCTTGCAACCTTTAAGGGTGTGGAGCACCGCTTGGAGTATGTTGCCCGTGTACGTGGTGTGGATTATATCAACGATTCAAAGGCTACGAATGTCAACAGTTGCTGGTATGCCTTGCAGAGCATGACGCAGAAGACTGTTCTCATCCTTGGCGGCAAAGACAAGGGTAATGATTATAGCGAGATTGCCGACCTTGTGCGCGAAAAGTGTGTGGGGCTCATCTATATGGGATTGCACAACGAGAAACTGCACGAGTTTTTTGATGCCTTCGGGCTCCCCATAGCCGATGTGCAGAGCATGCAGGATGCTGTAGATGCTGCCTATCGCATGGCGCAAAAGGGCGAGGCGGTGCTGCTCAGTCCCTGCTGTGCCAGTTTTGACCTTTTCAAAAGTTATGAGGACCGTGGCAAACAATTTAAGGAGTGTGTAAGAAAGTTGTAACTACATCTAACTCCTCAAACTTAAAGAAATATGGAATTCCTGAATCGCATATTCCGTGGTGACAAGGTCGTTTGGGTAGTGTTTATGACACTATTGCTCATTTCAGTAATTGAGGTGTTCAGTGCTGCCAGCATGCTCACTTATGGAAAAGTCAACTACTGGTCGCCTGTTCGCGAACATAGTATCAATATTCTGTTGGGCTTTGTTGTGGTGTATGTGGCACATATCATCCCCTATCGTTTCTATAAGGCAGTACCACTAGTGCTCGTACCACTTTCAATAGGTATGCTTGTGTGGGTATTGATTAAAGGAGTGGCCACCAATGGGGCAGCTCGTTGGATTGATCTAGGATTTATCACGATACAGCCCTCAGAATTAGCCAAAGTAGGGGTTATCATGGGTACGGCACTCATACTCTCACGCATGCAGACTCCCGATGGAGCCAACGACAAGGCGATGAAGTGGGTATTGTGGATGACGGGAATTGTGTGTGCCCTCATCGTATCGGAGAACCTGTCTACTGCTGTGCTCCTATTTGGAGTTGTATTCTTAATGATGTATGTAGGTCGCGTGCCTATGCGTCAGTTAGGAAAGTTGGTTCTCATTCTGGGTGCTGCAGGAGGAATCTTCCTCTCAGTGTTACTTTTTGTGCCTAGCAAAACGCTGGAGGCTATCCCTGGTCTCAATCGTCTTACCACATGGCAGGCACGTATACAACGTTTTGGCAGTGCCGAGAAGGTGCCTGCTGCTAAGTTCAAAATCACCGATGAGAACTATCAGGAGACCCATGCTGCGATGGCTATTGCCTCGAGCAATGTGATAGGGCGTGGTCCCGGTAACTCTGTAGAGCGCGACTATCTTCCACAGGCCTATTCTGACTTTATCTTTGCTATTATCATTGAGGAGTTGGGACTGGCAGGCGGTGCTTTCGTGGTACTTCTCTACATCATACTGCTCATCCGGGCGGCAAAGATAGCGCAACGCTGCCGGTCGTACTTCTCCGCCTTCCTTGTCATGGGCTGTGCACTCATGCTCGTGGCACAAGCCACTATCAATATGATGGTGGCTGTGGGATTGTTCCCTGTTACAGGACAACCACTCCCGCTCATCAGTCGCGGTGGCACATCGACCATCATCAACTGCGGATACATAGGTATGATACTCAGCGTGAGCTACTATACAGACAAGATGATAGCCGATGCGCAAACAGCCTCGGTAGAGCATACTGAAGAGGATATTCCAGAGATTTTAAGAGAAGAAATGTAATATGAGCAACATCAGACTAATCGTGAGTGGTGGTGGTACAGGCGGACATATCTTTCCTGCCTTGTCAATTGCCAATGCAGTGAAGGCCAAATGTCCCGATGCCGAAATACTTTTTGTCGGCGCCGAGAATCGTATGGAGATGCAACGTGTCCCTGCTGCCGGATATCGCATTATAGGACTCCCCGTGAGCGGTTTTGACCGTAAGAACCTATTGAAGAATATTGCCGTGCTGTGGCGTCTGATGAAGAGTCGCCGCAAGGCTCGCCGTATCATCCGTGATTTTCGTCCTCATGTAGCTGTTGGTGTAGGTGGCTATGCCAGTGGACCTACACTCAAGGAGGCTGGTGCGATGGGCATACCCACACTGCTACAAGAACAGAATTCATATGCTGGAGTTACCAATAAACTGCTTGCCAAGCAGGCATCTTGTATCTGCGTTGCCTACGAAGGCATGGAGCGTGTCTTTCCTAAGGAAAAGATCAAACTCACCGGTAATCCCGTGCGACAAAACCTCTTGGAGGCTAACATCACACACAATGAAGCAGTGCGTACCTTTGGACTAGATCCGACCAAAAGAACCGTTCTCATCGTAGGTGGCAGCCTTGGTGCCCGCACGCTTAATGAGAGCATGCTACAGGCTTGGGATACTTTGGGTAAAACTGATATACAATTCATCTGGCAGACAGGAAAGTACTATTACGAACAGATCACTTCTCAGTTGCGTGGTCGCGAACTTCCCAATGTGCACGTATGCGATTTCATTAGCAGCATGGATGCTGCTTATGCCGCTGCCGACCTCGTCATCTCCCGTGCTGGCGCAGGTTCTATCTCAGAGTTCTGCCTTTTGGGCAAGGCTGTGATATTAGTGCCTTCGCCTAACGTATCTGAGGATCATCAAACCAAGAATGCCCTCGCTCTTGTCAATAAAGATGCTGCATTGTATGTGAAAGATGCCGATGCAGCAGATCAGTTGATACCTCTTGCGCTCACTACTGTAAAAGACGATGCAAGGCTGTGTAGCCTACGTACAAACATCTTGACTTTAGCCTATCACAACTCGGCAGAGGTGATAGCCGATGAGGTGATAGCATTGGCTAATGCATATAAAAACAACTAATAGGGGTCTACATCGTAGTATAGCATCACACCTTGGAGTGTGCCTTGCGCGGTGAGCATTTCTTGTAGGGCATATAGGTTGCGGCGTACTTGTGTAACTCCCAACGAAGGCTCTGCCTTGAGAATTATCTTGCGTATGTGCAGCGCATGCACTCGCGCTACGGCTGGCGGTTCGGGACCTAGTATGCGTTCGCCAAAGTATTGGCGCATGACTTGTGCCATCTGCTCTGCAGCATGGGCTACGGTGACCTCGTTGCGTCCCTTCAGGTATAGGTATATGAGGCGGCTGAAGGGAGGGTAGCGGAAGAGTTCACGCTCGGCCGTTTGGTCGGCATAGAGTGCAGCATAATTGTGTGTAGTCACTTGATGTATCACGGGGAGGTCTACGCTACGTGTTTGCAGCACTACCAATCCCTGTTGGTTACGTCGGCCTGCACGGCCAGCTACCTGGGCCATCAGTTGGAAGGAGCGTTCATGGGAACGGAAGTCGGGGAAGTTGAGCATCGTGTCGGCATTCATGATACCTACTACATGTACATTGTCGAAGTCTAGTCCCTTTGATACCATCTGTGTTCCTATGAGTACATCGGTTTTATGCTCCTGAAAGTCTGATATGATCTTGTCGTAGGCTGTCTTACTACGTGTGGTGTCGACATCCATGCGAGCTACGCGGGCTGTGGGGAAGTATCGCTTGACCTCCTCTTCTATGCGCTCGGTGCCCAAGCCTCGCTTGGCTAAGGCTCGTGACCCACATGAGGGGCACTTGACGGGTACGCTATATACATTACCGCAATAGTGGCATATGAGTTGATGCTGGTTGTGATGGTAGGTGAGGCTTACGTCGCAACGGTCGCAACGCGGCACCCATCCGCAGGCTTCACATTCGAGCATGGGGGCATATCCCCGTCGGTTTTGGAAGAGGATAATTTGCTTGCCCTGCATGAGGGCATCGCGCATGGTGTCGTGCAGGAAGGTCGTGAAGGGGCCATACATACATTTTCGGCGTTGCTCGTCCTTGATGTCTACAACTTCGATGTGGGGTAGCTGCACTTGCTTGTATCGCTCGGTCATGGTTACCAGGCCATACTTGCCGCATTGGGCATTGTAGTAGGTCTCGATTGATGGCGTGGCTGTACCCAAGAGTGTCTTCCCTCTATGGTACGAGGCTAGCATCACGGCCACGCTGCGTGCATGGTAGCGCGGTGCGGGGTCTTGTTGCTTGTAGGTGGTCTCATGCTCTTCATCGACAATTACCAGCCCCAGGTTCCTGAAGGGGAGGAATACGGAGGAGCGCACTCCGAGAATTACCTCATACGGTGTGTCACTCAACTGCTTGTTCCATATCTCTACACGTTCGGCATCGGAGCATTGCGAATGGTACACGCCTAGCTTGGAGCCGAATACACGGTACAGACGGTCGGTCATCTGCTTGGTGAGTGCTATCTCGGGTACGAGATACAGCACTTGGTGTCCTTGCTCCAGCTGTTTGCGTATGAGATGGATGTACACCTCTGTCTTTCCGCTCGATGTCACTCCATGAAGCAAGCACACATCTTTGTCTTGCCATGCGGCATTGATGTCGTCGAAGGCTTGTTGTTGGTGAGCGCTCAATGGCGACAGTAGGATAGGGGAGTTCGGGTTGGTGTCATCTCCCAAACGGCTATTCTCTACGAGATATGTCTCTACGATACCTTTGGCAATCAGTCCATTGAGTACGGTCGATGCCATTCCGCTCTCTTTGAGCAGCATGCTACGCGGCAGTTCTCTAGTGGGGGTGTAGTTGGGACTCTCATACCCGGCCATCTCAAGTAGTTGCAGTAGCAGTTGTTGTTGCTTGGCGGCACGTTTGAGTGAGGCAAACGCCTCGTCAATAGCTGTTGCAGAGCGATAGGCTTCGCATAGTCGCACGTGCACCTCGCTCTTGGGCTTGTAGCCTTTGCGCATGGCCTCGTCAATTATGATGGCCCCTTTGTCGAGCAGCGCCTTTATCACCTGCATGCTTTGCTTCAGGTTACAACTCTTCATCAGCTGCTGTATACGCTGCTTGGGGTTGAGCAGCAAGGCATCAAGCACGCGCTGTTCCTTGTCGCGTAGCGGAGCATCGGCAATGAAGCTATCGTTCAGCCCTACGATGGTCTCGCTCTCAATTTTCAGCCCCGAGGGTAGGGCGGCCTTATATACCTCCCCGATGGGGCACATGTAGTAGTCTGCTATCCATTGCCATAGTCTCAGCTGTGTGGGATGCACTATAGGAGCAGCATCGAGTACCTCGACCACCTCTTTTATCTCGTAGTCGCCTTGTGGCTTGTCGGTATGCTTACATGTCACGATGGCTGTATAGTAGCGCTTGGCTCCAAATTGCACTACTACTCTGCTACCCTCCTGCACCGTAGCGGCACACACCTCGGGGAGGCGGTAGGTGAAGCTACCGACTAGAGGTAGGGGTAATATGACATCGACGTACTGTTGCATATGGTCTACTATACTGCGAAGATACAATAATAATCGAGGATTAGAAAAAAAATAGGGAGATATTGAATCTCCCTATATATTTGTTTGTGCTTTACTATTAGAAGAGATACGCTACCGAGACTTGTACTGTGCCTGCCTTAATGTTGTTATAGGCGTTCTGTGCCTTGTCTGCTGTATCCATAAGTGTTTTTATAGCACTAGGGGTTATATTTTCTCCATTTTTTATGTTTTCGGCATTTTCGATTTCCGATGCGTCAATATAAACTAAACTGCCCGTTTTTCCCCAAGGAATATTATAGTTGATGCCCACTTGGAAGTGGTTCAGCAATGTAGCGCCTATGCCTACATTAATGGAAAGTGTCGATTTTTCGGCTATATAACCTTGTATGGAACCTGTTGTGAGCCCCTTTGAGTGCTCTAATTTGTTTACAAAAAACAGTGTTTCACCTACATTGAATCCGAATTCGGGGCCTGCAGCTACAAATATATTGGCAAAATTACCCAGACCGAATGCATATTTAAAGTTCAAAGGAACCAGAATGCTGTTTTGTGTGAAAGATTCCTGCTCAGCCATAGTCATGCCCCTTTGTGAATATAATGCAGCAGCCTCAATGCCAAGATTGATGATGGGAATTCGCAGTTCAGCTTTAGGCCCGATAAAGAATCCGCTATAGTTGCTCATGTCCAATACAGCCCCCTTGTCTTTTAGAATTGTCAAGTCATTATTGCTTAAACTAACTCCTCCTTTAATTCCCCAGCAAAATTGGGCCTGAACGGGAGTGGCAAGTAATAATGCTGCAAGCGCAAACAGAAATGAGAGTCTTTTCATAATTAGTTCTTAAAATATGGTGTTGCAAATATACATATATTTTTACAGATGCAATATGTATAGACATTTTTATTTGTTAGCACTTCGTGCACTTTACCAGCACTTTTGCCTCATCATCGAGTGTGGTAGCAAATAGATATATATCACCGCCATCGGCTAATTTCAGTCGTTTGCGTAGTTCATCTTGAGTGCTGGGGAAATTGCGTATGCTCAGATTGGCCTTTGTGATTGTTGTGGACAATCTTTTCTGCTCTTTCTTTCCAAATCCATATATGTCATGAACCTCAAATAAACGGCCAGGAAAATCTGTAATCAGTTGGTCTGAGGTGTATAAGTGGGAGTTGCGGTGCAACTTACTTAGGCCGTAGCGTGTTGCAAGTAGACGAAAACAGCCTGCCTTCATTATTGAGCTGTTGGGTTCATATAAATATCGTCCCAACTGTGCAGTGTGCATACATATAGCCTCTTCTTCCTCTGTATTGGTATATGCAAAAAGTTGTTTTTGGGAGCCTTGGAAGTTTATGGTTTTTATCTCTATTGTAGTTGTCGACTCCCTATCCAATATAAGTAATAGCTCCTTGCACTCATTGTTTACAGATACCACATGTATTTCCTTTACCGAGGGTAGCTGTTGTATCGCCAGTGTGATGTCTAGCATGGGTGAACACTTAATCATGACATGAGGTGCCTTCTGTAATAGCAGCGATTCCAGCTGGCATATGTTGGGCTCGCAGTCTTCCAAGGCCACAACCTTGCTCCCCGATTTGCTGCGACGTGCAGGGTCAATAAATAGCCAATTTTGTTCTGGTAATGTTGCCAATATCTCTTCGCTATTGCCATTCATCACCTGTATGTGCTTACCCAAAAGAGAGAAATTGTGTGATGCGATGTCACATAGCTCTTTGCTACGCTCAATATAGGTTGTTTCGTCAAATGATCCCGACATATAGCTACAATCAATACCAAACCCACCTGTGAGGTCTGCCAGCCGATTGCCGCTCACCAAAGAGGCTTTGTAGGATGCTGTAATTTCGGATGAGCATTGCTCCATCGATAGACGTGGCGGATATACCACTCCATTGATTGCTGCCCATGATGGTAATTTATGCATTGCCATACGATGTCCCTCAATCTGTGTTGCTACTACACGCATGTCTATATTAGGATATCGTGAAGCCTGCAGTACTAGGGTGCGCACATCATCGTCGGTATGCTCATGTATGAAGGAAAGGGTAGATTCGTCAATCATCGGATTTATATGTTATTTAGCCTGCGAGGTTATAGCATAGGGTGGAATGAATATGTTTTACATATCCTAAAAAACAAGAGACGCCATAAAGCGTCTCCTATCTAACCCTTAAATTTCTATTGAAGTTGTCCTACCTGGATTCGAACCAAGACAAACAGAACCAAAACCTGTTGTGCTACCATTACACCATAGGACAATCCTCAGTGCCTCCTCTCGGAAAAGCGGTGCAAAGATAGATGTTTTTATCTATCCTTGCAAATTTTCAGCTATTTTTTTACTCTGCGATGAGCAAGAAGTAATTCTTCTTGCCGCGCTGTACGAGCAGATATTTGTCGTTAAGCAGGTCTGCAGTGGTAATATCCTGATCAAAAGCAGTCAACTTCTCCTTGTTAAGTGATACGCCACCGCCCTGTACCATCTTCCTCATCTCACCTTTTGAGGGAAATACGGCAGAGTCCTCAACAAAGAGGTCTACGGCCTTCACTCCAGCCTCAATCTTGGCGCGTGATACCTTGAATTGGGGCACGCCATCGAATACAGCAAGTAGGGTATCCTCATCAAGCTTCACGAGGGCATCGTGGGTGTTGTTGCCGAAAAGAATGCCTGAAGCCTCTACAGCTGCCTCGTAGTCAGCCTCTGAGTGTACCATGATGGTAACCTCCTTAGCAAGACGCTTCTGCAGGGTGCGCATGTGAGGTGCTTCAGCATGCTCAGCAATGAGTGCTTCAATCTCTTCGCGACCGATAGCGGTGAAGATCTTGATATACTTGGCTGCATCATCATCGCTCACATTGAGCCAGAACTGATAGAATTTGTAGGGTGAGGTGTAGCGGGGATCGAGCCACACATTACCAGATTCTGTCTTACCAAACTTACCACCATCAGCCTTGGTGATGAGCGGACAGGTGAGTGCATATACCTCATTGCCACTGGTGCGACGGATAAGCTCGGCACCGGTAGTGATGTTACCCCACTGGTCGCTGCCACCCATCTGGAGCTTACAGTTCTTATGTTCGTTGAGATAGAGGAAGTCGTAACCTTGAAGGAGCTGATAGGTAAACTCGGTGAATGAGAGACCATCACGAGCTTCACCATTGAGACGCTTCTGCACAGAGTCCTTCGCCATCATGTAGTTCACAGTAATGTGCTTGCCCACCTCGCGTGCAAAATCAAGGAAGGTGAAGTCCTTCATCCAGTCGTAGTTGTTCACAAGTTCAGCACAGTTGGGTGCATCGCTCTCAAAGTCGAGGAACTTGGCCAACTGCTTCTTGATGCACTCCTGATTGTGACGGAGAGTCTCCTCATTGAGGAGGTTACGCTCCTGCGACTTACCCGAGGGGTCTCCAATCATACCTGTAGCACCACCCACGAGAGCCAGAGGCTTGTGACCGCAACGCTGCAAGTGACGAAGCATCATCACACCGCAGAGGTGACCGATGTGCAGTGAGTCGGCTGTAGGGTCGATACCCAAGTAAGCCGTAACCATTTCCTTATTCAACAGCTCTTCTGTTCCAGGCATCATGGTGTGCACCATGCCGCGCCATTGAAGTTCTTCTACAAAGTTCATCGTATATTCTTAATTTAGTTGTTTCTTTTGTTTTACGGGGACAAAAGTACAACTCTTTCGTCAAACGGACAAATGAACAGCATGCAAAGTTTGCAACCACAAGTTAAATATAGCCATGGGGACAAACATTTCCTCCATATTGGTGTTCTGTGGAGAACGTCCAGGCTTTTTTACTTTCGCTCGTTGAAGTTTGCGTTTTCGTTTACCTGGATAAAATTCTTTCGCAAGTAAACTCTCATTGTCTTCGCTAAATCGAAAATTTGCATTATTTTTGTGAACAATAAAAATCGAAATGTAATGAAGAGGATTTGTGCAATGACGATGGTTCGCAATGACGAGTTCTATCTTCGTCGGTGGGTGGAGTATTACGGCAATCAACTGGGCAAAGAGAATCTGCGTGTCTATTTCGATGGTGAAGACCAGCAGGTGCCCGACTTCTGCGAAGGAGTGTACACGGAACTTCGTCCTCGTGTTGCAGGCAATGTGGCAAAGTCTGATAAGGGACGAATCAACTTTCTTTCTTCTCGGGCTGCCCTTTTGTTTGAACAGGGATATGACCTTGTTATCGGTACAGATGTGGATGAATTCTTGATTGTTGATCCCAAGTTGGGACAGACACTTCCCGAATATCTCAGCAGTAAAAATATCAAGTATTGCATGTCTGCATTAGGTGTGGACGTTGGTCAGCATCTTGATCTTGAGAAGCCTATTGACGGCTCTCGTCCTTTGCTCTCTCAGCGCAGCTATGCCTATCTTTCTTCGCGTTACACCAAAGCTTCCATCTTGGCGCGTCCATTGCAATGGGGCTCTGGCTTTCATCGGGTAAAGGGACATGATTATCACATTGCTCCCGAGTTATACCTCTTCCATTTGGGCGGATTTGACTATGAAATGATGAAACGGCAGCTGAGTAACTCTGATCTGCTCAATGCCGGATGGGAGAAACATCTTCATCGTAGAGCCAAGACTACGTGGATAGTGACAGAGAAGAAAGCTCGAGATTGGAGCAAGACTATACCCCGTATGCGCTTTGTTCAGCAGTGGATACGCCAAATCTTTGCATGGAACAAGCCATGGAACCCGTCCTGCAAGGTGGTGGTGCGTATTCCCGACAGATTTAAGAACGTATTATAAAGTATTGCACTATGACAGATGTTGTAATTGCTTGGGTGGATGGTGACGACCCCATGCATAAGCGTAAGAAGGCGGCTTATCTCACACCGAACAAGGAGGTGAACTTTGATGATGTTGCCGGTGAAGCACGTTA
>JAZONI010000151.1:0-5892 GCA_045654445.1 Bacteroidaceae bacterium | reverse complement strand
CGAGGTGGACATGGAGAAGTACTACGAAGCCAAGGCCAAGGAGCAGGACACGATGATACGCTCACGCCAAATCGCCAAGGACCTAGGACTGGAGATGAAGATTGGCGACGTAGAGTACCAGGGCGATGGCAATAAGGCTATCTTCTACTACATCGCCGATGGGCGTGTCGACTTCCGCCAGCTCATCAAGGTGTTGGCAGACGTGTTCAAGGTGCGCATCGAGATGAAGCAGATTGGTGCCCGCCAAGAGGCAGGTCGCATCGGAGGTATCGGTCCTTGTGGACGCGAACTATGCTGCTCTACCTGGCTCACCAGTTTCACCTCGGTATCAACTAGCGCAGCCCGCTTCCAGGATCTCTCGATGAATCCGCAGAAGTTGGCCGGACAGTGTGCCAAACTGAAATGCTGCATGAACTATGAGGTGGACGTATATGTGGAAGCCATCAAGCGCTTCCCAGCACGTGACATCACGTTGGAGACGTTGGACAACACCTACTACCACTTCAAATCAGACATACTCAAGCGAGAGATCACCTATTCGACCGACAAGAGTTTTGCGGCCAACCTCGTCACCATCAGTACACGTCGTGCCTTCGACATCATCAACCTCAACAAGAAGGGCGTGAAGCCTGAATCGCTGCTCGAAGATGGTAACAGCCAAGAGCCTCAACGTATCGACCTACTTGATCAGGATAGTGTGACCCGCTTTGACAACGCCAAGAAGAAAAAGAAGAAAAAGAAACCTGCAGGTAAGGTAAACGGAGCATCCAACTCCAATAATAGGGAGGGAAAGCCACATAAGGAGAACAAACGTCCTGACTCTCACCATGGCAAACCCGAATAGTCGTTTGCACATACTCTTGAAATGTTTGGTATGGCTCATACCCACATGTCTTTGTGGTTGTATGGGCGATACCACTCATCTTGTCTTTTCTCTCATTGCTGCAGATGGTTGGAGGGCTACCGATACGCTACACTATTCTATAATGCCTACTCCTCAGCACCAATCATTATCATCGGCAGAGTATCATGAATGCGGAATGTCGGTATTGCTCCACACTGATGAGTATGCCTACCGTAACATTGCGTTTCGTGTCATTGTAGAGCAGGACTCTTTGCTATATGATGCTCACCATACATTTATGTTAGGTGAATGTGACCCTATTCAAGGCATTGGACAACGTTGCGACTATACGCTTCCTATTACAAATATAACATATAATGATACTTTGCCTCTCGTCATTTCGTTACAACATAATATGGACACCATTTGCCTTCCCGGTATACGTTCTGTGGGTGTGCGTCTAGGTGCCTGTAACAAGATGCCCGGTGAGGTCGTGTGGCAAGTGGAGTGGTAGTGCTTATAAAGGCAATTTGCTTCTCTGCTTCTTTGTGGCGTGGCGCCCACAATAGATGAAGGCCACTCCTACGAGTTCAAACACTATAGTCAGTGCAATAATCCACATCAAGACTCCATGCATACCTATTCGGCTGATGTCAAGAAAAAAGTAGGGAAACCACTCTTCTCCCGTGAAGTAATATCGCAAAAAGATGAATGCGATATATAGATAGGGTAGGAGTATGCTACATTGTATCCCGCCTACACCGACTTTACGCATGGGGCGTGTGACGATGAAGTAGAGCGTGTAGAGGATAGGCGTGATGAGATGCAAGCCTATGCTAGGCCAGTTTGTCCAATAGGCTGCTGTGGTAGGATCGCCCAACAATAGGTTGTATACCACGCTGATGACAATGATGGAGATAAGTCCGCCAAACTCCCATTGCATTAGTCCGATGGAGATGGGTTGGCGGCGAATGAGGCGAACCAACTCAATAATCATCATTCCGAGGCAATAGATATTGCCCAAGTTAGTGAAGTACAGCCAGAATCGTGTGCCATAGATCCATGCCCCTGTGCAAGAGGCTATGGCTACTGCAATATATAGTGCAACAAATATTATTCGTAAGATCCTTTTCATATTAGGCTGCAAAGATACTGCAAGGAAAGGGAAAACACAAATAATTTGTACTTTCCCGAGTCGTAATCTGTCTTCAGGTATTAAACAGACAAAAAATGGTGCAGATTGTTTACTGCAATCCATTTAAAATAACGTGAGTTCGATATAAGGATTATTCTTAATATGTTTATTGTGAGTGCTTTTGAGACTCCCCCTCTGTTTATAGAGGGGGTGCCCACAGGGCGGGGGCGTTACAAGCATAGCGCGTAGAGAAAACAAATAAGAAAAATATTACTCCGCACTTCGTTTGGAAACGTGTTCGCCGGCCGTAAGGGAAAGGCAACTCCCTCATGAGACGACTTTGGGGAGCTAAAGCTCCCGTCGTCGCAAGCAACGCTCATTTCGCGTTGCCCCTCTATAAACAGAGGGACAGTTAGTTAGACGTTTTCATTAAATGATTTTTTATATCGAACTCACGTTAATTAACCTATATATACGGATTGTACATCATCTCGTCACCGATGGTTGTCGTGTCGCCATGTCCTGGGAAGACGATGGTTTCGGCAGGCAATGTCAGCAGACGTTTCTGTATGGAACCGATGAGTTGTGCATAGTCGCCATCGGCAAAGTCGGTGCGACCGATAGAACCTTGAAACAGGGTGTCGCCAGCGAAGAGATATCCATCCTGCGCGTCGTAGAAGCATAGTCCGCCTGCCGAGTGTCCCGGTGTGGCGATACATTCCAGTGTGCTTTCGCCCAGGTATAGCATGTCGCCATCATGCAGTGGCTGTCCTACAGGACGTGGCATCCCATTGGGACGTATGCCGAAGCGTGCTGCCGAACTGGCGAAATTGTCAATCCACGAAGCATCGTAGAGGCTTGCACCCAGTTTCACCCCATAGGTGTCCTCCACAAAGGTGGTACCGAAGATATGGTCGAAGTGTAGATGTGTACACAAGAGGTACTTGACTTGTAACCCATTGTCGCGCACGTAGTTGACGAGCAGCATCTTCTCATCGTCCCAATAGAAGCCCGGGTCGATGATAGCTGCTTCACGACTTGCTTCGTCATACACGACATAGCAGTTCTCGTGCAGCATATTGCATATGAAGGCCTTTACTTTCATTGTTTCATTCTCTTTTTGTAAACAGACTGCTTTTAATTCTTAACCAGTCGCATCGCGACGATTAACCAGTGACGAAGTCACTATTAACCGCTGCATAGCAGCATTAACCGCGCCATAGGCGCATTCATTCACCCTTCACTTTATCGTCACATACACCACCTTCTTCTCGGCAAAGTAAGGCTCGCGAAAATAGTCCTTCAGTGAGGTCATCTCCACAATATGTTTGTAGGCGCGTGTCTCATGTTGCAGCTCGCCTCCCTTGAGGCAGAACAGTCCGTTGGGATAACTGTTTCGCTGCTCTTTCGATATGTTTTTGCGGCATATCTTGAGCAGGTCCTCGAGAGGCATCACAGCACGGCTCACGGCAAAGTCGAAGAGCCCCTTCTCCTCCTCGCAACGGCAGTGACGCAGGGTCACGTTCTCCAGCCCGATACTCTGTGCCACCTCGGTAGCCACACGTATCTTCTTGCCTATGCTGTCGACCAGATGGAACTGCACCTCGGGGAACATGATGGCCAGAGGTATGCCCGGGAATCCACCACCCGTGCCGATGTCGAGGATGCGGCTTCCTGGGGTGAAGCGGATGACTTTGGCGATACCCAGCGAGTGCAACACATGGTGCTCATAGAGGTTCTCGATGTCCTTGCGCGAGATGACGTTGATCTTCGCGTTCCAGTCGGTATAGAGGTCGTATAACTGGGCAAACTGCGCCTGCTGCTTCTCGGTGAGGTTGGGGAAATACTTGAGTATTGTCTGCATAAATATATAGAATCTTTTTTCTTGCACGAAATTACATACTATTGGCGATATAAGCAAACGTTTTACTATCTTTGTCGATAAATTTATAAATCACCTTCCGAGATGAAGAAGCTACTATTCACTATTCTGTCCCTGTTGCTGCTTGTGTCGTGTGGTAGCAGCAATAAATCAGTATCACAAAGATATGAGATACCCACCTCCACCAGCGGTGTCCCCGAGGTCTACCTTGAGCGCATGGGCTATACTGTCTCGTTCAATCCGCAGACTAATATCCCCAACTGGGTAGCGTGGGAGTTGAACCCCGCACGCCTTGTCGAGCGCGAGAGCCGTAGTGACAGGTTTGTTCCCGATCCCGACATCAGTCCGTCGCGGGCCATCACCACTGACGAGTACAAGGGGAGTGGTTGGGATCGAGGCCACATGTGTCCTGCTGGCGACAACCGTTGGCATTGGCGTGCGATGGACGAGAGTTTCTATATGACGAATATCTGTCCACAGAACCACAACCTGAATCGTGGTGATTGGAAAGAGCTCGAAGAGGCATGCCGTCGCTGGGCTTCCCTAGAACCGGTATATATTGTGTGTGGCCCCATCCTGTACGCGAAGCCCAAGTATGGCTACATCGGTAAGCGTCATCAGATAAGAGTCCCCGATGCCTTCTTTAAGGTCGTGCTCACGGGCATCTCTAGTGGAACTCCGCGTGCCATAGGCTTCATCTACAAGAATGAGGCAGGCAACTACAAGCGCGACAGCTATGTCAATACCATCGACGATGTTGAGCGCATCACCCATCTCGACTTCTTCCCCATGTTGCCCGATAAGGTAGAGGAAGTCATCGAGTCGCGCTACGACATGTCCGAATGGCCTTTGGCGCGGTGAATAGTGACTTCGTCACAGGTTAATCGCAGCGAAGCTGCGGGTTAAATGCTGCTTCGCAGCGGTTAAGGGTTAAATGCGCCTTTGGCGCAGCCTTCTGCGTGCGAATAAAATGTGACCGTCCGGAGGCCAGCGAGAGCGTAGCAATTCGCTTTCTGCGTCTTTCCGCGCTTTCTGCGTGCGAATAAGGTAACGTCCCGGAGGCAATTTTCAATTTTCAATTTTCAATTCGATTTGTTCCGGAGGCAATTTTCAACTTTCAATTCTCAATTCTCAATTCGATTTTTCCCGGAGGTAAATTGTCAAATAGCTCAATAGTACATAAATAGTAAATAGTAAATCGTCAAATTGTAAATTAACAACGTGCTTTTCGTGTGCGAATAAAAGGTGACCGCCCGGAGGCAGTGAGAGCAAAGCGACTCACAAAAACAGTGTCATCTGTTTCATCAGTTGACCATTAAAAAGAATCATCCCGGAGGCCATACGAGCGCAGCAATGTATGTATTCTGATTTTCTCACTAAATTCCAGTTGTTATATCTTAAGAAAGTTTCGTGCTTTTTGTGCTTTTCGTGTGCGAATAAAATGTGACCGCCCGGAGGCCAGCGAGAGCGTAGCAATTCGCTTTCTGCGTCTTTCTGCGCCTTCTGCGTGCGAATAAAGTTATCGTCCGGAGGCAATTTTCAACTTTCAATTTTGAATTCTCAATTCGATTTGTTCCGCAGGCATATTAACCCGCAACTCCGTTGCTTTTCACCGCAGCTTTGCTGCAATTCCCCTCAACTTTGTTGCAAATTCCAAATAAACCCCCTATATTTGTAAACGTATAGTGCATTCTCTCTTGCGAGAGCCCTATCATGGAAACGCAGTATAGCGACAAAATGTGTTGTAAGTTACTGATAGTTAGCGCTTATATGCTAACCGTCAGGAGCCAAGAGAACGCACTTTTTGATAACGACTCTCGAACTTCGCCCTTCAACCTTCGTCCTTCGCCCCTCGCGCCTGTAGATTGCACAGCAAAAGTGCAGAAAGTATGATTTTCTTGCACTTTTTAAGTGCAGATTTTATATCTTTGCACAAGATTAGTTAGTCGGTTTATATGGAACAATTGTATATTACATATAATCAGTTGTTGAAGACTGTCGATGTCAGTTTTGTGCGATATATGTATAGCC
>JAZONI010000150.1:0-5122 GCA_045654445.1 Bacteroidaceae bacterium | reverse complement strand
GCCATTGCCACCCCAAAAATAAACTTTTGTCACCTGAAAAATGCCTATTTCGCGCAGGTCATTCGTCCCAAAATGCCGATTTCATCGGATTTTACTAAAAAATAGAGTTACCCTAGGTACAAGTTGATAGATTAAAAACATGCCAGAACTTTGCAGTCCCAGCATGATTTGGTCGACCTACATTATTAACTCAAAAGTATCTTATTTATTTAGACTATATAATAAGGACCTCTTATCTTACTCTATCATCTTGATCACCCCCTCCAGCGCATTGAGGTCGCGAGGGTCAGCATTCACGCCGAGGATGTTGCCGCCTCGGTCAATGAGTTTGTAGGTGAGGCCGCTTTTCCTTCATTTTTTTTCTAATCTCTCCATTCTCCTCTCCAGCGCCTCTATGCGCTCGATCAATTCAATTGGTACATTTTGGTACATAATGATATAAGTATTTAAGTATAAGATAGAAATATTTACCTTTTCTTCGTCGCAAACCGATACCTCACGCTCAGCATGGCGTAGCGGCCGAGGGTCAGTATTCCACTCCCTTCATCTGTAGCCCGACGTTAAAGTTACGTTTCTCGAAAGTTACTACGGGATTACTCCAATTCCAATGGTTGGAAATGATGCAATAGCTTAAAGTCTGGGTATTTAATTCCATTAATTATGATAAAATAAGGTATTTTTAATCTTTCACGGTCTTTCTCATCCAGTACGGCAAAACTTGCATTTGCTTCATTGTTATAATAAGGTTTTTCAATCCATTGTGGGTCGGTCTTGATTTTGTTACGAGTCTTTATTAGCTTATCGCGTTTTACTACTTTAGAAGTGCTATAGCACGAGTGTTTCATTAGTGGTTGTTTGTCCACATTGAAGATGGTGTAGGCTGCAAATGTGTGCGTACCTGTCTCGTCAGTAGCATAGAGGATGAGTCCAGGCAGTCCATACAGTTTCCATGGTCCTGACGATACGGGTATCTCTTCGGTGTACCATGCCGTCCACTTGCGTCCTCCGTAGCTCAACTGGGCTTGGCGGCAGGTGTATCCCATGATGGTGGTGTCGCCTTGCTGTATGCTCCATTGCTGTGCGTCGGTCTTCTCTTCGTAGACGACGCGTGAGGGATGCAACACGTCGTGTACAGTGAGCACACCTTCTTGGGGATAGTTTTGGTATACCCATAGGTTCTCATCGATGCGGCAATCCTCGTGCTCCACCTGATAGGTGTGCACCCCTTCGGGAAGGTGGTTCTTCAGGGAAGCATAGTCGGAAAGATCCCCATATTTATAGATCTGTTCGCCCACTTCGAGGATGCTGTAAAGGGAGTCTGTTACGGGAACTTTGTCCTTGTCGGTGGTGTGGATGTAGTGGGTGTAGAGGCAGCAGAAGGTAGATGTATCCAACCGTGTGCCTTGAGCCTGACACCAAGCGGTGGTGAGCAGGAGAGCCAATGCCAGTGAAATGTGTCTGTAGTGTGTCATAGGTTTGTATTATTGTAAGTTATGGTGTCAGTATCATAGCAAGCACCACCTCGCGTCCACGCAACCGATAGTTGTAGGTGTAGGCGTTGAGTCCGCTGTATACGGTATAGTGGTAGCTGCGCTTGTTGAGCAGATTGTTGGCATCGAGGCGCAGGCGTATTTTCTTCTTCGGCAGTTTGTATTCTGCACCGGCATCGATGAGCAGTGATCGGCGGTTGTTGCCATCGGCGAGTGTTGCCTGCATCCACTCGCCGCTGCAACGGAAGTTCAGTATCTCGGTAGGTAGCCATGTGAGTGTAAGGCGTTGCTCGAGGTCGGAGCATCGACAACTGCCGGCATGTGTCTGCTGCGTGGTGAGCGAGTGACTGATGCGGTAGGTGGCATCAATCGGTTTGAAGGGATTGCTGCGCACCTCGAAGTAGCCGCCATAGCCGTTGCCGTGGATGGAGGTGGGAGTGCCCGAGGATACCATCTGCGAATGTGACCACGTATAGTGTCCGCCCACGGTGAGGTGAGTCTTGGCCGAAAGAAGATACTTCGACAGTTTGGCATCGAGGTAGGTGTAGTCGCTACGGTTGTCTCCCACGTGCTCGGTGAGTGAGAATCCATCGTCGGTCACATCCTGTCCACGAATGATGTCGCTCAGGCGTAGGGTGTAGCTCACGCTCGTGTTGAAGAACCAGAAATCCAATGGCGATTGCCACTCGTAGGCCACACGTGTGCGGCTGGTGCGGTTGCTGCCGAAGAGTCCCGAGCGTATCTGCCGTGTGCGGTAGTCGGTCTGTACAGGTGCTGCCAGCAGCGAGAAGTAATCTCCGTAGGTGTGCCACCAGTCGCTGCGCCCGTCAATGTTTGCCTTGCCGCTCAGCACCCAATGGAAGTAGAGACTGGCATCCGCGTATAGCTTCGTGAAATTCATCTGCTGCCCTGTGAGGAGATTGGTGTAATCGTTCACGAGGTACTTGACCGGCACATCGAGACAAAGGCGTAGCTTACGGTCGCTTCGTTGATAATCTATTCTCGGTGCTATGCTTCCCGTCATGTCCCATCCGCCAAGGTCGTTGCGTGTCTCGTCATTACCTTGCAGTGCTGTGCACAGACGGTTGGTGTTGAGTGTGAAGGTCGCGGGAAGGCCGATAGCGAGCACGGGCAACACCTGATAGCCTGTGTAGAACTTCTCCTGTAGCTTGAATCCGCTGCTCCGTGCCGTCTGCAAGGCTATGCTGTTGCCACCCAAGCGGATGTCAAGCTCACCTTCGGGAGCCTCGGCATATTGCACGTCGCTGTTGAAGCGCAATTTCCAGTCGCCCACCTTGCGCACGTATTCCGTAGCATTGCGCACCCCTACGGTCTGTTGTCGCTGCTGTTGGTCATACTCTTCGCTGCCCACAGCGGCTATGCCCTCGGCATCGGCAAAACGGCCGTAGAGCGACAACTTGTTTTCAAACAGCCGCTGCTCCTTGTTGGAGCGGTACTCCACATCGGCCGTCACCTTGTGGCTTTGTCGCATGTAGTCGAGGCGTTCGTGTGTGGAGCCTATGGTATCGCCCATGGGGAAGCTGGTGATCACCTCATAGCCGTGATTGTTCCGCTCGTGTGTGTAGTCGGCATTGGCCTTCAGTTGGTTGTCCTCGGTGAGTTTCTGTAGAGCATTGATGCTTGCCATTTCGTGGGTGCGCTCTTCGTAACGCCAGGGCATGAAGGGCGGACTGCTGCCTCTGAGCTGTGGCAACACGCTCTCGGCAGACTGTTGCCACGATGAGGTGCCGTAGTGGCTGTTCAGTTCATCGGCTCCCATGCGACAGTCATTTGACAGTTTGAGCGTCCCCAATATCTGGAACTCCTTGCGGAAGAGCATTCCCGTGCCGCTTGCGCCATAGAGCGCCTTGCTCTCGTCGGCAAGCCCCGCCCTGACCTCATAGGTGCCGAAGGGCTTTATCTTGGCTTTCTCCGAGAGGCGTATGTTGAGTGCGACGTTGCTGCTCAGCTCGTTCTTGTCCACCTTATTGTGCTGATGTCGGCGCAGCACCTCCACTCCTGTCACCTTGTCTATGGGGATGTTGCGTGTGGCGAGGTTGTATCGTCCACCCAGGAGGTCGAGTCCTTCGATGTAGAACTGGCTGATGTCGCGCCCCATGTAGCTGATGGCTCCGCTCTTGCTGACGCTGATGCCGGGGATGCGTTTCAGCCCATCCTCCAGCGTCACATCGGCCGCTGTGGCAAACGACCCCATGAGGAAGCGCAGCGTGTCGCCCACCTGCATCACGGGCGAAGCCTTCACGATGACCTCGCGCAATGTCTCGCTACCGGGATACATGATGGTGGAGAGCGATGTGGCACCAGCCTGTAACGTGAATTCCTGATTGTTGAAATTCATCTTGCGGAAGCTGATGGTGAGCTGTCGCCGCGCATGTTCCTTGGGAATGGTGAGGCTATAGATACCGTCACGCTTGCTGTTGCCGAAGGCTACGCTCTCTTCGCCCCGCGTCACCTCCACGATGACTCCTGCCAGCGGTTTCCCGTCGGCCGTGGTTACCTGTCCGCTCAGCGTATGTTGAGCGAGTGCAGGAGCTATACCCATACAGCAGATGAGTACAAAGAATAAAAGTCTCAGTGTCGTTCTCATTTCAGTTCGAGGGGTTGGAAGTAGTTGAACATATAGCTCATCAGGCCACTTGTGTAACCGTCACCGGTTATCACTGTGGGATAGAGCACTCCATTGATATTAAGACTGGCTCCGTGCTTCTCGTATATTTCTCTTGAATGAATGACCGTACTAACGTTCGAAGGATCATGAAAATAGGGTTGATCCATATAGCGCTCATCCTGTTTTATCTTGTTGCGATGCTGTATAAATTTGTTTCTGGTGGTTTTTGTATCCGACGCATCGGTGTCGTGCACTATCGGTGTAGACGGCATAGCGAACAGCGCATAGGCCTCGAACCTGTGTGTGCCGCTGTCGTCCTCGGCCTTCAACACCAATCCCGGCAGTCCGCACAGTTTCCATGGTCCTGCACTCACTTGCAGGTCGGGAGCATACCATGCTGTCCACATGCGTCTTCCATAGCTGAGCGTAGCACGATAACACTTATAGCCCAAGATTGTGGCCGTCCCCTCGTGCAGACGCCATTCTGCAGGGGTGTCCTCATCGTATACATAGTAACAGGGATGTACAAACTCACGTATCTGCATCGTTCCCTCATCAATATGCTGATACACGTAGGTCCAGGCGTTGATGCGGGCATCATAATGGTCCACCTGAAGGTGGCTCAGCTCTTCGGGGAAGTAACCGTGTCGGTAGACATAGGCACGGTGGTCGCCATACTTGGCCATGTTGTCGCCTATCTCAAGGATGCTCTTTACCGTATCTGTCACGTTTTTATGCTCGCGGTCTAGCGTTGCAATATGGTATTTGTACAATACACACATGCGGCAGGTATCGATGGTCTCGCTATTCTTTGGAGTTGCAAATGCACTAAGTGCAATAAATGCAGAAGGAAGTAGGAAAAGTATCCTTCGTATATCCACGGCAAGGGCAAGGAATAGTTTTGTCTTCATTGTATTGGTTGTTTATGGCGTTGCACGAATTTTATTTATGGATAATTTATGGGCAATTCACGGAAATTTATGTTGAAAAAAGGGAACACAAA
>JAZONI010000149.1:0-3873 GCA_045654445.1 Bacteroidaceae bacterium | reverse complement strand
CTGGCCGCAGGTAATCCTAATATGCTGGTATATCTGTCAGAAAATGCAACTTTGGCAAACGAGAACAATGTGGTGTGTGGCGATGAATGTAGCAGTCTGCAGCTTACCGATGGCTATGCATTCGATGCTCCTGTAGCATTTACCGCACAACAAGCGAGCTATACACGCGTACTGACCGCAGGCATGTATGGAACTATACTATTACCTTTTGCTCCGAATGTTGAGGAGTATGTGTTCTGCGCTTTAACAGAAGCAAATGACAACTCATTGACCTTCGATGAGGTGGCGCAGCCGGAGGCGAATACGGCTTATTTATATACATTGCGCGATGGCCTTTCTGCAGCAGCTATTACTGCATCGAACGTTCTGATTGAAAGCGCTGCTGCTGTAGCCGAAGCTGACGGTTGGAAAATGATAGGTGCATATGTAGGCGAGAAAATTGACTGTACAACGGTTTCTGACACCTATTACTATGTCTATAGTTCGGAAAACCACGAACTGAATCGTGTGACAAAGATGCTTACAGTGAAACCTTTCCGTGCATACCTTACCTCATCGTCAGCAATAAACAAGGTAAAAGTACGCACCCGTGGTGGCAACGAAACTGTAATTGGAACTCGTGAGATTGATAGCATGCCATCTGTATACTACGATCTAATCGGTCGCCAAGTGGTACAGCCGACAAAAGGTATATATATTGTGAATGGTAAAAAGATTGTACTATAAATAAAAATTAGAATAATATGAGAATGAAATATATCAAGCCCGAAATACTGATTGAAGAAGTCGAATTAGTAAGTATGATTGCCACCTCGCTTAATATTGGTGAGGATGTTGAAGAAGGTACTACTGATACCAACGGCCGTCGTGGTTCGTGGGGTGACCGTTGGGAATAATGTAGGCCCTGAATATAGCACGGGGAGCCTTCACGGTATGTGAAGACTCCCCGTGCCTGTATCAATGTAGCACTTTGCGCAAGGTTAAAAGTAGAAAGGAATAATCTATGTCGCTTCTTCAACTCACACAAGAGTAATAAGCGAACGAATCTTTTGGATGAGTTTTTCGGTAGGTTCTATCAAAGGAATCACGAGATAATGGCCTGTTTGTCCTGCATGTCTAGTGCCATAATTCAATGCCCTCCTTGACTACATTCTGATAGAAAGGTGTGAAGTGACGCTTCTGCCATTCGTTCTTGGTATAAAGAATAGGATTGATGTCCGCGTCGAGTCGCCATCCCAATTCAACAAACGGGTAGGCTATTCGGTCAAAATCGTTATTGGTAATCCGCTCCTCCTTATCGACAAGAATAAGAATGTCCCAATCAGAATCTTGCCGAGCATCACCACGTGCCTGCGACCCAAACAATACGATTTGAGTGCCCATAGGTGCAATATCTCTCGCCACCTGCTTGATACTATGTATAAAGTCTTCTCTTCTCATCAGCAGCGAATTTAATGCAAAATATCCAATCGTCCAAATCAACAACGATAAAAGTGCCAAAATGGTTGGAGTTTTCGTCCGCGTCTTCGTATCTTGCTTATAGCGAGATACTCGGCGCTCGTTGAAAAAACATCAAGTAAACTTGTGTTTTCACTCGCTTCTTCGTATCTTCGCGAGTAGTTAAATGGAGGTAATGGAAGATAATATGGAGATAAAGGCCGATTGTTTAGTATACCGCGTACAAATCATTAGGTATTTAACTCCTTAACGAAGCACCGAAGCGGAGTGCTATCTCCGTTTATCTCCCTTGACTACTGAAAGTTGAGCTCGTGAAACTTAAGTAAAAAGCTGAAGACTATGAATGACATTGACTACAATCAAGTGCCCCACAACTTTGCACTTTGCCTCCATGCCGAATGCCCTATGGCGGATACTTGTCTGCACCGTATGGTGTGGAGCGCAGTACCCGATAGCGAGGAGCATCTTACCGTGCTGAACCCCTCATGCACCGTTCCCGGTGCGGGATGCCGCTACTACCGCTCTGCACAGAAGGAGGTGTATGCCCGCGGCTTCCGTGGCATGCAGGCGCAGATGCTGCCTGCCCAATATGCTCAATTCAGCGGTAAGCTGATGCATTGCTTCTCGCGCAACAGTTACTTTGAGCGCCGCCGTGGCGACCGTCTCTGCTCACCCAAGGAGATGGCCTATATCCGTGAGGTACTTGCCGAGATTGGGCTTCCTGCACTGGAGTTTGATGCATACGAGGAGCGTTACAATTTCTGCGATTAAAGCTTCTGCAGGTTACAAAAGTTCATAAATCGGTTGGCGGTGGCAGAGAGGAGAGCAAACGTCGTTTGGCTGTGCGAAGACGAAAACGAAAACTTTCCACCGTCAGAAACCGAAAATGGGCAGTGCGAATTTTCAGTACCGAGCCTCCAGTACTCGAATACCGGGGGCTCAGTACTGCAGTACTGGTACGCAAGTACTGCTCCATCTGTCAACTTATTCAGGACAAACGCCTATGAGATTCTAAGAGTTCCTCTGCCACCGCCAACCGATTTATGAACTTTTGTATCCTAAGAAATCGCAAAAAATGCCCATTTCATCGGATATTCCGTAATGCCAGGACAGAAATGGACATCGTGCCGACGGGTTATAGGGATATATAAAATGCTCGCCACCCAACAGGAGTGACGAGCATTTATAGTGTGTGTATGTATGGGAAGTTTACTTCAATCCTTCTGCCAATACGCGGGCACGCTCCAAGGCGATGGTGATGTGGCTGCAGATATTGTCCTTACCGATGAGTTGGTCGAATCCGGCCTTGGTGAGTACCTCGAGTACCTTGGGGTTTACACCCGAGAGTACGATGCGTATATCCTTCTGCAAGCACTTCTCGCACAGGTTGGTGAGGTTGTGCACACCGGTAGAGTCGATGAAGGGTACCTTACGCATGCGGATGATGCGCACTGAGGGGATAGTGCCTACATCGTTCATCACCTCCTCGAAACGGTTGGCGATACCGAAGAAGTAGGGGCCATTGATCTCGTACACCTCTACGCGGTCGGGGATGGCGAGGTGCTCAACGTTGTCGGGCAGGTCGCTATCGGCACTGAGGTCAATCTCTTCGGTCTCAACCGATACATTGGTCACCTCTGACATACGGCGCATGAAGAGCAAGCAGGCGATGAGGATACCTACCTCGATGGCGATGGTGAGGTCGAAGATGACGGTGAGGAAGAAGGTCACGAGCAATACGATGATATCGCTCTTGGGGTTCTTCAGGATGGCCTTGAAGCTGCGCCACTCACTCATGTTGTAGGATACCACCACGAGGATACCTGCGAGGCACGACATGGGGATGTACTTGGCCAAGGGCATGAGGAAGAAGTAGATGAGCAGCAACACGAGGGCGTGGATGACACCGGCGATAGGGGTGCGGCCACCGTTGTTGATATTGGTCATGGTGCGGGCGATGGCGCCAGTGGCGGGGATACCACCGAAGAGCGAGCATACCATGTTGGCGATACCCTGACCCATGAGCTCCTGGTTGCTGTCGTGCTTGTCGCCGATGACACCGTCGGCTACGGCAGCCGGGAGCAATGACTCGATGGCACCGAGCATGGCAATGACGAGGGCAGGCGACATGAGCTTGGTGAATATCTCCCATGTGATCTTGGGAACCTCGGGCTTGGGCATGTCGGGGTTGATGGTGAAGCGGTCACCGATGGTCTCGATGGTGGTCACGCCGGCATACTGCTTCAAGAGCAATGCCACTATGGTCATCACGATGATGGCTACGAGTGAGCCGGGCAGTTTCTTGCTAATCTTCGGCGTATACACGATGATGAGGATGCTGCAGATACCGATCAGCAGAGGCCAGATGTTCATGGTGTCGAAGTTCTGGAAGTATACCACCCACTTGCTCACGAA
>JAZONI010000148.1:0-3128 GCA_045654445.1 Bacteroidaceae bacterium | reverse complement strand
TGGGCGGCGAAAGCCAAGCGCTTTGCCGAGAAGCATACGCAGCTGGAGGACATCCGAAGCAAGCTCTTCTTCAGCTATGTGAAAAGAGAAGAGTTGCTTAGCCTTTGGAATGAGCATCGGACTGTTCAGAATCCCATAGCTCGATGGGATTCTAATATGCATTTCTCATTTTCAGAGCAGGGACTTCGTGAGGCCATGCAAGCTGCAGGGGCCGATGTCAGTTCTTTAACGATGACGATAGGCAAGACGAATATTGTAGGCCAGCAACCGCATGAAATAACACACGGAGGTATGCTTAACCTTGCGAGCAATCGTCGTGACTTATATGAAAAGTATACCAATCTGGAAACATGCACCATCAGTTACCGAGAAGTAAAGATGGTTATCTACCGCTATACTTATCAGCAGCAGCCTTTTGCCCTGTATGAATTTGTGCCTTGCCTGCAACTATCCATTTCCATTTCGAGATTGGAGGAGACAAGTTTCAGTACCTTGAACATTGCAACCCTACTCATGGAAATAGCAGCGGAGTACGAGTTGCGACAAGAGGAGCTGAACTACCATGCGAAGAAGCTAAAGCTTCGAACGATGAAGGCAATCGTGGCTGGCGACAAGATTGAGTATACCCTTTGGGACGACAAAAAGCTGGCAAAGAAGGTCAAGGAGTACAAAGCAAAGGGATACCCCAGAAGACATGTAGAGGACCTGGTCTTGCGCCCCTATAAAACTGCCGTCAAAAAATATTTCAATGCGGCAATAGATCGCTCACAGGGAGACGAGGTAGTGACATTAAGTGACTTTGATTATTATAGCTCGAATAGAGATTATTTCTTTGAGCAGGAGTTGCGTCCGCAATTAGAGGCAGCTTTGGAGGGAGTGGCAATAAAAATGGAAGGGGAGTCCACCAAGACGATAACCATCACCTATCAAGGCTATAGCTGCAGTTTGTGCTCCTCGTTCCAATACCCTCCAGCCATTCAGATGATCCCCGATATGGATTATAAACCATGTGTGGATTATGATAGGTTTACGATAAACCTTCCTATGACCACTCCGTTAAGCGCTATCGTAGAGTTTGTGAGGCAGATGCCGGCAGTCAATTGTGCTGATGATTATTGCTCTAAAATTTGGCGTCTTTTCATGTGGGAGCAGGATGAAGAGTAGCATACAGATTTTGTCGGTGGATTTTATTAATGAAAAATTATAATATAAACTATGGCAATAGCAATCAATAGTAAAGAACTGATGACGCTGCTTGAGGTGACACCCTCGTGGCAGAATATCATGCTGACTGGCCGTCACGGTATAGGCAAGTCGCAAATCCTGACCAAGTATTTCGAGACCCAGGGGATGCCCGTGAAGACGCTCTTCTTGGGTCAGATGAGCGACCCGGGCGACCTGCTGGGCCTCCCCACCAAGGACGAGGCAACAGGCAAGACCACCTTCATGCCGCCCTACTGGTTCCCCATTGACGGCAAGCCCATCGTGCTCTTCCTCGACGAGCTCAACCGTGCCCGCCCCGAGATATTGCAGACGGTGATGGACCTCGTGCTCAACCGCAAGCTCGCAGGACGCCCCCTGCCCGAGGGGAGCCGCATCATATCGGCTTGTAACGATGGCGACGAGTACCAGCTCACCGACCTCGACCCCGCACTGGTGTCGCGATTCAATATCTACACCTTCCGCCCCACAGTAGAGGATTGGTTGTTGTGGGCCGAGAAGGAGGGATTGGACAAGCGCATCGCCCAGTTCATCAGCGCCAACCCCGAACTGCTCGACCGCAGCAGCGACACCAAGGAGGAGCAGGGACTGGAGAAAGACCCCGACCGCCGCGCTTGGGAGAAGGTGGCCCGACTGATGGAGCGCGTGCCCAACCCCATGCCTGTGCACCAAAAGATCGTGGCGGGCATTGTGGGTGTGCAGGCTGCTGCACTGCTGTTCATTTCGTTCCGCAAGGAGGATATCAGCCCCGAAGAGCTACTCACCGACTTCAAGGCGGTGAAGAAGCAGCTCGACAAGTACGAACTGCACCAGCTGACCCTACTCAGCGATGCGCTGGCACGCTTCTTCGAGACCGACAAGGTGGACACATTGGAGCGCGCCGTGGTGGGCGACAACCTGAAAGCCTATCACGACTACCTGTACAAGGGCAACCGCGAAGCCTACGCGCACTTCGTGTCACTCATCGATGGCACCAACTACAAGAAGATGCTCATCTTTATCAATAAGGAGCTGCCCAAGACCTATAAGACAGTAGTGGAATTTATCGCTACGCTATGACAGCACGCGAACGCATACAGAAAGAGGTGGAGCAGTGGTTCCTTACCGAACCGGTGTTTTTCGCAGTCTATTGCAGCCATCGCCTGGTGATGAATGCCAATATGCTGTGTCCGCTGCGCTCGGGCAAAGGGCGTATAGAGTATAACCCGACCATCATAGAGGCTATGCCCGATACCATGTTGCGCGACCTAATGCGTATAGAGGTTATACGCATATTGCTGCAGCACCCCTACGCCCGACAGCCAATGGGTTGCCCATCCATTGTGTTGCAGAAGGCAAGCGATATGGTGATTTCGCCAGCCTATAACCTTGCGTGGGCTAATCTTGCCCACCCCGAGGACTTTGACCTACCCACAGGGCAGCATTACGAATGGTATGCCTACAGGCTGAGCGAGATGGCTGTTCATCGTGATGGAGATGCACCTAGTGAGGGTGATTCTGGGAGAGAGCAAGGCGAAGGAAGTTCTCAAAATGCGGAAGAAGAGCAAGAACAGCAGCAAGGACAAAGTAACAGTCAAGGCGAACAACAAGGACAATATGGCGGTCAAAGCGGACAACAGGGCGGAAACGAGCAAGAAAGCGAGCAGCAAGGACAAGGAAACGGTGAACAACAGCAAGGAAAAGGTGGCAATGCTCAAGGCGAACAGCAAGAGCAGGATGAGAAGGCTGTCCATCAAGATGGAGATGCACCCAGTAGGGGTAATTCTGGAGGACAGCAAGGTGAAGAGTCAACAGAAGACAACAGACAAAAGACAACAGACAACAGTCAGGGCAACGAAGGGGATGAACTGACAGAAGACAAAAGTCAACAATCAACAGTCGACGGCCAGGGCAATGAAGGAGATGAG
>JAZONI010000147.1:0-28033 GCA_045654445.1 Bacteroidaceae bacterium | reverse complement strand
TCCGGTAGCAAAACGTACAAGTTTGCCATTTATCTCGTAGTCGTTCTTGCCGCGTGTACTCTTGCGCTTGGCTTTGATGAGGTCGCGCAGAATGTCCAAGTATTCCGCTTCGTCAATAGCCTTCATGGCAGTGCTTATGGTTTCGCTATCAATACCTTTCATGCGTAGTCCTTGTGCTATCTTGATACGGCCCCACTTGTTGAATCGGTACTTGTCGCGTACGAAAGCCTCGGCATAGCGTCTGTCGTCAATATACTTTTCCTCCACCAGATGGCGCAAGATGCGTGTGCGCTCTTCCTCGGTCAAGTCGTAGCGACTTAGCTTTGCCTCTATATCGCTCATGCACTGTTCGCTCACCGAACATTTCGCTGCCAATTTGTATAATATCTCGTCGTAACTCATAATTCCTAATTCCTAACTGCCTTCACCATTCTGTCATTCCCATAGATGTCCTTGCGCAGTGTCACCTCTTTATATCCGTAACTATCAAATAGTTCTACGGTCTCTTTGCCGAGCGCCTGGTTTATCTCTACATAGATGTGTCCGTCAGGAAGTAGAGCATCTGTCATACCTATTTCGGCAATGGCCCGATAGAAACGTAGCGCATCATCGTCGGGTACGAAGAGTGCCGTGTGTGGCTCCCATTCTGTGACATTTCGTTCCATGTCGGCAGCCTCGCTTTGCTTGATGTAGGGCGGGTTGCTCACCAGTATGTTATAAGCGTGCGGTAGGGGAGTGGCGTGGTCGAGCATGTCATGATGAAAGAACGCGACCGAAGTGCCCCTCGTCAGGTTGTTCTCTTTCGCTACGGCCAATGCCTCGTGCGATATGTCGCATGCCTCCACTACGGCTTGTGGCATCTGTTTGCTTAGGCTGATGGCAATGCATCCGCTACCCGTGCCAAGGTCCAGTATACGAGCATTTTGTGTCGCATGGTCTTGAACGATCCATTCTACCAACTCGGCTGTTTCTGGGCGGGGAATCAGTACGCCTGGACGTACCATAAAATCCATGCCACAGAAGGGAGTTTTTCCTTCAATATATTGTAGTGGTTCGCCTTGTTGTAAGCGGTTGATGACATCATTCAAACGCACCTTCTGCTCTGTAGTTAGTATCACCTTCTCCTTCATATAATAGGTGGTAGTGCTGATGCTCAAAAAATCGCAGCAGATGGCACGGATGATGGCATTTGTCTCTTCGCTGTCGGGGTATATGTTAGCTAATGCAAGACCAATTTTCTCTGTCAGTTGTCTCATGAACTTTTGCCTTTTAGAGTTTGCAATTTTATGCAAAAATAGGTATTTATTTGCAAAGTCAACTTTCTATTTTCGATGATTGTTATATTTTTGTTAAATTTATTGTGTGTGTCATTTCTTTAAGTTATATTTGCCCGTTGAAAAGAATATTATGGACTAATACCATAAACAAAATAAACGACATGGACGAAAGAATGCTTAACATTGCATCGCACTTCGCAATCGAAGGCGAAATCGAAATCATCAAGCCCCTTGGTGAAGGTTTTATCAACGATACATTCGTAGTGAAGACCAAGGGTAGTACTCCTAACTACATCCTTCAGCGTAAGAATCACGCTATCTTCCCTGATGTGCCCGGTATGATGGACAACATCGTGAAGGTTACTACACACCTCAAGGAGAAGATTGCTGCTGCAGGTGGTGATCCCCGTCGTGAGGCACTCACCCAGACTCCTACCACCGATGGTAAGTATTACTGGCAGGATGCTGACGGTAACTACTGGGCAGTGTGTGAGTTTATTGAAGGTTCAGTAACTTACGATCGTGCCGACACTCCCGAGCTCGCTTACAAGGGCGGTCAGGGTATCGGCCGTTTCCAGGCTCAGTTGGCAGACTTCACCACTCCCCTCGTTGAGACCATCAAGGGTTTCCACAACATTCGCTGGCGTTTCCAACAGTGGGACGAGGTTATCGCTAAGGATCCCATGGGCCGCGTAGCTGAGCACAAGGAGGAAATCTCTTGGATTGAGAGCCGCCGCGAGAAGATGCTCGACTTCTGGAAGATGGTAGAGGAGGGCGTGCTTCCTATGCGCGTTACTCACAACGATACCAAGCTCAGCAACATCCTCTTCAATGAGCATGGTGATGTGCTTTGCGTTATCGACCTCGATACTTGTATGAGCAGCACTTCACTCAACGACGTAGGTGATGCACTCCGTTCATACACCAACACAGGTGCAGAGGACGATCAAGACCTCAATCGCGTGTCAATGGACATCAACATGTTCGAGGGCTATATCAAGGGTTACCTCTCAGAGCGTAAGGCTTCAATGACTCAGAGCGAGATTGACTGGCTTGCATTCTCGGGTATCTATATCACCTACGAGCAGGTGCTCCGCTTCTTGATGGACTACATCGATGGCGATAACTATTATAAGGTTCGTTACGATGGCCACAACCTCGTTCGTACACACGCTCAGTATAAGCTCCTCACCAGCATGGAAGAACAGTACGATCGCATGCAGCAGATTGTGCGCGAGGCTGCTAATGCTTAATATAAGGTAAGTGTACAATCTCAAAATATTAACCATTGAAATTAGTGAAACAATAAATTATTATTAACTTTATCAAAATCTCAAAAAAAACATGAAGAAGAATTTACGTATGTTTTGCTTGGGCCTTGCTGCTGCGTCATGTCTGACCGGTTTTGCTCAAGTAGAGAATGTAACTTCCAAGTTGCAGAACGCCGACTTCGAGTGGGGTGTTGCTTACTGGGATGTTACTTTCGAGAATCAGATTTGGGGTAAGCAGACTTCTAAATCTGGTGCAACAGGATTCTATGGCTTTTCAGGTGCAAACTTGGAAGTATGGAATGGTAGTGTACTGAAGCCCAACTCTGTGTCTCAGACAGTTGCAGAGTTGCCTAATGGTACTTATGTGTTTGGCGCTTATGTTGGTGCCTCATATCGTTTGACTGAGCCTACTGCACCTACAAAGGAAGAGGGTATGACAGACGAGGAGTTCAGAAAGAGTGCCGAGTATAAGGCATGGCTTGCTCAGAGAGATAACGTTCGTGCTATTCTTGTCGCTGATTCAGTATTTGGTGTGTCTATGTTTGCAAATGAGACAGTTGTCCCCGTTGCTACTGAGCACCCCGACTTTGGTACACGTGCAAAGCACACTGTGAAATACAATGTGGCTACAAAGGTTACCGATGGTAAGCTCACAGTGGGTCTTAATGTTGATAGCACCAATGTTAGCTATGTAACATGGGACGGTATTGAGCTCTACTATTGTGGTAATATGGAGGCTGAGGCTGCTTTGAACGAGGTGGCTAAGATCAATGCTCAGCAGGTATTGGCTATTGCTGACACTGTAAAGGTACGTCACATGAATGCTGACTCTCTTGCATTCTTGAATGAGGGTATTGCCGCTGCTAAGGCTGTCGCTACTGCTGCTGACTTCACTGCTGCTGACGAGCTTCTCCGTTGGGGTATCGTCATGGGTAACAAGTCTGCTAATGACTACAAGCGTTTGGCTAACCGCATCAACCTTTCAAAAGAACTCATCGCTTCTAAAGATGACTGGTTTTATGAAGATCAGTTGGCAGCTACACAGGCTGTAGTTGATTATGCCGATGAGGTTTATGCAGACGCCGCAGCAGCACGTACAGAGATTAATCAGTTGATTGACTCTTTGGTATGGTCATGCGCTATGTTGAAGTTTGACCTCTTGGAACTCGCAAATGAGGAGTTGGGTGACTTCAATCAGCAATATGCTACACAGTTCGGTGATGGCGAAGGTCAGTTCCCAACATATTGGCAGGATAGCCTTGAGGCATTGTATGCTAAAGTAGCTAACGTTATTGAGGACTTCTCTGCTGAGACTGCTGTAGAAGATGTTAACTGGATTGATGTTATCTATAACAGTATGGAGGCTTGCTTGAATTCAGCTAATGGCCCTGGTGCTGGTGGTGCATTCCGCCCCCAGACTTTGACTGGTGATCCTGCACTCGGTGAGAATCTCGGTAACGATGTTTATAAGTATCAGTCAGAGACCTTCACCTCTAATGCGCTTATTGAAAGCATCAGAGTGACCTTCTTGGATACCTACTGTCCCAATGGTGCAGGTAAAGGTGACCCCGTATTCGTGGCTTTGTCTGAGTTCTATCTCTACGATGGTGCTGGTAATCAAGTGGCTTTGACCGTTGATAATTTCTCTACCAATGCTCAGGAGCCTAATGAGGGCCCGATGGCAAACATCTGCGATGGTAATACTGATAACTTCTGGCACTCTGCTTGGAGCTCTAACGTAAGTAATGGTGCTCCTCACTATCTTGAGATTTCTGTTCCTCTAAGTGCAGAATTGACCTCATTCAGCATTGGTTGGCAGTCTCGTAACAACCGTCAGAATATCCCTGCTTCAGTAGAGTTGTCTATTGTAACTACAGGTTCTAAGTATCAGTCAGCTTTGACTGCTGAAGTGGCTAAGGCTACAGCATTCCTTTCTACCGTAGTTGTAGGTAAGGGTGTTGGTTATTCGGTTGCAGATCTTACCGCATTGCAGGAAGCTATTGCTGCAGGTGATGCTCTCTTGGATAAAGCGAATGCTACTGATGATGAGTACAAGAAAGCCGCTGCTGCCATCGAAGATGCTCAGTATGAAGTTGACATGGCAGGTGTTGTGCTCCCCGAAGAGGGTAAGAAATACCGCATCGTATCAGCTGGTCCGTTCTTTGGCAAGCAGAATGTGCAGAAAGCTTTGAGCGTACGTAACGATACTTTGTGGTGGGAAACTGCTCATATTGATAGCGTACAACAGGAGTTTGTTCTTGAAGTTATGCCTAACGAAGATGATATGCTCTATTACAGACTGCTCAATGTTGAGTCAAACCTCTATCTTAATAGCGGTACAGGTGACTACCATCCTTTGACAGCAGATGAAGATACTGTAGAGTTGATTCCTCTTGGTGCCGGACAGTTCGCTTTGAAGGCTCATGGCACAGGTGTGTTCCACGCATGTGACCACAATAGCGGTAACCTTGGTAACGGATGGACTGGTGATGTCTATGGTCAGGCAGGTGGTCTCTTCGGTGACTATAGCCGTGTGATTCCTTATGGTGATGCTGATCGTGATGGTGCTTCTGCATGGTATATCTGCGAGCTGAATACACTTCCTCTTACAGCTTTGGTTGAGGGTGGAAAGTTCACATCTGTTGATTACCACTTCTACAAGCCTGTATCAGTGTTCACAATTAAGGCTGACAAGAAGTCTGAGTTCAAAGACTTGACATTCTATGGTCTTGATGGTGTTGCTATGGAGGATGTTACTCTTGATCCTGCTGAGAATGGTTTCTTGGTGTCATTCCCCACTGCTGTATCAGGCTTCATCTTCTCGTTCGACAATGCTGAGGGTGTGTCTAAGGTAGAATTTATCGAGAGCAATTTGGCTCCTTTGCGCGAAGCTTACAAGGAAGCTGTTGACTTTGCTCCTGTATTCAGCGATTCTATCGGTCACTATGGTGATGCTACTGAGTATGAGGCTGCTCTTGCACAGGCTGAGGAATACTTTGCTAAGGGTGCTACCGATGCTCAGGTAGAAGCTGCTATCAAGGCTTTGGAAGCTGCTGTTGCTAACTTGAAACCCAACATGCCTGCTGCAGACAAGACCTACTACTTCATCAACTCTGTTCCTGAGTTTGCGAAGAATCACGATGTTCCTGTGGCAATCTATGCTAAGAATCAGGTTGCTGATGGTGTCGAGAAGACCTATGCTAAGTGGGCATATATCTCACTGAACAACAATGCTTATCATTGGCGTTTCATTGAGGTAGAGACTGCTCCCGAGGATTCTATTGATGTTCCCGTTTATAAGATTCAGAATGTGGCTACAGAAAAGTATGTTGCTAACCTTGGTGGTAACAATGAGATGCTTGAGTTGACAAGTGATCAGGAAGCTGCTGGTAATTACACTGTGAAAATCATGCGTGGTACATTCGCTGCTATTGGTAACATTAAGCCTGCAGCAGAGAAGGGCGCAATTGACACTTATGACTATCTCCATGCTGCTGGCCATAGCAATGGTGCTGGTAAGGCTGGTAACATCGTTCGTTGGGAGGCTGGTGCTGGTGCTTCTCAGTGGAGCATCGTTGAGGCTGAGGCTGTACTCACTGATATCGACTTCACAGAGATTGAGGACGAGAATGACGAGGCAGTTTCTGCTAAGGGTATCTACGACCTCTTCGGACGTCGCGTAATCAATCCTACTGCTGCCGGTATCTACATCATCGATGGTAAGAAGAGAGTGATTAAGTAATCATTCCTCTTAGGAATATTGAAATAGGGCAACCCAGGTTGCCCTATTTCTTTTTTATATAACGTGAGTTCGATATAAGATTTCCTTTAGAGATTGTCCTCCTAAATTAGGGGGACGAGCGTAACGAAGTGAAGCGGAGGGGGTATTTTTTTGCAAATAATCGTACCACCTCCCCCTCTACGAGGGTACTCCTCCTATCCTAGGAGGAGAATCTAAACAACTTGTTCTTATATCGAACTCACGTATAATATGTATTCCCTGTCACCTAAAATCCCTAAAGAAAATCTATTGTTGTCCGATAAACTCTAAAACTCAGAATATACTCAGCGTCGCTGCCTGCACCCTATCGGGTCCTCCGTCGCGCAGAGCACTACACTCCCCTCGCTCGGCACGGCTTGGCATTTAGCCAACCCTCTAAAGGCCTCGCTACGCCCCCTGCCAGGGGGACAGTGCAGGATAGTGCTGACGGCTAAAGCCGAGCGATTCGTTCAACCTAATACAGCTATAGGGGCTTATAAATGAAAAACAACCGCAAATATCACAATCAAGACGCCTATTCACATGAGATATTGAGTTGATGAAACTTTATCGGACACCAATAATTTAGTATATGTCCAGGACATGTGTGGTGATAAAAAGTACGGCGGATATAAATCCGCCGTAACATGTTGTGTGTTTTAATGAGATGTTCTAAAGTGGAGGTTAGTCGAGTCCCTCAATCTGTCCGTTTATCAGGTCGATGTTCAGTGCGGCTGGCTCTTTGGGTAAACCAGGCATACGCATGATGTCACCGCTCACTACTACGAGCATTTCAGCACCAGCATTGATGACAATGTCTTGTACATTGAAACCGAATCCTTCGGGTGCGCCATACTTCTTGGCATCGGTAGAGAATGAGTATTGTGTCTTGGCGATACAGATGGGGAAGTGTGTATAGCCGAGTTCGTCAATCATCTGCAATTTCTTTTTCGCTGCAGCGCTGAGTGTTACGGAAGCAGCACCATAGAGGTTCTTGGCTACTTTACCAATCTTTTCCTCTACACTGTCTTCATCGTTGTATGCGAACTGGAGGGGCTGTGAAGGCTTCTCGTTGATGGTGTCAACTACGAGTTGGGCTAGTTTGGCAGCGCCTGCACCACCAAGTGCATAAGCATCATTCACTTCGCAACCAATGCCAAGCTCGGCACAGTGCTGGCGAACGTAGTTGATTTCCTCTTCACAGTCGCCATTGTAGCGGTTGAATACTACTACTACGGTTTGGCCGAATGACTGCAAGTTGCGTAAGTGCTTGTCGAGATTGCTCATACCAGCTTGCAAGGCTTCGAGGTTAGGCTCTGAAACCTTATCCTGTGCTACGCCGCCATGCATCTTCAATGCGCGTGAGGTGGCTACAAGCACGGTGAGTTTGGGATTCAAGCCGGCCTTGCGGCATTTGATGTCGTAGAACTTCTCGGCACCGAGATCGGCTCCGAAGCCAGCCTCCGTAATAACATAATCGGCATAGGTCATAGCCAGTTTGGTTGCCATTACCGAGTTACATCCATGGGCAATGTTGGCGAAGGGACCTCCGTGCACGATTGCAGGTGTGTTCTCGGTCGTTTGTACGAGGTTGGGCGAGATGGCATCCTTGAGCAATACGGTGATGGCACCAGCCACGCCGAGGTCTTTCACGGTGAAGGGTTTTCCTTCGTAGGTGAAGCCGAGCAAGATATTCTCAATGCGGCGACGCAAGTCGTTCTCATCCTTGGCAAGGCAGAGGATAGCCATAATCTCTGACGCAGGAGTGATGTCGAAGCCTGCTTCTTGAGCAAAACCGTTAGTTTTGGGGCCAAGGCCGGTAACGATGTAGCGCAGTGAACGGTCGTTCACATCAAGTACACGACGCCACAATACCTCTTTGAGGCCGATGCCTTTGTCGCGGTTCTGATACATGTAGTTGTCGAGCAGTGCGGCAATCATATTGTTGGCCGAGGTGATGGCATGGAAGTCTCCAGTGAAATGGAGGTTGATCTTGTCCATGGGAAGTACCTGTGTGTAGCCACCGCCAGCAGCGCCGCCCTTCATGCCGAAGCAGGGGCCGAGCGAGGGTTCGCGCAAGGCAACCATGGTTTTCTTGCCAATTTTGTTGAGACCAAGAGCCAAGCCGATAGATACGGTAGTCTTACCGATACCCGCTTTTGTGGGAGTGATGGCGGTAACAAGGATGAGGTTGCTCTCCTTTACCTTGTTGTCGTCGATGAGATGCTCATCAACCTTGGCCATGTAGCGGCCATAAGGGTTTACACTCTCGGCGGGGATACCTGCCTCTTGGGCAATCTGCTCGATGTTCACCAGGGGGGTGTTGCGAGCAATTTCGATGTCTGTCTTCATATTGTTTTTTACAAAATAGTATCCGATATTTAATTTACTACAAAAATACGATGTAATTGTGATACCTTCAAGACTTTTATGAAAAAAGTATGGCATTCGCTTTATTTTTGTTTGACTATATGAATATCCACTGAAGTATCTCTATATATAATCTTCTAATTTCTTTTGATAGGTTTGGCTAAGTAGCGAATTAGCAGTATATTTGCACATACTTTGACAAAAAATGAGATATTGTGCTTTTATACAGATAGCTTCGCTGCCAACCATGTGGGTTGTTGTTGGTTGTGCGTTGATTGTGGTGACAATAGTATCGGTGGCCCTTTTCCTTTTCAAATGGCGCGAGGCGTCTCTGCTCAAGAAAGAGGTCTTTGAACTACGTGACACGATGCGTATGATGCGTTATGAAGAAGCGAACCTGTCCCGTATGTTGCATACCGCGGATAAGCACTTTGAACCTCTCGAAGTAGAAAAAGAAAATCTTGTTCCCATAGTCGAACCTGTAAAGGAGGAACCCAAACAGCCAGTGGAGATACTAGAAGATAGACTGGTGTCGGGGAGTGAAGTTGAGGACAATGTGGAACAATCGGTAGATGAAGAAGTCGTATGTAAGGAGACGGAAGCATCTGAAGAGGCCTCTGATATCCCTACTGCAGCAACGTCAGAAGAACCAGAAATGACTGTGGCGGCAGAAGTTGAAGAGGTTGTCTCTGTTAAGGAAACACTGGAGCCCTCAGATAGTTCGGCACCGATAGCTGATAAGGGTGACAATCACTCGTCTCATCCCTATAAGAGCCCTATCAATGAACGCCGACCGGCTATCCCGACCGATCTGTTTTCTGCCTGGTTCGCTGAAAATGAAGATAGGGATGCATTAGAAACGGAGAATCCTAGTGACGTGGAGGCTGTAAATACCTCCGTTGTTGCGGATAAGGAGGAGGAAGAGGTGGACATTCAAGAGCCTATAGCGGTGGACAATCAATCTGTGAATGCTACTATGGCTCAGAGCAGAGAGGATGAACGTTTCTGCCGTAAATTGGAACGTTTGGTACAGACTCGTATGAGCAATCCGAATTTGAATATTGACATCATAGCTGCTCAGCTTGGCATGGGACGCACCAACTTCTATCGCAAAGTGCGCGAGTTGATGGGTGTGTCTCCCAATGACTATCTGCGCAGGTGTCGTATGGATCGTGCCGCGGAGTTGCTACGCACTTCCGAACAGCCTATTTCTGAGATTTGTGCCCAGGTAGGTATTCCCGATGCGCAATATTTTAGTCGTGTATTTAAGACGTTCTATGGAACTACTCCTTCGGTCTATCGTGAACAATAAACATTCTATAATATCATAATCATCATGAAGAAAAACAGAACATTCCTACCTTTAGTGGCAGCTCTGTGTGCATCTGCTGCTTGTTCTATGAGCCTGCAATCTTGTCAAGGCCAATCTGTTGCTACCTCTGTAGCATTGTCACCTGCTCCTCAAGAAATCGTATGGGGTGAGCAAACTATCAGTACTCCGAAAAATATCGTTCTTATAGGTGCCGAAGAGGCTGATGCCGATGCAGTAACATTGTTGCGCAATGCTTTTTCGGAGGGTGAGAAGGGTGTGAACATCATTATTGGAGAACGTGGTGATGAAGCCGTAAGTGCCTATGCCGAGCAGATTCCCGATAAAGTAGAGGGTTACTATCTTCATATCGATGAAAGCCAGGTAGTGATTGCTGGTGCTGATGAGGCTGGTACCTACTATGGCGTACAGACCTTCTTGCAAATGGCTTCACAGCCCATGATGAAACTGGCTGAGGTGAAGGACTGGCCCGATGTGCTGGAACGTGGTGTAGTAGAGGGATTCTATGGTAATCCTTGGAGCCATACCGATCGTCTCCGTCAGTTCGACTTCTATGGAAAGAATAAGCTCAATGTCTATATCTATGGTCCCAAGGATGACCCCTATCACCGTAACCAGTGGCGTGAGCCCTATCCTGAGGATGAGGCTGCTCGTATTAGCGAGCTGGCTAAGGCTGCTGCGCAAAACAAAGTAGACTTTGTATGGGCGATGCATCCGGGTGGTGACATCCAATGGACCGAGGAGGACCTCAATAGCTCTGTACAAAAGTTGGAGTGGATGTATAGCCTTGGTGTACGCGCCTTTGCTATCTTCTTTGACGATATCTTTGGTGCTGAGCAGTCTAAGGGGGCGAAGCAGGCTGAGTATATGAATGCCTTGAATCGTGAGTTCGTGCAGAAACATCCCGATGTATCTCCTCTCATCCTTTGCCCTACACAATACAATAAGAGTTGGTCAGGTGGTTCATACCTCTCAGATCTAGGCACAACCATGGATAAGGACATTCGCATCATGTGGACCGGTGCTACTGTAGTGGATATGATTAACAAGAGCGATATGGATTGGATCAATGCACAGATACAGCGTGATGCCTATATATGGCTCAACTATCCTGTAAACGACTTCTGTATTGATCATATGCTTATGGGACCGACCTATGGTAATGATCTCGATATCGCCGAGCAGTTGAGTGGCTTCGTATCCAATCCGATGGAATATGCTGAGGCTTCTAAGGTGTCACTCTATAGCATTGCTGACTATACTTGGAACATGGAGGCTTATGATTCGAATGCTTCATGGGAACAAGCTTTGCAAGTACTGATGCCCGAGCATGTAGAGGCTTTCCGTGTGTTCTGCCAGCACAATGTAGACCTTGGCCCCACAGGTCACGGCTTGCGTCGTCAAGGTGAGTCTGCTGCATTCCAACAGGCTGCCGATGAGTTTGCCAAGGCTATGGAGAATGGCTATGACAAGAAGGCTGTTGCTGAGATGAACAAGCAGTTCAAAGAGATGATTGCTGCTGCTGATGAGTTGCTCACCTCAACAGAGGAACCCGAGATGATTGCCGAAATTGCTCCTTGGGTGCAGGTGATGAAGATTATTGGCCAGCGCGGTGAGAAGGTGATGCACCTCCACACCTTGCTCGCTAAGGGTGATGAGAAGGGCTTCATTGCTGCTTATGAGCAGTTGATGCAGATGGAGCAGGAGCAGAAGGCTGTAATCTCGCGTGGTTTCGAAGGTTCTATAAAGAAACCCAATCCTACTGTAGCTAATGAAGTGGTAGGTCCCTTCATCAAGGCAAATACCAAGACTCTTATCCGTGACTATAAGAGCAAACATGCTTATCGCACCGATATCTTCCCTGCAGATCTCATTGAGGAGGGCCGTTACTACATCAAGGTAAATGGTCGTTGGCTCACTGATGCCAATGCTAATCCCGATCGTACAGGTGATTTCCCCGTATTGCAGGCTGACGAGGATGTTATCAATCCCCAACGTCAGGAGTGGAACATCAGTATAGATCCTGTAACTGAGCGTTACAAGATTACTAATGCACAAGATGGCCGCTATATCAACGAATTGGGTAATTTCTGGCGCGACAAGAACAATAATCCTTACGATCCCGCTTGGCATTCATTTAATATCTATCGTCTGAATGGCAAATATGCTATCCAGACAGCCGGTAATGCAGGAGGTCGTATGTGGACAGCTGATGAGGAGCGCATTCATACTAGCGGTGATCGCAGCGTGCGTTATGAACACTTCATTTTTGAGATTATTCCTGTTGGTGGCGATGTTCCTACTGCTCCTGCTTTCGAATCTGGCGCTGCAGTGTGCATCATCGACAGCGAGGGACGTTATCTTACGAATACTGATGTAAATGGTGTGGGTGGTCGTCCCGAATTTACTGCAAAGAATGATAGCGATAGTCAGTTATGGCGTTTCACTCTTGTAGAGGAGACTGGTCGTTTCAACCTTACTAGTGTTGCTGATAATCGTTATGTGAACGAGATTCCTGCATTTGGAACCAATGCATATAATGCGGGTTGGAATACCTATATCCTTCAAGAGAAGGGTGGCGTATACTCTATACGTAATGCTGGGCATAGCGGAAACAACTATTGGGTCATTGATGGTAGTCATCTGTCTACAGCTAACGTTCCTTTGTCAGAGAGTTTCCTCTTCCAGATTGTGAAGAAGTAAATAGGATACGTGATAAAATAACGCGCGAGACATATGTGCCTTGCGCGTTATTTTTATCACGTATCTGTTTGGATTTTACCGTTAATATGTTTTTTGTTATTGGTGTCCGATAAAGCATTTAAGGATGTAATACATTCAGCGTCGCTGCCTGCACTGTCCCCCAGACAGGGGGACGAGTGAAGTGAAACGAAACGGAGGGGGTGCATGAAGCTACTGTATAGCTCTACACCCCTTCCGCTCCTCTTTGTTCCGCTCGTCCCCCTCTTGTACCCCCTCCGCACTTCGTGCTCGTCCCCCTGCCAGGGGGACAGTGCAGGACAGTGCTGACGGCTAAAACCGAGCGATTCGTTCAACCTAATACAGCTATAGGGGCTTATAAATGAAAAACAGCCGCAAATATCACAATCAAGACGCCTATTCACATGAGATATTGAGTTGATGAAACTTTATCGGACACCAATAACTCAAAAATTCCTCTCAACTGAACTCGAAATAAAATCCAAACAGATTCTTATTGTTCTTTACAACTTGATTCTCTCTTTTTGCTTGCGTGATTCGTTGTGCATTCGATCAAGAGCTGTCACAACATAGGTGTATCTCTTTTCTCCGTCAACAGCGGTGATGGGGAAGAAGGTGTTTGGGGTGAAGGCGACAATCTTTGTGGCATCGTCCAAATTAATCTTTTCGCCTTTAGCAAAGCGGTAGACAACATATTTTACAGGGCGGTTCATCTCGTCCTTGTATTTTGGTGCTGTCCAGCACAAGATGGGCCCATCGTCAGTCTGGATGGTGGTGAGGTGTGTTACTGGCTTGGGCGCTTTCTTGTCCATGAAGGTGAATAGGGGCTGTAGGGCGAGCCATTGGTGATATTCTTCGCTAAGAGCGGTGGCGTAGCCGCCGGCATTGTCGGCTACAGCACTTGCAGGCCATTGGCAGCTTCCTCCAATGCTCTCATAGCTGCGTTGTAGTCGCATTTTGTGTGCCTGTTGGTGCTGGCCAGGGTTTTGGTCGTCAACAGCCTTCACGGTGCGCATCACATCTTGTCCGATGAATAGTGGACGTCCGTTGGCATGAGTTGCCCACCAGTCGATAAGTGTGGCATAGTCGGCAGCTTTGTGCCCTATTTCCCAGTATAGTTGGGGTATGCAGTAGTCAATCCATCCTTTGTCAATCCATAACAAGATGTCGGCATATAGGTCGTCGTAGTTCTGTAGCCCATTGGTGGCACTGCCTTCGGGGTCGCTCTTCTGGTTGCGGTAGATGCCGAAGGGTGATATGCCGAACTTTACCCAAGGCTTTAGGTCCCGTATGGTATGGTGCAGTTGTTCTACGAGAAGGTTCACATTGTCGCGTCGCCAATCATCCTTATTGTTGAAACCACGAGGGTCTTCTTGAAATGACTGTTCGTCATCGAAGGTGATGCCTGGTACGGGATAGGGATAGAAGTAGTCGTCTATATGTAGGCCATCGACATCGTAACGCCTCACGATGTCTGACACGATGGTGCATATATAATCGCGATTCTCTTTCAAGGCAGGGTTAAAGATGAGCATGCCATCGTATGCGATGAAACGATCGGGATTACTCTTGTAAGGGTGCTTGAGGCCTAGCGACTTGGTGCCCTTCGTCTTGGCGCGATAGGGGTTTATCCAGGCATGTAGCTCCATGCCGCGCTTGTGGCACTCGTCAATCATAAATTGCAATGGATCCCAAAAGGGAGTGGGCGCTACACCTTGTTCGCCTGTGAGATAGCGACTCCAAGGCTCATAGTAACTCATGTAGAGGGCATCTGCTTCGGGACGCACTTGGAAGATGATGGCGTTGATACCTGCCTGCTGCAGTGCATTGAGCTGCGTGGTCAGGGTCTGCTGTTGCTCTGTGGCTGACATGCCGATGAACTGTCCGTTCACAGCTTGTATCCATGCTCCGCGAAACTCGCGTTTGGGAGGTTGGTTCCCTTTCGCCATAAGGTGGCTGGTAGATGTCAGCAAGGCCGACAAAAACAAGAAGAATAAGGCTCTTTTTTTCATTGTATATAGGGGTTATGTTCTTTGATATAGGTTCTGATATGTTCTCTCTCGGCCTCAATCGCTTGCAGCATACGTGTTCTTGCTTCGGGTGTGAGGTCAGTGGGTATGGTGTCGGATGGTATGATGCGGAAATCGCTTCTGCGGCTCAGTGTCGCGCGTTCGGTCCATAGCAAGTCATATTTCAGACTCTTGAGACGTGTCACAGATTCCACCTTCTCCAATGTGAGCCATACGGCTGCCCCCACATCGCCATGGGCGATGCTCATGTTTGAGACATAGTTGCCCAATGAGTATACTACGGCATGCTGTGCAGGGTGGGCATCGTAGGGAATCAGCTCTATGGGTTGTATCACGTGTGGATGGCTTCCGATGATGTGGTCTACCCCTTCGTCGATGAGCCATTGGGCTAACTCCTGCTGTTGAGGATGCGGGTAGCGCTGATATTCATCACCCCAATGTAGGACGGCGATGATGGCATCGGGCTCCAATGCACGGGCACGACGGATGTCGGCAGCCAGCTCCTCGCGTTTCAGACTATTGACGATGTTGGGGGATGTTGTGGCGATGCCGTTGGTGCCGTATGTGGCGCAGAGTAGTGCTATGCGCAGTCCGTTCTTCTCAACGATAAGCGGGTAGCGTTTATCGCGGTCATATCTATCGCGGTAGGTACCCATCGCCATGAGACCAGCGCTGTCGATGAGGTTCAGCGTGCGCTCCAACCCGCGGCGATGGCGGTCAAGGCTATGGTTGTTGGCGGTGGCCAGTATGTCAAAACCAATCTCTTTGAGTGTAAGGAGATATTCGTCTGGGGCACTGAATTGCGGATAGCCACGATATGGCTCACCGGCCAGTGTGACCTCTAGATTGCCTATGGCAAGGTCGGCACAGCTAATGCCCTCTTTTACCAGCGAGAAACAGTGGCTGTAGTCATATCTCCCGTTGTCTCGTCGAGCAGCGTCAATCTGTGCTTGATGCTGCATAAGATCTCCTACAAACAACATTGTGAGCCGCTGTGGCTGCTGCCCATATATAGCGACAGGTATCCACAGCATGACGAATAGGATTCGTATAATCTTTTTCGTTGTTCTGATCATCATAGCCTTCTACAAAAGTACGCACTTTATTCGAGTCGTGCAAATAATAAGGTTGATAAGAGTTCATAAATTGCCATAAATAAAACATTCTCATTGTCCCCCTCACTCGGCCGTGCCGAGTGAGGGGAGCGCAGTGCTCTGTGCGATGGAGGACCCGTAAGGGAGCGAAGCGGAGGGGTATTATTGCAAGAATCATACCACCTCCCCCTCTTTGAGGCGAAAGGCTCGACCTTCGAACCTCGACCTTCTAATTCGTTAATGTCATAATTGATGTTTTCTAGGTTACAAAAGTTCATAAATAGGTTGGCGGTGGCACGAATTGAGAGTTTTCGTTTTCGTCTTCGTTTCACATCAGGCAGTGCAAACATAAAAATTGGGCAGTGCGAATTTTCAGTACTGAGCCTCCAGTACTCGAATACCGGAGGCTCGGTACTGCAGTACTGACACGTAAGTACTGCCCCAACTGTCAACTTTTTCAGGACAAACGGCTTGTCAATTCCATAAATCGACAGTTAATCATCGACTGACTGCCACCGCCAACAGATTTATAAACTTTTGTTACCTTTGGTGAGGATAAAAATGTGTAAAAACACGTGGGAATAATGAGGTTTGTTATTCCCTGATAAAAGGATAACAGATTCATTGCTAGGATAATGGAGACTCATCAGAAATGTTTGATGTTATTGACGGCCTTTTTCTAAGTGATTTTCTTGTTTTCTAAATATAATTATTATCTTTGCGAATCTAAAGTGTCGTAAGTGATTGAATAGCTAATTAAATAGAAATCTATTATGAAAACAGACAGGACAGTTCTGAAAGTATTTCTACTTTCACTTTTTGCCACTCTGCTCCCGTTGTGGGCCAGTGCGCAAACCAAAGTCGAGATCGACGGTATTTGGTACAACTTGGTTTCGAAGGCTAAGACTGCCGAGGTGACAAGCAATCCCAATTGGCTAATAAAGTATTCAGGAGACATCACCATCCCCGCTACCGTAATATATGAAGATGTGGAATATGATGTAATGATTATTGGCACAGCCTTCCAAGATTGTGACAGACTAACCTCTGTCAACCTTCCTCAAAGTATTACAAAAATCGAAAGATGGGCTTTTAGTAACTGTATTAGTCTCAGCGCAATCACCATTCCTGAGAGTGTAACAAATATTGCGAGCACAGCTTTTATTAACTGCAGCAATCTTACCGCCATCAATGTAGCTAAAGGGAACACTATATATGACTCTCGCAATGACTGCAATGCCATTATTGAAACAAGTAGCAACATCTTGATTACAGGATGTGCTACTACTACCATCCCAAATGGTGTGACCCGTATCGGGGATTATGCATTCTACGGCCAAAGCCGTCTCACTGATATAACCATCCCTGAGAGTGTTACAAATATTAGAAAATATGCTTTCGCTGATTGCAGCAACCTCGCAAACATAACCATTCCCGAGCAAGTGACAGAAATTGGAGAACATATTTTTTCTAATTGTACTGCACTTACCGCTATCATTATCCCCGAGGGAGTGACGAGTATTGAAGGGTGGTCTTTCTGTGGATGCAGCAGCCTAAAAACCATTGTATTACCTAAAAGTTTAAAACGTACGGGATTATCGGCCTTTGCAGAATGTTCGGAATTGACAGATATGTATTGCTATGCGGAGAGTGTTCCTTCTGCGTATTACGACGTCTTCGAAGGATCCTACCCAGAATATGCTACTCTGCACGTTCCAGCCAGCGCCTTGGAGAACTATAAGAGTGCAAATTATTGGAGCAGCTTCGGCACCATCGTAGCCATCGAAGAGGAGCAGCCTGCTGAGGGATGGAGCGAGTGGGAAGCATTAGGTACCGCCGTGACAATCAGTGGCAAGGAGGCTATGATGACAACCCTTCAATATTGGGGTGAGGGAGAAATTGCACCGTGGGAAGAGCCCATCACCATTGACCAGCGCTACGACAGAGCCGACCCCTCCAAAAAGCAGTTGCGCCTGAACGGCATATTCAATGCGAAGGAAATCGTCTTGGACTACGACAGTTCGACAGGCAAGATTAGCGCTGAGCAGCAGTCTACGGGATACGCTACCAACAAGGAATTGTTGATGCAGAATACTGGTTGGTACGATTTCTACGATGAGTTTATGTTTGCCCTGGACTACACGACGGGTTCCTATAACCCCTTGACAGGCAAAATCGACTTGTCTAAAGCATTCTTCCATGTCAGTGACCCCAGTGTGCAGATGTTCTATTTTAATCTTGGTTTCACCTTGCAGATCGAGGGCGTCACACCGCCTACCTTCACCGGCCAGTGGGACCGAAAGTATGTCGGTCGCGATGGAGGTAAAGCAACATTTACGTTGACCTTCGAGGAACCTATCGTGAAATACCGTGCACTCGTGCTAGCACCGGGAGAGAGCTTGACGGTTTCAGCTGTATCGGCATTGTACGCTGCTAAGCCTGAGACAGACTTGAAGTATGAAGAGACCGATAGTCCCACGTTTGCCATCGCATGTGACAAGATGGGTACATACCGTGTGGTGTTCGTTCCGATAGGTGCTGACGGGACTGCGGTGCTGGATTACCAACTCACCAGCATAGTTTCATACGCAGAACCTGCATATGAAACCTATGAATGGGAATATATCGGTGAATCAACAGTATCTGAGCATGTCGGCTCATTGCTGATATCGAATGAGGAATTGTGGGAAGAGGGTGAAGACGGATGGGTTAACAGATATCCCTTCATGACAACCAGCGAAGGTGTGAAGACCTACCGCCGTGCCGACAATCCCAATATCATTGGTTTGTGTAACCTATATGGTGAGAACCACCCCTACAGTTCAATGTTTACCTACGTTGACCAGACACAAGACTGGTGGGTTTACATCGACGTGACTAATCCGAAGGATGTGAAACTGCTCACGACACCTGTTGGGGCAGTGTCAACTCAAGTGGGATATGCCACATTCATCACTCAGTATTCCGATGCCGGTGCATCCACCTTGTCGGATGGTGTGGTCACATTCCCGAGAGGTTCTGTGCTTCTGAACAATGTCTTAAACCAGGATATGCAAGCCGCATTTGACTTCAAGGTAATTCTGCCTACAGAGGAGAAGCCTGGAAATATGGTGAATCAGATAGAGCTAAACCAAACTTCAACGACACTCATTGAGGGCGAAACGATGACTCTCACCGCTACAGTGACACCTGATGATGCTGATGATACCTCAGTGACATGGAACAGTAGTGATGAAGCTGTTGCTACCGTCGATGCCCAAGGTAAGGTGACGGCTGTAGCGTCGGGTTTCGCTATCATTACTGCCACAGCCAATGATGGCAGTGGAGTGAGCGCATCGTGCGATGTGACGGTATTGGGTATATATAGTATCACATATCTGCTTGACGGAGAGGTTTACTACTATGATGAACTGGTTCAAGGAACTAAGATTGTATTGCCTAAAGAACCCGTCAAGGAGGGCTGCACGTTTAGTGGCTGGGGTGAGGTACCCGAAACCATGCCTGCCGAAGATGTGATTGTAGAGGGTACGTTTGCTATCAACAAGTATCTTGTGACCTTCAGAATCGGTGATGAGGTTGTTGCTGCTGACTCTCTTGAATATGGTGCTGTGATTGTCGTTCCCGATGCTCCTGCAAAGGAGGGCTACACGTTTAGTGGCTGGGGTGAGGTTCCCGAAACCATGCCTGCCGAAGACGTGATTGTAGAGGGTACGTTTGTTATCAACAAGTATCTTGTGACCTTCAGAATCGGTGATGAGGTTGTCGCTGCTGACTCTCTTGAATACGGTGCTGTGATTGTCGTTCCCGATGCTCCTGCAAAGGAGGGCTACACGTTTAATGGCTGGGGTGAGGTACCCGAAACCATGCCTGCCGAAGACGTGATTGTAGAAGGTACATATACCGTCAATGTATATAAGGTATACTACTACGTTGGTGAAGAACTGGTACATACCGACGAGGTTGCCTACGGAGAGGTTATTCCCGAGTATGTCTATGAACCCACTGCTGAAGGCGACGTGTTCATGGGGTGGCTTGGTGAAACTTACGAGACCATGCCTGCTCATGATGTGACCTATACGGCCAATATCGAAAGTAGCATCCATCACTCTATTCTCAACGCTCATGATGCTGTCATCTACGACCTTAGTGGCCGTCGTGTACTCAACGTTGAGAACTTGACGGGTGTCTATATCATCAATGGCAAGAGAGTGCTGATTAAGTAATCAGTCTGTTGCAGATAAACATCAATAAAATTAAGGTAATGATATAGCAGTTGTCCAAACTCTAGGATTGTCCCCCTAGTTAGGGGGACGAGCGCAGCGGAGGGGGTATTATCCCAGAAAGTCGTACCACCTCCCCCTCTTCGAGGGTACTCCTCCTACCCTAGGAGGAGAATTTAAGGTTTTGGACAACATCTATATTATTGCTAAAATTAACGTTATCCTATAAGGCTTGGCGCGACACTTGAGTGTGGCGCCAAGCTTTTTCGTTTCAGGTCTATATGCCTTGGTCAGCTATGTCGCAAAGGATATATTTTCGGGAAAATCAAAAACAGATTCTATGTTTGTTGTGCAAAAAAAGCTAACTTTGCAGATGAATTGGTGTCGTGTTTAGGGTTTAGTGTATGGCACTGGAACGTTTCCCTAAATCTGAGCCTTAATACAAGTAGCTATGGAACCATTAGCCGAACGATTGCGTCCATCGACGCTCGATAATTATATAGGACAGAAGCACCTGGTGGGGCAGGGAGCTGTGATGCGCCGCATGATAGAGTCGGGGCGCATTACGTCGTTCATCCTGTGGGGACCTCCGGGTACTGGTAAGACCACATTGGCGAATATCATTGCCAAGAAGTTGGAAGTACCCTTCTATACGCTCAATGCCGTGTCGTCGGGCGTGAAGGATGTGCGCGAGGTCATCGAGAGTGCACAGAAGAATCGCTTCTTCTCGCATAACAACCCCATCCTCTTCATCGATGAGATACACCGCTTCAACAAGTCGCAGCAGGACTCCTTGCTGGCTGCTGTGGAGCGCGGTATAGTGACGCTCATCGGTGCCACTACAGAGAACCCTTCGTTTGAGATTATACGTCCCTTGCTCTCGCGATGCCAGCTCTACATACTCAAGTCGCTCGACAAGGACGACCTGCTCGAACTGCTCGACCGCGCCATACGCGAGGACTACTATCTGAAGGACAAGCCTATCACCGTACGTGAGACCGATGCACTGCTGCGTTTCTCTGGAGGCGATGCGCGCAAACTGCTCAACACCTTGGAACTTGTCGTAGAGGCTGAGAGTGGTGCCGAAGAGATTGTCATCACCAATGAGGTGGTGACCGAGCGTCTGCAACAGAATCCCTTGGCCTACGATAAGGATGGCGAGATGCACTATGATATCGTATCAGCCTATATCAAGTCGATACGTGGCAGCGACCCTGATGGAGCGCTCTACTGGCTGGCTCGTATGATACAGGGTGGCGAAGATCCCTCATTTATCGCTCGTCGACTAGTCATCTCTGCCTCTGAAGATATAGGATTGGCCAATCCCAATGCCCTGCTCATTGCCAATGCGGCCTTCGATGCTGTGATGAAGATTGGCTGGCCCGAGGGGCGCATCCCCTTGGCCGAGGCTACCGTATATCTGGCCACCAGCCCTAAGAGCAACTCGGCCTATAAGGCTATCAACACAGCTCTTGCTCTTGTGGAGCAGACAGGTAACCTGCCCGTGCCGCTCCACTTGCGTAATGCTCCCACCAAGCTGATGAAGGAGCTGGGCTATAGCGAAGGCTACAAGTATGCTCACGACTACGAAAACCACTTTGTGAAACAGCAGTTCCTCCCCGACGAGCTTACAGGTACCCAACTCTGGACACCGCAGCCCAATGCCGCTGAAGACAAGCTGAAAGAGCGCATGCGATTGTTGTGGGGGAAGTAGGGTTGAGAGTTGAGGGTTGAGTGTTGAGGGTTGAGTGTTGTTTTTGAATATATACAATATAGGAAATACGCTGTTATGTATAATTTTGAGAAATTAGAGGTGTGGCACATCTCGCGACAGTTGGTGAAGAATGTATATTTATTGCTACGTGATTTTCCACCAGAAGAACGTTTTGTTTTATGCGACCAGATTCGCAGAGCTGTGATATCCATCCCTTCCAATATTGCAGAAGGAGATAGTCGTGTCTCTCCCAAAGAGCAAATGCACTTTTTGGAGATTGCTTATAGTTCTCTAATGGAGGTATATTGTCAATTATGCATAGCTGTGGATTTAGGTTATCTACAAAAAGTTCAAGCTGAAGTGATAGAAACAAATAACTTGATAGACAAGACTGCTAGAATGTTGAGTGGCTTACGCAAAAGTATTAAAGCTAAGCTTTCTTGTCCCTCTCAATCTTAAACCCTCAACCCTCAACCCTTATGAATATAGTTATCCTCGACGGCTATGCTCTCAACCCTCAACCTTAAACCCTCAACCCTTATGAATATAGTTATCCTCGACGGCTACGCCCTTAATCCCGGCGACCTCAGTTACGACCGCCTGCAACAGTTTGGCACCTTAAAGGTATATGACCGCACGGCTCCCGATCAAGTGATAGAGCGTGCCTGTGAGGCCGATGCACTATTGATCAATAAGGTGGTGTTGGGCGAGAAGGAGTTTGCCCAACTGCCTCGCTTGCGCTATATCGGTGTGCAGGCCACGGGTTACAATGTAGTCGATGTGGAGGCAGCACGCAGATATGGCATCACCGTTACCAATATCCCTGCCTATAGCACCGCTTCGGTAGCGCAGATGGTGATGGCTCACCTGCTCAATATTACCCAAGGCGTAGCCTATTATGCTCAGCAAAACTGTGCAGGCCGCTGGAGCAGTAGTCCCGACTTCTGCTATTGGGACAACCCGCTCATCGAGCTTGCCGGCAAGCAGATGGGTGTTGTTGGCTTTGGCCGTACAGGTAGTGCTGTGGCACGCCTTGCTCAAGCTTTCGGTATGAAGGTCACTACCTATACCTCAAAGCCGCAGGAGGCTTTGCCCGATGGGGTAGTGAAGCTTTCTCTTGATGCTCTCTTTGCCACCTCCGATGTGGTGAGTTTGCATTGTCCGCTCACTCCCGAAACCCACAGCCTCGTCAATGCCGAGCGCCTGGCCTTGATGAAGCCCACGGCCATACTCATTAATACCGCTCGTGGCCCTGTTGTTGATGAGCAGGCATTGGCCAATGCACTCAATAGCGGTGCATTGCATGCAGCAGGCATCGATGTGTTGTGTGAGGAGCCTCCTCTTGCAGGATCCCCTCTGCTTACGGCACGTAACTGCTTTGTTACCCCACATATCGCATGGGCCACACTAGAGGCCCGCACCCGATTGCTTGACATCTGTGAGGCTAACCTCAAGGCCTTCATTGAGGGGACTCCACAGAATGTGGTGTCGTAGTAAGTTATTATGTATAAGACGTTATATAACTATGAAAAAGATTATAAGAATATTGGGAATATCCTTGCTCTCTATTGTGCTTTTGATGGCTATTGTGCCCGTGGCATTCAAGGGTAAAATAAAAGAAATAGTCATTGCTGAAGGAAACAAGTTGTTGAATGCAGAGTTTGGCTTTGATAGGTTAAATGTCAGCCTTTTTCGAGAGTTCCCTCAAGCATCTGTGAGTTTGAGAGACTTCTACTTAAAAGGGGTAGGGGACTTTGCTGGTGATACCTTGATTAGCGTGGGGAATGCCGAGGTTGCTGTAAACGTAATGTCGATATTGGGTAATGCAGGCTTTGATGTTACAAAAGTGCTGCTCGAAGACACTTATGTGAAGGCCATCGTATTGGAGGACGGACGCCCCAACTGGGAGGTGATGGCAACTGCTGATACCGAGGAAGAGGTGGATAGCACTGCTAGTGCATTCCGCATATTGCTGAAGAAGGTAGCGGTTGATGACGTCAATATTATATACGATGACCGCCAGAGTGGTATGTATGCACGGATAGAGCGTCTTGCCGCAACATGTTCGGGTGATATGGCTTCGGATCGTACAATTCTAAATCTGGAGTCGGGCATTGATGCCCTCACTCTCGAGATGGAGGGACTATCTCTGCTGAATAAGGTAAGTATAGGAGCGCAGCTCCATGTGGATGCCGACTTTGCCAATGGCCGATATACGCTGCATGAGAATAGCATCTCGCTGAATGCTATCAAGGCGGGTATTGATGGTTGGGTAGCCATGCCAACGGATGCGCCCATCAGTATGGATATCGCTTTGAACACCTCGGACATCAGTTTCAAGGAGCTGTTATCACTTATTCCTGCAATCTATGCCAAGGACTTTGAGGGTTTGAAGGCCGATGGTGTAGTAAGTCTGCATGCCTATGCCAAGGGTGAACTTATGGGGGACAGTATACTGCCCCAGTTTGAAGCATCCTTGAATGTGAAGGATGGACAGTTTAGATATCCCGCACTCCCTGCAGGAGTTGACGATATACAATTAATGGCCAAGGTTGCCAATCCTGGGGGTGATATAGATTTGACAAAAGTGAATCTGGAACATTTTAGTCTCAATCTATTGGGTAATCCTTTTATGGTAAAGGCTGAGGTGAGTACTCCTATCAGTGATCCTACTTTTGCACTCAGTGCCAATGGAACACTGCGTCTTGACGATATCGGAAAGGTGTATCCGCTAGATGAGATGAAACTGGACGGTACTATCAAGGCGGATATGCATCTCGCTGGCCGTCTCTCTTATCTTGAGAAGGAAATGTATGATCGTTTCGCTGCCAGTGGTAACATCCATCTATATGATATGCAATTGCAGATGGAGGGAATCCCTCATATGGCCATAGAGAAATCAACCTTAGCATTGACTCCTCGCTATCTCACCCTCAGTGATACGAAGGTACTTATTGGCGACAACGATATTGCTGCCAACTGTCGTTTTGATAACTATATGGCTTTTGTACTAAAAGGGGAGACGTTAAAGGGCGAACTCAACATTCGAAGCAATCACATGAATTTGAATGACTTCATGGCATCTAGTGATGAGCCTGAAGGTGAGATGAATGAGACAGAGGCAGCAGGTGATGATGAGGCCGCAGAGGATATGGGCGTCTTGGTAGTGCCCAAGAATGTCGATTTCAATATGCATGTGGATATGAAAGAGATTCTATTCAGTGGTATGAGCATCAGTGACCTTGAGGGACATCTCGTCGTAGCTGAGGGTAGGGCCGATATGCAGAATCTCTCCATGAACACCTTAGGCGGTAAGGTCGTGATGAATGGTATCTACTCAACTGCGCTGAGTGAGACACAGCCGCAGCTCAATGCTACCTTTGCCATGAATAATCTCTCTTTTGCGCAGACTTTCAAAGAACTGGTGATGATTCAGCAGATGGCTCCCATCTTTGAGAAGCTCAATGGAAATTTCTCGGGAAAGGTAGCTGTAGATGCAGAGCTCGACCATACCATGTCGCCTATACTCAGTACACTCACTGCTAGCGGTAGCCTTAATACACGTGACCTCAACCTGTCGGGTGTGGATGTCATAGACAAGATTGCCGATGCTACCAATCGTGATGAGATAAAGAATCTTAGTGTAAAAGATTTGAATGTGGACTTTGCGATTCAAGATGGTAGAGTATCAACAAAACCGTTTGATCTCAAGATGGGTAATGCTACACTTAGCCTAAGTGGTACCACTGGTCTCGACCAGACCATCGACTATACGGGTAGATTGAAGTTGCCTGCAACAGCTCTGGGTATCAGCGCTATAGACTTGACGATTGGCGGAAGATATAGCAGCCCTAAGATCAGTATCGATGCGCAAAGCATGGCTAAGCAAGCAGCAAATACAGTTACGGAAAAGGCTGTAGAGGCCGTCAGTGATAAGCTTGGCATAGATCTCAGTGCTGATAAACGCAAAGAAGAGCGTGTGAAAGTTGCTCGTGAAGCTGCCGAGAGACTGGTCGAGGAGGCCGAAAAACAGAAAGCTAATCTTGTGCAGAAGGCAGGTAATAATGCCATAAAGAAATTGGCCGCAGAGAAGGCGGGTGATATCTTGATAACAGAAGCCCGAAAGAAAGGCGAACTATTGATTTCTGAGGCTGAGAATAAATAGGATTATTCAGTAAAAAAAGATAGACCTAACTCAAACTGGGTCTATCTTTTTTTGGATAATATAGTAGTTGTTCAAACTATAGGACACTTCCCTGATTAGTTCACAATCACATTGGAAAAATATTCCTTGAAGAGCTGTTCGGCTCGCTGGAGCTGCTCTTGGGTGTTCTCTTTGACGGCTTCGAGTTCGTACTTCCATCCCATGGCTTCCCACTTGTGTACGCCGAAGCGGTGGTAGGGGAGTATCTCGACGCGCTGTATCTGCTTGTACTTGCCGAGGGTTTCGCCCAGGGCACGGATGTCTTCCTCCATGTCGCTATAGCCGGGTACGAGTACATAGCGGAGCCAGAAGGGGTGGTCGTGCTCTTCGAGCCAGGCTGCGGTGCGCAGGGTCTGCTCGTTGCTACGGCCGGTGAGCTTGCGGTGGCGTTCGGGGTTGAACTGCTTGACATCGAGCAATACGAGGTCTATTTCGCTGAGGAGTTCCTCCACATGCTTGTTCCACACACCACCGTTTGAGTCGATGCAGGTGTGTATGCCGTGGCTCTTGAGGTCCTTTACTATAGGTACGAGTGCTTCGGCCTGTACGGTAGGTTCGCCACCTGAGAAGGTGACACCGCCACGCTTGCCGAAGAAGGGCTTCTGGTCTACTGCCATGTGCACGATGTCTTCGGGGCGTGTAGCTTTACCGCCCTGAAGTTCGATGGTGTCGGGGTTTGCGCAATAGAGGCAACGGAAGGGACAGCCTTGAAGGAAAACGACGAGCCGGAGACCCGGCCCGTCGAATGTCCCCATACTTTCGTAGGAGTGTACGTTTATCATTTCAATAATTAGGAATTAGGAATTAGGAGTTAGGAGTTGAATTTAGCATTATCATTGGGCTCGATAATTCCTAATTCCTAACTCCTCACTCCTAATTAAATTTTACATTCTCTCGTGGAACGAACGGCTGATAACTTCGAGCTGGTGCTCGCGGCTGAGCTTGATGAAGTTAACAGCGTAGCCCGATACACGGATGGTGAGCTGCGGATACTTCTCGGGGTGCTCCATAGCGTCCATGAGCATCTCACGGTTGAGCACGTTCACGTTGAGGTGGTGTGCACCCTTGGTGAAGTAGGCATCCATCATGGTCACGAGGTTCTCGATGCGGACCTCTGCGGTGGGACCGAGTGACTTCGGAATGATAGAGAAGGTATTTGAGATACCGTCCTGTGAGTCGCGGTAGCGGAGCTTAGCAACAGAGGCGAGTGATGCTACAGCACCGTTCTTGTCGCGTCCGTGCATGGGGTTAGCACCGGGAGCGAAGGCGATACCCTTGGCACGACCGTCAGGTGTAGCACCTGTCTTCTTACCATACATCACGTTAGAGGTGATGGTGAGGAGTGAGAGGGTAGGACGTGCGTTCTTGTATACGGGGAGCTTCTTCAACTCTTCAGAGAAGTAGTATACGAGGTCTACACCGAGCTGGTCAACGCGGTCGTCGTTGTTACCGAAGCAGGGGAATTCGCCCTCGATGTCGAATGACTCGGTCAAGCCGATCTCGTTGCGCTTAGCAGTTACCTTAGCGTAGCGGATTGCTGAGAGTGAGTCGAGCACGATAGAGAGACCTGCAGCACCATAAGCCAAGTTGATACGGGGGTTGGTGTCGATGAATGCCATCTGAGCCTTCTCGTAGTAGTACTTGTCGTGCATGTAGTGGATGATGTTCATCGCCTCGTTGTATACGCGGGCAATCTCGGTGAGCACCTTCTTGTAGTTGGCCATTACCTCCTCGAACTTGAGCTCGTCGCTGGTGAGCACGGGGATACCCTTTACCATTACGGTACCGGTGTTCTCGCAACGTCCACCGTTGATAGCGAGCAAGAGAGCCTTGGCGAGGTTAGCACGTGCACCGAAGGACTGGATTTGCTTACCGATAGCCTGGTATGATACGCAGCATGCGATACCGTAGTCGTCGCAGTTGCGTACCTCACGCATGAGGTTATCGTTCTCGTACTGGATAGATGAGGTGTCAACAGAAACCTTGGCGCAGAACTCCTTGAAGCCCTCGGGGAGCTGTGGGCTCCAGAGGATGGTCAAGTT
>JAZONI010000146.1:0-5447 GCA_045654445.1 Bacteroidaceae bacterium | reverse complement strand
GGGTGGCAGACGATACAGGATATGTTTATGCATGGTGGCACGGAGTATGTCAATGCCGCAGGCGATATCTCTATGGCAGGCTTCGGCTTCAGTGCCTTCCGTGGTGTGCTGATGGTGCTGCTCTGCATCGTGTCGCTGCTGCTCGTCCACTCGCTCTTCCTGCTGATAGGTAGTTGCTGGACTAACTTTACCGCCATGGCACTCACCATCGTAGGTGGCACCCTGTTCATTCTGCGCGGCAAGGCTGTCGATGCTGTTGCCTCGGCAGGCGATGGTGCGGTCACAGCCTACGGCGGTCTGCTGCAGCATGAGGCGTGGAGCGTCGTCGTGCTGCTGCTCCTGTCAGCCCTCACCTTGCTCAACTGGCGTGTCGGCTATCGCAACTTCGCACGGAAGCAAGTGGTGATGCCGAGTAGACATATATGTATGTTAAAAAAGTAGTGTTTTTGTCATCCTGAGTGAAACGAAGGATCTCGTGAACAGTTAGGACGTTTTTCGGCGTATTCTTCGAGATTCTTCACCTTCGGTTCAGAATGACAAACAATAAAGAGAAAAACAATGAAAACAACAAACAATAAATTCAGCTTTCGTCGCCTATGGGAAGTGATGAAGCTCGACATATTGGCCGATAGAATATATATTATTAGTTGGTTCCTCGTATTGTTGGGCTTTATGTCCGTTTGGCAGCTTGTGGAATTGCGTGATGCAGTAGAGGTGTTTCATCGTTCGGGACACGATTATGCAGCCACCTCATTTGGATTAGAGACGTTCAGCCACTCTATGATGGTATATGTGATGGTACTTGTAGCTGTAACTGCAATGATAGGCAATCCGATAAAGGAGAAGGGAAAGGCTATCAACTATCTGATGGTTCCTGCTACGAGTTTGGAGAAGTTCGTGTCGCGTACTTTCCTCTCTCTATTTGGCGTGACAGCCTTGGCTTTAGTTGCTTGGTTCTTGGCCGATGCGCTTCGCATAATGGTCGTGTCTATTGCTCCCCGTTATGCTGAGTTGCCTACAGGGTTCAAGGAGTTTACCCTGACTCGCGCATTAAGTTTTGTTTCAGCGCTATTCGTTCAGGAAGTACGCCCAGACGTTATGCTTGTGACCAACTATGCTATTATGGCATTCTATGTATTCTTTCACTCACTAGTACTGCTTGGTGGCTGTATCTTCCGTGGTTTCTTTGCGGCACTGGCACCGACCATCGCTTTTACATTTGTGATGTTTAAGACCGAGTTTCTTGATGTTTGGGAGAGATTGATTGCAAGTACCCCAGCGTTGATGCTTGCCGTTACTCTTGCTTTGGTCATTCTCAATTGGTGGCTCAGTTATCGCCTCTTCTCGCGCAAGCAAGTGGTACCTGTGAGCCGAGTGAACTTCTTTAAGAACAGAAAGGAGGCTTCCGTATGAACTTCAAGGACAACAACCCCATATACTTGCAGATAGCCGAGCGCATCTGCGACGAGATACTGCAAGGCCGCTATAGCGAGGACGACCGCATCCCCTCGGTGCGCGAGTATGCCGCGATGGTGGAGGTGAATGCCAACACCGTGGTGCGCACCTTCGACCACCTGCAGTCGCTCGAAGTCATCTACAATAAGCGTGGCCTCGGCTACTTCGTGGCCAAGGGTGCCGTGCGCCGCATCACCAAGGAGCGCAAGCGTACCTTCCTCACCGAGGAGCTCCCCGAGCTCTTCCGCAAGATGGACTCGCTGAAGATCTCCTTCGATGAACTGCGCGAGATGTATGAGAGTAGGGAACAGAAAATCTAGTTCACGACAATCAAAAGTGCATTATCCTATGAATAAAAAGACAATCCTTCTCCTTCTAGGCCTCTTCATTATGGCTTCATGCGAATCGCAATACCCTGTCAGAATAGGCAGGGATGATGTGAAAGAATATTGTATCAGTGACTTTGGCAAAGATCCTATAGTCAGAATAGAATTCAACCGCGGTGTCTGGTGGCGAAGAAGCCAATGCGTGATGGTTCAAGGCACCTCCAATGCTTGTGCCATAGAGTCGTTCTTGAATGGAGGCATAGAGCGTAAAAAGTTCTTGGCAGGATTCAACGTGTTAGAGAAACATATTGATTCCGTCCGCATTTTCTTCCCTGGCGAAATGGATTTTAAGGGTGAAGTCCATGACTGCGCCCGATTGGAAATCTACCTAAAGAGATACGTCAAGGATCTATGTTCCAACAATGTCACTGATAGAGACAAGGCTCGCAAGTAAAGAGGCTCGAATATGTAGACAATAAGTTAATAGTTGTAAGATTAGATTGTACCACGCTGGGACTGTGAAGTCCTGGCGTGATTTTTTCGCACCTACGACATTAATCCATTGGCGGTGTAATTTTTTGCGGACGCACTGCCGATATTCCTGTTTCTCCAAAAGATTTTCTTTATTCATAAGCACCGTTTTACTATTCAGAGCTTGTGAATATACAATCAAAGGCTTTGAATATATAATCCATGCTTGTGATTTAAGTTTCCGAAGAATCTTTTCACATTATCGGACAATGAGGAAAGGAGATTTCGAAGGTGTGAATAGATGTAAACCAAAATTTACACATAGAATAAGCCAAGAGAATGTACACAAGATTTACACTTCATGTACACTCGCTTGGCTATATTGATGTGTGGTGCACAGGGGCTGTGCTCAATTGACAATGCGTGTCTCGAGGGTGTTGTCAAGGTTGTCGGCGTGCTTGATGACTACGCACTGTACACCGCCGTCGATGGCGCGGAAGGCTCCCTCAATCTTGGGCAGCATGCCTTTGTTGACGGTGCCGTCGGCACGCAGGGTGGCAAAGCTGTCGCGGGTGATGGTGGGGATGACGCTGAGGTCGTCGTCTACATCGGTAAGCACACCGTTCTTCTCAAGGCAGAAGATGAGGCTCGTGGGCTGTATCTGCGAGGCGGCTACGGCTACGGCCGAGGCTACGCTGTCGGCATTGCTGTTGAGCAGTGAACCCTGCTCGTCGTGGGTGATGGCGCAGAAAACGGGCACGATGCCTTGCTCTACGAGTGAGGCGAGGAAGGGTACGTTCATGCGCTCGGGCACGATGTCGCCCACATAGCCATAGTCGATGGGCTTGGGGGCGCGGCGTACGGCAGGGATGACATTGGCATCGGCACCCGAGAGGCCGATGGCCTTGCAACCAAGAGCACCGAGGCGGGCCACGATCTGCTTGTTGACGAGTCCGGCATATACCATGGTGACGACGTCGAGCGTGGCGCGGTCGGTCACGCGGCGCCCGTCAATCATCTGTGTCTCTATACCGAGCTGGGCGCTGAGGCGTGTGGCGAGCTTACCGCCGCCGTGGACGAGCATCTTGGGGCCTTCGAGGGCGGCAAACTTCTCCAGAAAGCGAGTCAGCGCTGCGGCATCATCGATGACGTTGCCGCCGATTTTTACTACTTGAATCATAGGCTCTCCAAAAGTCGCTTGAGTACTACCGTTGCTGAAATCTCACGGTTGGCGGCCTCGGGGATGACGAGGCTGGTGGGTGCCTCGATGACCTCATCGGTGACGATCATGCCGCGGCGCACGGGGAGGCAGTGCATGAAGAAGGCATCATTGGTGAGCGCCATCTTCTCTTCGGTGATGGTCCATGAGCGGTCCTTCGAGAGCACTTGACCGTAGTTAGGGTCAGCATAGGCGCTCCAGTTCTTGGCATATACGAAGTCTGCACCGCGCAAGGCTTCGTCCTGGTCGTGGGTGACCTTGGCACGGCCTACAAACTCAGGGGCGAGGTCGTAGCCTTCGGGGTTGGTGATGACGAAGTCATAGTCGGTAGCGTTCATCCACTCGGCAAACGAGTTGGGCACGGCCTGAGGCAATGCCTTGGGGTGGGGTGCCCAGGTGAGCACCACCTTGGGGCGCTCGGTGCGCTTGTGCTCCTCGATGGTGATGAGGTCGGCAAAGCTCTGCAGGGGGTGGCGTGTGGCGGCCTCCATGCTGAAGACGGGGCGGCCCGAGTAGCGGATGAACTGCTCGATGACGCGCTCCTCATAGTCGTCGGCCTTATTGGTGAGGCCAGCAAAAGAGCGCACACCGATGATGTCGCAATATGAGCCCATCACGGGGATTGCCTCCAACAGATGCTCAGCCTTGTCGCCGTCCATGATGACACCGCGCTCGGTCTCAAGTTTCCATGCACCCTGGTTCACATCGAGCACGATGACATTCATGCCGAGGTTCATCGCTGCCTTCTGTGTGCTGAGGCGGGTGCGGAGCGAGGAGTTGAAGAAGATCATCATGAGTGTCTTGTTGCGACCCAACTCCACATGGGCGAAGCGGTCCTTCTTGATGGCGAGTGCCTCGGCAACAGCATCCTGCAAGTTGCCTATGTCTTGTACGCAAGTAAATTTCTTCATTATCTTTTATTTTTGATTTATTGTGCCGCGAAGTTACAAAATATGTGCGAAAAAAAGGTGTTTTTCAGAATCTTTTCAGAATTGCTCCTTATCTTTGCTCATGAAACCATAATAAATTGAAGAAAATGAAAAAAGTTTTTTTGTATCTATGTGCGATAGTCAGCACCTTAGGCATGATAACCTCGTGCTGCATAGCTGATACTCATAGCATCGCTGGCACTTATATTGGCAAGTTGGAAGTTGGGATGTTACCTCCTATTAGTAAAGAGGTACAAGTGATGGCCATTGATGACAATCAGGTAGAGATTGTTTTGGGCGACATCTATCTAGGTGAAACATTGAGCAATGCAAGTATCAAGGCTAAATGTACTATGGTAGTAATCGGCGATGAGATAGAATTGGCAGGCTCCACGTCGTTGTCGTTGGGCGGATTCTCGTATAATGCCATTCCTGTAACAGGGGAGGTCGATGACAAGGTGCTGGAACTGACCATTGCCCTTCCCGGCTGTGAAGTGGAATATGAGGGAGTCAAGACAAAATGATATTCCAGAGTTGTTGATAAAAAAATAAAGGGAGGAACAATCCTCCCTTTTATTGTATATATCAGATTACTCGGCAATCAGCTCCTTGAATGCGGTGAGGAACACATCGGCATGCGCCTTGGTGATGCCGAGTGCGGGGAGCAGGCGTACGGTAGACACGCCAGCGCCACCTGTGAAGATATGCTTCTCGAAGAGCAGACGCTTGCGGAATTCTGAAGCCGAGCCTTCAATCTCGATGCCAATCATGAGACCACGACCACGCACCTCCTTGATTTGGGGAATCTTTTTCAATTCGTCGATGAGGTATGCACCCACCTCTGCGGCATTGGCCACGAGACCTTCCTGCTCGAACACATCGAGCACGGCGATGGCTGCAGCACATGCAAGGTGATTACCCCCAAAGGTAGTGCCGAGCATGCCGGGCCAGGGGGTGTAGTGAGGAGCGATGAGTACGCCGCCGATGGGGAATCCGTTACCCATGCCCTTGGCCATGGTGATGAGGTCGGGGCGGATGTCGGCTATT
>JAZONI010000145.1:0-5884 GCA_045654445.1 Bacteroidaceae bacterium | reverse complement strand
GCTCCTCACTACACCATGAAGCGTCAGCTCGACGACTACTACACCAAGTTCTACAACAAGTTGGGTAGCCGTTTCGCCGCTCTCTCTGCTAACGACAATGCTAAGGCTAAGGAGATCGCAGCATGGAAGGAGACAGTTGCTGAGCGTTGGGATTCTATCGAGGTAGTTTCTGCTACCAACGTAGCTGATCTCGATGTAACCAGCGGTGCCGAGGTTAAGCTCACTGTAGTACTCGACGAGAAGGGTCTTGACGACGCAGTAGGCGTAGAGGTTGTTACCATCGAGACCGACTCTGAGGGTAAGGAGCACATCAACTGCATCGACACCTTGAACCTCGTGAAGAAGGAGAACAACGTACACACCTTCGAGGGCACACACAGCGTAAACCACGCTGGTACCTTCAAGGTAGCATACCGTATGTATCCCAAGAACGCAGACCTGCCTCACCGTCAGGACTTCTGCTACGTTCGCTGGTTCTAATCACTGAGTGGTTGAATATATATGAAAGGAGGGCTGACCAATGGTTGGCCTTCTTTTTTGTATCTACGATAAAAGGTGCTTGGGCTGATGATGCCAAGCACCTCTTTTTTAACGGACGCTTCCGCTTTGTCTTTGTCGGCCTTCCCAAGCGGGCATTGACGAAATCTATTTACTATGAAAAACACACCTATGTAACACGCCAGATGCGTTTTTGTTCGTCACGTTTCTGTCGTTGTGGACATGCCCACATATTTTATGCGTAAAAGTAATAAAATGCACGTTTCCACGTTTTGTATATTAAGGTATAATGATATGAAATTTAGATATAGTATAGTTTGGCTGTTGACATGCATGCTTATGACATGCTTGATGGGTTGCCGTGAAGAGCAGAGTTTCTCTTCAGATCCGGCTTTCCGTTTGTCATTTTCTACCGATACGGTCTCGTTCGACACCTTGTTTACCGAGGTCAGCTCGTCTACTTATTCGCTATTGATATACAATCGAAATAAGGATGGTTTGCGCATCGCCTCTGCCCATCTCTCGGGAGGTGATGAGTCGCCATTCCGTGTCAACCTTGACGGCTTGGCCGGGACATCATTCTCCGATCTTGTCGTGCGTGGTGGTGATAGCCTCTTCGTATTTGTGGAGGTGACGGTGGATCCTCGCGGTCAGGATGAGCCCTTCGAGGTGTGCGACTCGTTGTTGTTCTCTCTGGAGAGTGGTGTCACCCAGCAGATTCAGTTGCGTGCCTATGGACAAGATGCCACGGTGTTGCGTGGCTTTGTGGTCGATAGCGATATGCGCTTCACCTCCCATCGTCCCTACTTGGTGTATGATAGTTTGCGGGTCGAGGAGGGTAGTGTGCTCTATCTTGATGCGGGCACACGTCTCTATTTCCACGATGGAGTAGAGATGCAAGTCTATGGTAGCCTTGAGGCCGTGGGCACAAAGGATAGCCCCATCGTCTTTCGTGGTGCCCGTACCGACCATATGTTCTCATACCTTCCCTACGATCGCCTATCAGCGCAGTGGGGAGGCATCACGTTGCACCCGTCGAGTTTCGATAATATCTTTATCCATTGCGACATCCATAGTGGTACCTATGGCTTGCGTGCCGAAAATCTTGATATGACGCGCCAGAAGTTGATGATGCAGGATAGCCAAATACATAATGTCGATGAAGATGCATTGCAACTTACCCTATGTGCAGCCTCGTTTGCCAACTCCCTTTTCACTAATGCCGGTGGACATTGCGTGAACCTCTTGGGCGGTCAGATGACCTTCATGCACTGTACCATGGCCAATTTCTTTCCTTGGAAGAGTGAGCGTGGTGAGGCGGTAAATATCTCTAATTATGTAGAGGAGGAGCAGATAGTATATCCCCTCCTGGGTGTAGACTTCATCAATAGCATTATCACCGGCTCTAAGGACGATGAGTTGGCCGGTCTTGTGATAGAGAAGGGCGACACGGCCGACTATAGCGCCTATGCGCAGTTCTCCTTCACCCATTCGCTCATCAACTCCAAGGGAGAAGCCCGCGACCCCGATACGCTACGTTTTTCAAACATTGTGTGGGAGCATAAGGATAGCGCCGCCTATGGCCGTACCAATTTCCGCACTATCGACCATGATGAGTTTATCTACGATTTCCATCTCGACTCGCTTTCTGTGGCCCGTGGCATCGCCTCGCCTGAATACATACAGAAGTTCCCCTACGACAAAGATGAGCAACCTCGCCATGGCGACGGGCCCATCGATGCCGGTTGCTACCAATATATAGAGCATGAAGAGTAGGGGAGTAGGCCTGTTGTTGATGCTCTTGTTCTCCCTCTCCTTGGTCGCTCAAGAGCACATCCGCCTTGTCACCTACAATGTGGAGAACCTCTTCGATTGCCAGGACGATACGTTGACTAACGATGAGGAGTTCCTTCCCGGTGCACTGCGTCGTTGGACTCCCTATCGCTATTGGAACAAGCTGCATGCCGTGGCTACTGCCTTGGTGACCATCGGTGGCGACCGTGCTCCCGACCTTGTCGGCTTGTGTGAAGTCGAGAACGATAGCGTGCTTCATGACCTCACCCGTCGCTCGGCACTGCGCACCGTGCGGTACGATTACTTGATCACCACCTCCACCGATCCCCGCGGCATTGATGTTGCCCTGCTCTATAAGCCCACCACCTATCGTCCCTTTGCTCATCGGTCGTTGCGCCTGCCTGCCGATCAAGTGCCCGAGGGAAGCCATGTGCGTGATGTGCTCTGTGTGAGTGGTGAGTTGGTTACGGGCGACACGCTCGACATCTTTGTGTGCCATCTGCCTAGTAGACTCAATGGGCGCCGCTCAGCCCGTCTGCGTCACAGTGTGGTGTCCGTTATGCGTAGTGCTATCGACTCCCTTTACACGGTGCGTGCAGTGCCTCGCATCGTCGTGATGGGCGACTTCAACGACACTCCCGATAGCGAGGCTCTGTCTCCTCTGGTTGGTGCCGACGAGGGGTTGGTATGCGTTACCGATGAACTGGGTGGAAGCTATCGCTACAAGGGCGAGTGGGAACAAATAGATCACTTCTTCTTATCCCCTTCACTTATTGATACGACCCGGAAACTTCACCTTGCAAAGCAAGGAGCCTGGGTTTCTAAAGATGATATCTTTACGGAGCCCGAACCACTCTATGGAGGTTTCCGTCCACGTCGCACCTATAACGGCATGCGCTATATGGGGGGTATAAGTGATCATCTCCCAGTTTGTTTGGATGTATGTTTCATGTGGTGAGACCTCCATTGGGATATAGATGTGAAGATAAAACACAAGGGTGCTACATGTAGCACCCTTGTGTTTGTTTTGTGGAGCATGCGAGACTCGAACTCGCCACCTCTTGACTGCCAGTCAAACGCTCTAGCCAGATGAGCTAATGCCCCGTTTTTTTGTTTTTGCGGTACAAAGGTAAGCATATTTTTGAAATAAACACTATCTTTGCAGAACTTTTTTTCGACAACACATCAGATTCGTTCCAACCAACATGCTACATCCCGTCAAAGAAAAGATTATTCTCGGTATCGACCCTGGCACCAACCTTATGGGCTATGGAGTCATCAAAGTTGTCGGCACCAAGGCCACTATGTTGGCCATGGGTGTCATTGATTTGCGTAAATATAGCGACTCCTATCTTAAACTGGGTCGTATCTTTGAACGTGTACGTGGCATCATTGACTCATATCTTCCCGACGAACTGGCCATCGAAGCCCCCTTCTTTGGCAAAAACGTGCAGACCATGCTCAAGCTAGGCCGCGCACAAGGAGTAGCCATGGCTGCAGCCATGAGTCGCCAGGTTCCTATCACAGAATATGCCCCCACCAAAATCAAGATGGCCATCACCGGCAATGGCTCGGCCGGTAAGGAGCAGGTGGCCGACATGTTGCGCCGCATGCTCCATATCGACAAGGAGGAGATGCCCCACTTCCTTGATGCGACTGATGCCCTCGGCGCCGCCTATTGTCACTATCTACAGATGGGGCGTCCCTCCATCGACAAGGGGTGCAGCAGCTGGAAGGAATTCATGGCAAAGAATCCCGACCGTGTAAAGGAAAGTTAGTTTGCTTACTTCATGTTATCGAGGTAATCAATGATTACCCTCGCCCCCTCCTCTGAGAGATGGTGCCCTGAGTGGATGCGATGGCAGTGCTGCTCGGGATAGTGACGGAGAAACTCACTCATATACTTGTCGCCCAGCAGTTCATCTTCGTCGGCAAAGAAGGCGTGTACTCGTGCGCACTCCTCGGCAGCATGCTCCTCGGCCCACTGCTCGAAGGAGGCATAGGTGGCCACCAGTTCTGCCGATGCGCCTATCCGAGGCAGCTCCACGCTCGGCAGCCAGCAGGGGTTCACAAGGATGCGCGGCATGCCCTGCAGCGTGTGGGTGATGAAGCCACCGAGCGAACTCCCTATCACCATATCTATCTCGTGCTCGCGGATATACTCGAAAATCTCCTCACGCGCCTTGGCACAGTCGGCCTGCGTGTAGGTGAATGCCTCCACCGTATACCCTTCGGGCATCAGTCGCCTGAGCATCGCGACGGTAGAGCCCGATGCGCTACCGCCATAACCATATACATAAAGAATCTTTTTCATTGGGTCTTGTTTTTTATAAGATACCGCCGTGGCGGTGTATGCTACAAATACAGTTACTTTTTGTGAGAAAATCAAACTTCGGGCTACTCCGCCTCCCATAGCGTAGACAACAACTTGAGATACGCGGTGACTGCATTCAACGCGAGTACCTGAAAGTCGATGCAGTGTCCTTCTCGTTCACTCGGGGGCAATGGTGTTGTCCAGGGATAGTTCGGATAGAAGCGGATACAGGTTACCGGGTAATGATCATGACAGGTGATAGCCGCGCGCCTGCCCTGATATTCCATCACGATTACATCGTCCATGAGCTCGGGAATGATGTTATTTCCTCCAATATGACTACAGATCACCTCCTTCATTCCTGCTTTTCTTAGATAGGGCATCAGGTCATATTTCATCACATAATCAATCTTTCTTCTCCCCCAATACCACATATCTATCCTGTCCGCATCACTGCCAGCGTCTGTAACATATGACATGAATAGCTCAATCCTTGCGAGCCGCTCCTCACGCGACAGTTCATCCCATCCTTCGAGGTTGATGCCATCGGTCGTGAGATACTCCATCTGGCGGATCTTGAGCTGCTTGGCATAATACCTGAACTCTTCGTTGCGCAACTCCCACTCGGTAGCCATATCCATCAGCATGAAGGGGACATCGAGCGTCATGAATCCCGTCTCTTCCATCAACAGCGGCAACTGCATCAGCAGCTTGCAAGGATGTATTTCGTAGTAGCCCAGAGGGGTATCGGGCAGTACATACCGTTTGATGGTCATCATAGCTTGGCGATAGGTAATGGTCACCGTCTCTACCGCTACGCAGACCTTATACCTTTGCTCCAACCATGCATGATACCTTCGTTCCATCTCGCGCACAGCACGAAGAGCATCTCCATTCTCCTTGTAAGCCTTAGCATCTATCAGTTTAGGTTTGGGTGCCTCCATGCCACGAATGGATATTCTCTCTACCTCCATCTTGAAGGTCTGTACATCGGCTTCCTCGCTTTCCAATGCTTGGTGCAGGGCCGATTCCGAAAAGGAGAACTGCCCTTCATGCCACTCGGCCATCGGATTGGCTGCTGTAAAATAGGTACTCAAGAATGACTCTTGATTAGCTAAGTTCCATGCATAATCTGCAGGACGAAACACGGTTTCTCTGATCTCTTCCAGAGAGCAATGCTTGGCTATAAAACTCTTATACCTCGCATCCCAATTCTCTCTTAGTTTGGCCTCTTTTTGTTGCCAATATGTTCTAAAATCTGGCATAATACTTGGTTGG
>JAZONI010000144.1:0-1727 GCA_045654445.1 Bacteroidaceae bacterium | reverse complement strand
CCTAACATTGGCGAGAAGAATGAGGCGGTAGCGGCACAGACCTACGACTATGCCCTCTATATGAATCAGAACACCGTTCCTGAGATTATCAGGGCGGCAACGGCTTACCGTGATGCCATCTCAAGTGCTACAAAGGCTCAGGAGTTGATGCGTAGCGGCGGTTTTGACTTCAACCAGTTGGCGGCGTGGGGATTCTCGATGGACGAGAACGGACACTGGGTGCAGAAGGTCTTGGGTAAAGATGCTACGGATGATGAGCGTGTAGAGAACCTTGCTAATCGTAAGTTGGCACACACCACGCTGGTGAAATTCTTTGCTGCCTTGCGTCAGACATTCGGAGGCTCGGCAGAGGCAGCAGAGAATATCTTACGAGTAGCAGGCTTCACCCCCGATATGTATAGCAACGAGCCTGAATCGAATGACATTCGACCATTTGACAGCAATCCTATCACCAACCAGCATCTATATGATGATGGTCCGGACGATGGAGGTGCCGGTGGTAACTACTCAGGAACGGGACGACTATCCTCTGCCGCACCAAAACAGGTGATAGTAAATATAGAAAGCCTTCTCAGCGTCTCTACCATTGACCTTATGAAGAGCAAGGAGGGACAGACCGAGGAGGTACAGAACTTAAAACAACAACTTGCGCAGGCACTCATAGATGTGGTTCACGACTTTGATGCCTCGTGGAATGCATAATAACTATGGCACGACTACTACAAATAGCAGCATCAACACTCCTCAGTGGAGGTATTCTTGGCGGTGGTAACTGGATGGGATATATCAGCAATGCCACCCGCCAGGCTATCGGCATGGGACTGGCGGAGCTCTCAGAAGGTCAGGTACATTACTTTTCCAAACACCACGACCTACTGAAGCGTGCCGCCATACAGATTGTATCACAGACGGCATATGGACTGTTGCGTTCATATCCTCGTTACCTGCAATACTGGGAGCAGCGTGTGCGTGATAAATATCTCGAAACTCAGTCGCAGTCGAGCCTCGCAAACAAGACAGGACAATACTACAAGCTTATCAGTGAGCAGCAGGCGGTAGCCCAGAAGAAGAACTACACAGATACTATTGTCGGCAGAACGGTGCAGGACTACCTCGAACTCTCCATATCCAAGGAGGGAAAGTACTACGATAACAAGGAGTGCAAGGTTGAGCCTAACACCAAATATGGTATTGTAACCTTTGTAGATCTTGGTCCTCATGTCAGCGTGTCGAGTAAGAACAACATCTTGCTCACACAGGTGCAGGGTCGTGATTACACCCGCAAGGAATTTATCTCGGGTGGCGATATGGAGATTACCATCAACGGTAAGATTACATCGAAGTATCCAGATGTCTATCCCGAGGCGGAGATATCCAAGTTTATTAAGTTGGTGCAGTACAAAGGTGTCATCGAGTGCGACAATACGGTACTCCGCCAGTTCAATATCTCTCGACTGATTATTCAGGGCTACTCATTTCCGCATACCGATTGCCGAAATGTTCAACCCTATACGCTTAACTGCGTGGCGGTAGAGCCTTCGGAGGCGGTAGAGCTCAAGATTGCCGAAGCGGAGGTTGTAGATACAGCCATCAAGCATACCAACAAGTGGATTAAGTGGGTGAAATTCGGTGCGGAGGTTATAGACCCTACATCGCTCTTAAAGTTTGCGTGGTTATGATAGACGTTCTTTGTTGCAAGATTACCATTGGCGATGCCAACCCCTCAA
>JAZONI010000143.1:0-5893 GCA_045654445.1 Bacteroidaceae bacterium | reverse complement strand
ACGCTTGCCCTCATCGAGGATGCAGCGACGCATAGCGTCCTTCTCTACGTCGTGGTAGTAGCGGTTGATGAGCGACATCTTCTCGGCGAGCTCGTCGGCATCCATCTCGGCATGAGCCTCGGTGTAAGCCACCTTGAACTCTTCGCGCACAGCCTCGAAAGCCTCAGCACGAGCGTGCTTGTCGCGATTACCCTCAGCAGCGATGGCGTAGGCCTTGTCGTAGCAGGCTGCCTTCACCTCGGTGCGGAGTTCCTCATCGTTCACCTCGTGACAGTACTCGCGCTTCACGGTAGAGCCTACAGCCTCCATGAGTTCAATCTGAATCTGGCACTGTACCTTGATAGCCTCGTGAGCAGCCTTCAAAGCCTCCAAGAGGTCGAGCTCTGAAACCTCCTTCATCTCACCTTCAACCATCATGATGTTGTCGATGGTAGCACCTACCATAAGGTCCATATCGGCCTTCTCGAGCTGTGCGAAGGTGGGGTTGATAACGAACTCGCCATCGATGCGTGCTACGCGCACCTCAGAGATGGGACCGTTGAAGGGGATGTCAGACACTGCCAAAGCAGCAGAAGCAGCAAAGCCAGCCAATGCATCGGGCATGTCAACGCCGTCAGCAGAGAAGAGGATGATGTTAACGTATACCTCGGCATGGTAGTTGTCGGGGAAGAGGGGACGCAATGCACGGTCCACCAAACGACATGTGAGAATCTCATAGTCTGAAGCCTTACCCTCGCGTTTGGTGAAGCCACCGGGGTAACGGCCAAATGAGGCATATTTTTCTCTGTACTCAACCTGTAAAGGCATGAAATCTGTGCCGGGAACTGCATCTTTGGCGGCACATACAGTAGCCAACAACACGGTGTTACCCATGCGAAGTACTACAGAGCCGTCGGCCTGCTTGGCCAATTTCCCGGTTTCCAACGTGATGACTCTTCCGTCGGGGAGAGCCACTGATTTTGTAATCGGATTCATCTTAACTTATTTATATATATTACGTCTAAATTGATATATTCATCCAAAATTCGGGCAAAGATACGGATTAGTGAGCGAAAAACAAATTTTATTTTGATTTTTCACGACGAGCGGGAGTATTTTCACGATTTATCGTAAAGATAGTAATAAACGAGCAAATAAAACTACAGTTAGTAAAGCCTTTTCAAAGATTCAACTCTCATCGTAAATTCAAGCTAACACATTGGTTTACACAAACGATGTAAAACACCACGAAATAGGAGTAAATAATGATAAGAATGCTGACAATAACGAGGAGAATAGATATAGAAAAAGCCTCCATAAATCTTTGATTTACAGAGGCTTTTCTCAGTACTCGAAGCGGGACTTGAACCCGCACAGCCATCACTGGCCAAAGGATTTTAAGTCCTTCGTGTCTACCGATTCCACCATTCGAGCGGCCTTGAGCGGAAAACGAGACTCGAACTCGCGACCCTAACCTTGGCAAGGTTATGCTCTACCAACTGAGCTATTTCCGCAGGAAAGTGGCGCAAAGGTATAAATAAAATAATAATGCTGCAACAAAAAGGTGAGAAAAGTAAGGATTTATTCACTTTCGCATACGTGCTATGGGTATCTGCAATTGTTCGCGATACTTGGCTATGGTGCGACGTGCTACATTAAATCCACGTTCGGCAAGAGCATTCATCAGTTGCTCATCGGTGAGTGGATTGGTCTTGTCTTCACTCTCGACCAACTCTTTGAGCAGGCTATGCACCTCTTTGATAGACACTTCTTCACCTTCGGTATTGGCTATGCCTTCACTAAAGAAATAACGCAGAGGGAAAATGCCATAGTTTGTCTGTACGTATTTGCTGATAGTTGCTCGCGATATTGTAGAGATATCTAATCCTGTCTTCTCGGCTACATTCTTCAATATGAGCGGACGAAGCAATGACTCATCACCTTCAAGAAAGAAGGGGCGTTGCAAGTCTATGATGGCTTGCATTGTAACCATGAGTGTATGTTCACGTTGCTGCACCGCATTGATGAAATCACGCGCAGACTCAATCTTCTGCCGCAAGAATTGCGCAGCATTACGACTATCGGCATTAGACGATGCCGATTGTTCATCAAGCATCTGCATAAAATCTTTGCTCACACGCAATTGAGGGATATTACTATTATTTAGCGTTAGAACAATGTTGTCATCATAGGTCTCGACGATAAAGTCGGGGACAATCTGTCCATAACTTTTTTCAATACTCTCACCAAACGAACTACCAGGACGTGGATTGAGTTTTACCAATTCGGAAACGACAGCATTTACCTCTTCTGCGGTCCATTGTAGTTTTTGCTCTATCTTATCCCATCGTTTGTGAGTGAATTCATCGAAACATTGCTGTAGGAGTATCTTCTGCTGCTCAACAATGGGGGTGGGTTCTTTGCGTTCAAGTTGAAGCAACAGACATTCCTGCAAATTACGCGCACCAAGTCCTGCGGGATCAAATTGTTGAATGACACGCAACACACCTTCGATGGCTTTACTCTCCACCTCAATACCATGATATATGGCCAATTCATCGGCTACAGCAAGTAATGGTTTATGCAAAAGCCCATCTTCATCAAGTGAGCCTATCAGATATTCACCGATGGCAGTCTGTTCTTCTGTGAGGGTTTGCTCGTGTAGTTGATCAAGCAAATAGTCATAGAACGAAGTAATGGTAGCATAAGAATAGGCCTGTTGCTCTGCACTTTGCGGCAAACCATTGAGTTTATAATCGGGTATATCATCCTCTGAACTATAGTCACCCATAATAAGTTCTTCACCCGATTCGCGCCCGCCCTCATCGTAGTCTGACTCCAACTCCATGGTTTCTGTATCGCTACCCGTATCGAGAGCAGGATTTTCAATCACCTCACCACGCACACGCTCTTCCATTTCTACAGTAGATAACTGGAGCAGACGTGCTATCAGCACCTGCAATGGCGACAGCGCCTGTGTCTGCAACATTTGCTGCCCGTGTACTTGTATTTGTGCAGAATGTCCTTTCATCTCAGTACACGCAAAGGTACTACAAAATATCAGATCTGCAAAGTGCCGATAAAATATCTTTCCCACTTTCACCCGTTCGATTTTGCGTTTCGCTCGCTTTACACTAACTTTGCCGTCAATAATAAAGTGATATGACATCCCAATCATGCAATACCGCTACCCTACCCAATGGGTTGCGCATCATACATACCCCATCACCCACCTCAGTGGTCTATTGTGGCTATGCCATCAATGCAGGTACACGTGACGAGCAGCCTCACGAAGCCGGACTTGCCCACTTTGTTGAACACATGCTCTTCAAAGGCACTAACAAGCGAAGAGCCTGGCATATACTCAACCGAATGGAGAATGTGGGAGGTGACCTCAACGCCTTTACCAACAAAGAAGAAACCATCGTATATTCGGCCTTCTTGAAGAAAGACTTTGCGCGAGCACTTGAACTGCTAACCGACATTGTCTTCCACAGCACCTTTCCCCAACATGAGATTGACAAGGAGCGTGGCGTCATCCTTGAGGAGATTGATTGTTATCGCGACAATCCTGCCGAACTCATCTTCGATGAATTCGAGAGCACGCTCTTTGCAGACCACCCCCTTGGCCACAACATATTGGGTAATGCACGCTCGCTACGCCGCTTCACGACTCAGAGTGGGCTCAGCTTTACAGGTCGCTACTACCATCCCTCAAATGCCATCCTTTTCGTCTATGGTAACATCGCCTTCTCCCGTATCATGATGTGGGCCGAACGCCTCACTGCCGATATCCCTTCAGGAAATGTCAACGATAGCCGCTTGGCACCTCCCACGTATGCACCCCACAGTATCACTCTATCACGCCATACCCATCAGACTCATGTGATGATAGGCTGTGTAGGATATCCTGCTGGAGATCGTCGACGCACAGGGCTCTACTTGCTCAATAACATGTTGGGCGGACCGGGTATGAACAGCCGATTGAATCTTGCTCTTCGTGAACATTCGGGACTGGTCTATAATGTAGAGAGTAATCTCACCGGATATACCGACACTGGGGTATTCAACATCTATTTCGGATGTGATACCCGCGATGCTAATCGCTGCATAGAACTCACCCATAATGAGCTGAAACGTCTCTGCACTACCCCTCTCAGCACACTACAACTTACCGCTGCCAAGAAACAGCTGATAGGACAGGTTGGTGTGGCATCAGACAATTTTGAGAACACGGCACTTGGTATGGCTAAAACATATCTCCATCATAACACTTATGAAGGACCAGAGGCGCTGTACCACCGCATAGAATCACTTACCGCTACAGAGCTGTGGGAGATATCAAACGAACTCTTCAATAAGGATAACCTCACGACACTAATATATAAATAAGGTACAAATGCATAAAAGGCGAATGGCAGCGCACCTCACGGTGTGCTGCCATTCTGTTAGTTAAGGTTTTGGTTACAAACAATAATAATCAACAAGCGATTTTTTCAAAATTTAGGTTGGTTATTGGAAAAGGGGTTATCTCTTCTGTCTTATTTCAAAGTGCTTAATCTTTCCACTAATGGTCTTGGGGAGTTCATCGACAAACTCGACCACACGTGGATACTTGTAAGGGGCGGTAGTTTCCTTCACATGGTGTTGGATATCGCGCATGAGAGCCTCATCGGCCTTGCCGCGATACTCCTCGGTGAGCACGATGGTGGCCTTCACCAACTGTCCGCGCACCTCATCGGGCACACCAGTAACCGCACATTCGAGTACGGCAGGGTGTTTCATCAAGGCACTCTCCACCTCAAAGGGACCTATACGGTAGCCTGACGATTTAATCACATCATCGGTGCGGCCTACAAACCAATAGTATCCATCGCGGTCGCGGTAAGCGATGTCGCCCGTATGGTACCACCCGTCGTAATTGGCGGCTGCTGTCAGCTCTTCGTTGCGGTGATACCCCTTGAAAAGTCCCAAAGGCTTCTCTCCCGAGGTACAGATAACAATCTCACCCTCCTCATCGTGCCCAAGGATACGCCCCTCCTTATCCATGAGTTCCACATGGTATTGCGGACCACGCACACCCATAGAGCCGGGTTTGGGTTTGCACCACGGATAAGTACCGATGGAAAGGGTCGTTTCGGTCTGTCCGTAGCCCTCCATAAGGCTGATTCCTGTGAGGCGCTTCCATCGGTCAAAGACACTAGGGTTGAGCGCTTCGCCTGCCACGGTGCAGTAGCGCAGACTACTGATATCGTACTTTTCCACATCCTCTTTTATCAGGAAACGGAATACCGTAGGGGGAGCACAGAACGAAGTGATGCGGTACTTCTCTATGGTGCGCAAGATATCGGCAGGAGGGAAACGTCCCTCGTAGTCGTATACGAATACCGTGGCACCCACTATCCACTGTCCATAGAGTTTGCCCCATGCAGCCTTGCCCCAGCCAGTATCGCTCAAGGTGAGGTGCAGCGAATCCTCATACAGATTATGCCAACATGCAGCGGTGATGATATGTCCCAAGGGATAGGTGAAGTCATGGCACACCATCTTGGGGTCGCCCGAAGTACCCGACGTGAAGTACATGAGCATGGTGTCGGCATTGTCGTTCTCGGCGATGCGTACAAAGGGCATTGCCTTACTGAGTCCCTCATGGAAATCGAGCCATCCGTACGGAACGTTCGGCCCTATCGACACGCAGTATTTCAGCGTATGGCAGTAGGGTCGTGCAGCCTCCACATTATGTATGACGTCATCATCACCACAAGCCACAATAGCCTTGATGCCAGCTCCATTGCAACGATACTCTATATCATGTGCGCGTAGCAGGTGTGTAGCAGGTACCGCGATAGCCCCCAATTTGTGCAAGGCAAGCATGGTCCACCACCATTCGTAGCGCCGCTTGAGGATGACCATC
>JAZONI010000142.1:0-11770 GCA_045654445.1 Bacteroidaceae bacterium | reverse complement strand
ATAGTTGACGTCGTGGTGTCCCAGTTTGTTGAGGGCTTCGGTCGGGACGAAATCTCCTTTCTTATAGGTGATGCCTTCGATGGTAAGGTCTTCCAATGCCACACATTGTGCACTGATATATACGCAGCAGTCCTCTGTGCGCTCGCTCCAGGTATCATCGGTGTAGTAATGTCCGGTAAACTTTGCCGCTGACTTATCTGTTTCTCCTGTGTACTTCACACCAGGACTATACACATATCCGATGTTACCTCCACCAAACACATTACCCTTACCTTTCTGTAGGGACTCGGTAGTTCCAATGGTGCCTCGGTGGATGTTAACTCGTGTTTTTCCGAACACGTAACCATCGGTATATTCGCGTGTCGTCTTATAGGGTGAGTTTTCACCCGTATAGGCAAATGTATAGGTATATCCGCGACCACCACCGAATACATCTCCTTCCACTAAGCCGCCATACATGTTTACTTGTGTGGTTCCCGGTGTTTCGATGTCGGCAGCATCGCCTGTTGCAAGCACTACACCCTTTCCGACGGCAGCAATTTCGCCACCGCCATAGACGCTGTTGCGCACGGTGCCTCCATAGATGTTTACCTGTGTGTTGATGACTACGGCACCTTCACCATATCCTGCGCCATAGACATTACCCTCATCCTCAAACTCTCTTACTGCGAGGTCAGCATCGAGGTCAAGTACAGGAGAGTAGCCATCGGTATATTCATAGCCAATGTATCCGTTGTGCATGTCTACGGTAGCCAGCCCTGTTACAAGTCCGCGTTCGCTACCTCCATACACATTGCGGAGGATTGCCGGCACACCATCGTAGAATGAGGCACCTCCAGCCTTTCCGATTACGACATGGGTGTCACCCTCGACGTCACCGTTGAGGCCTCCGCCGAATACCTTGCGCACTTGTCCGCCTAAGATGTCACAGCGTGTGGCGATTGTTTGGGTATTCTCCTCGCTGGCGAGGTATCCATTCATTCTTGGAGCCATACGTTTCATGTCACCAGCATCACCAGCTCCATAGATGTCATTTTTCACTAAGCCACCCAGCAGTTCCACATGCGTCTGTCCGTTCACATAGGCTGTCACACCTTCGCCACCGCCATATACATTGTTCTCAACCACAGCCCCTTGTCGTATTTTGATGTGGGTGTTGGATTGTGATGCATTCGTTGACCAGTTGGCGTTATGTCCGAAACCTTTATCGTAATAATCCTTTACGGCTTCATCTTCTGTGAAATAATAGTTGTAATGGTTATATACCTTACCCTCCTTACCGCCACCATATACTTTAGCAACGTGGGCACCCTCTTGCAAGTCGATGTGCGTAAATCCGGCTACTGTAGCATTACCATATCCAGCGCCATAGACCGATTGCAATATGCCGTTGCTGTTGCGCACAGGCACATTCACGTTGATGTATGATTCCTTTGTGGCACGTGCTGTATTGTTACCGCCAAATAGGCCCAGCTCTACGCTTGCCAGTTCTGATTGATAGTTGAGGGTAGAGATACCCACATCACAAGGGCGGCCCTCCTCTTCACCCAGTCCGCCACCGAATATGGCATTGGCGTGGATGGTAGAGTTGTTAGGTACGTTTATCTCCGATTCCCAAGTGTATCCTTCGGTATAGGCGCCGCCATGCACATTGTTTACGTTGCCACCATAGAGGTTGATGACAGAGTACTCCGAACCGCTGTTGGCACCGGCTCCGAAGACATCGGTCAGCGGGTATATCATTCCTTCATAGTAGTTGATAAGCGTGCTTCCAACATTATAAGGCACTGTATCAATCATTTCTACCGTCTTCACACCATGTGTGCCACCGAAAATCTGTCTTACTGTACCTGAATAAGCATCGATGCGTGTGTGATGCACTAGTGACAAGTTACCACCGCCATATACTCGGTAGGCCATAGGGGTAGCGTTGTTGCGCAGGTTATAGTCTGTACCGTTGAGCAGCACATAGGTTTGTCCCACCTCTACGTGTCCTGGCAGGTTGCGGTATCCACGACCACCACCCACGATACCAGTGATAATGGTTGGGTCCTTGTGCGTTGCGCTACCGATGAGATCTTGTTCGTCGCGTGACTTGGAGTCAACGTGTACGAAGGTGTTGATGGCGATAACGTCTTTGTTGTCAGGTACAATATTTCTCGTGAACTCGGGATCCTTGACAGGCGGGACGTTATAAATGTCCTTTCTTGTGTAGTCGTAACTACCATACGAACCACCATAAAGTGCCTTGCCTATGTTGCCGCTAAGATACTGCACATAGGATTGTGAGCGCACCTGCAATGTGTTTATTTCGTTACCGAAATAGTCTTTTACCTTGATGTCACGCAGGGTGTCTCCGTATACCTGTCCGCCAAAGTCGTTACCACCAAATACCGCATTGGCTACATAGGGACGTCCGTAGTTGTATTCGTCACCATCTTCGTCGCGCCAACCCACAATAGCGGTAGTCGTACCCATCACATCGGCATTACATGCACCACCGAATCCACGCAATACTCCGCCACCATTCAAGTTGAGCGTAGCATTACCTTTCACGTTACCTGCATATCCGGCAGCATAGGCCTTGTATACATTGATGTTGTGTGCTATGCTGTATGCATCATCGGTGGGGAGCTTCATGTCACGGGCAAAGTTCACCTCCGTGTTGCCCTCTACCACACCCATCTCGCCACCTCCGAATACGAGGAGAGCGCTGGCCTCATCGGAAAGGTTGACTTGCGTGTTACCCTCCACAACCGAGAGTTCACCATATCCACCGCCATACACCGCCATAGCACTGCCATATACATCTTCACCCGTTGCATGCAGAATATCTCTGGCAACCTCGTCTTCAAATACTCTCGGGTGTATGAGCGGTTTGTTGATGTTGATGATGACATCTCCCTTGACATGTCCGCTGGTATAGCATCCGCCATAGATATTGGCATCCACATAAGTGGCGCTTGTCAATGTGTGATTGTCGTATGTTTCGATAACCTTCCTCTTCAAGGTGTCAAGTACAAATTCACAGCTTTCCACGAAAAGATCGTTGTCCATATAGGTGAGCACCAGTTCTCTTGGTTGGAGGTAAGCATCCACATTCAGACAAATCTTCACGTTGTCCAAGCCATTGTATGGCTCGCCCGGCTCCAACAGTCCACCATGGTATTCGGCATTGTATGTGCCTTTCTTTACGCAAGCATCGTTACATCCGCCCACCACCTTCTCATAGATGATGATGTCACGCGGCACATTGATGGTACTCATGCCGCTATAGGTCATACTACCCTTGTTGCCACCATAGTGAAGCGAACCGATGTAGGTCTCGTCGATTTCCTCATCCCACTTCAGGCGAGGTCGGGTATATACAGCCACACTACCCAGATAATTTTTCATACCCTCCTCCGTCATGAGGTCGATGCTGCTGAAGCTGCGGTCGGCATACTTCTTGAACATCTCTTCCGTTACCATATTGGCTCCGTTACTGCCGAGGAACACACCATCGATGATGGCATGCTTACCGATGCGCAGAGTCGCATTGGCATTGACGCGAAGACCTTCTTCGTCAGCCAGTGTAGCACTGTTACCGCCGCAATAGACTTCGCCTGCTACTATGAGAGGGTTGTCATGCTCGTGTCCCGTGATGTATATCAGCGTGTTTTTTACATGGGGGCGATGCTTGTGGAGCGCTTGCAGCGAGGTGCTTCCTTCAGGTACGTTGTAGTAGAAGTCGGCATCCTCGGGATGCTGCTCTACCCAACTTTCTTGGTCAGTATAGGCATACGAACCGTTACCTCCACCATAGACATTGACTGTGCGACCACCATGAAGTTCGATATTCGTTCCATGGTATACAACTCCCGCGATGTCGTTACCGCCATATACATTATTAAAGTGGCCTCCAGTGATCAATACACGTGATGAGTATCCTTCGGTGATGGCGTAGCTGGTCATCTCATTGTTTGCGAAGTCCCAAGTACTTATGACCTCGGTCGTGGGCGCTGTGGTGCCCGGGTCAACGTCAGCAATGCGGCATCCGCCATAGACGTTGTTTACGCGCAAGTCGTTGCTGCGTAGGGGTAGGACGATACCGTTCGGGTGTGTCATTCGTCCCTTGTTACCACCCGAGTAGAGGTTGTTGATTCTTCCCTCCTTGAGATACCATGTGGGGCGTATACTCATGTCGGCCAGGTTATTACCGCCGAAGCAGCCTGCAATGTGGTGGTCGAAGATTAGGTCTTCGTGGTCACCGTCTCCTACGCGACGGAAGTGTCTGTCGTCAAGGTCGATGATTCCGGCATGATCGTGACATACGCGATTGACTATACCGTCAAAAGGGGTCTTGTTTTCAGTATATATGACCGTGTTTTCGGTGATTGTCGCCTTGTTACCGCCACCGAAGACATGACCGTAGAATCCGCCACCAATCTCGATATAGGTGTTGGCCAGTTCCGGCTTGTCGTCAATGGTGTAGGTCGCGCCTTCTACCTCCACGGTGTATCTGCCATCATCTGTGGGTGTGTAGTCGTATGCACCGTTGCCACCGCCATAGAGCGAGCCTATCACATACGGGAATGTCGATCTCGTTTGTGCCGGTGTCGTATATACAAAGGCGTTGAAGGTGCTCTTGTTGAAAGTACCAGTGTTCAGGGCCTCTACCTTAGGACTGAATCCCAGCGTGTTGCTTCCTAATGTGCCGATAGTACCCGCAATGTCGTTACCGCCATACACGGCTTTGACTACGATGTTCCCCGTTTGGTGTGCTCCGTCGATATGCACGAAGGCATGTCCGCCTACGTTGGCCATACGTGCACCGCCGAACACACTACCATGGATAAATCCTCCTTGCAGGGTTACCGTAGTGTGCCCTTCCACATCGCCTTGGTTACCGCCACCATACACATTACCTCCGATGGTCTGTGCATGGGCTGTAGATGTCGTGAACGCTATAGCCAGATATACCATAAGCATCACAGCCCGGCATAGCCCTGCCATGTTGCTTTTGTCGTAGTATCTATCTTCGTGTCTCATATCGTCGTTTCTCCATTGCTATACCCAGTATCAGTCATTGATGACCAATGACTCCTCATCATTGTCCGACAGGGAGTAGAGGTAGGTGGGTACTATCTGTATATTCAGTTTATAGTTGGTGCCAGCATTTATGGTCTGACCCGTGAGTCTCTTTATCCGGTTCTCAGCCACGGCATTTTCGCGTGTCAACGCATTGGCTGTGTCGTACACATCGTAGGTGACGCGCATCTTCAGGTTCTCTGTCGACTGGTTGGGGCAGAGGTAGCAGTGTCCATACTCCTGCTCTCCTTTTGTGGTGGTGAGTGTCACCGGATTGGCCGTCTCGTAGGTCACAATTCGGGTGGCAGGGACGTTGCTCCCTGTGCTCCATGCTATGCTGTAGCTGTCATCGGTATAGGTTACCGATGCGCTGTGTGTATTGGTGCCTCCATCGACCCAGAACTCCACCTTCTTGATCTTGATGCTGCGCATCTGTGCATAGGTGCTGTTGAGGTAGATTCGGGGAGTGATCTTGGCCATCAGGTGGTCCATCTTCAAGGTGACACTCTTTTCCTGGTCATTTTCATCCACCGTCAATGTTTGCGGGTTGATGACCATAGCATCTGTAGCGCTTACCCCCGGGATGGCGGGCAGGTGCATCGTTTTTGTTGTGGGGTCAAATGTAGCGCCATTTTGTTTCGGCATGTAGCCATAGAAGTGGTAAGTGCCCTGCTCGAGTTGCAGGTTACCTGTTATTGACGAGCCGTTCCATGTGAGCTCGGGACTGTGGGCCGATATGCCGTCCGACACGAACAACTCGGCTGTGAAGGCAGGCACGTCGCTCCCGATAGCCTCATAGCCGCGGGTCACACTCACCTCCTCCTGCAGGTATGCTCTGAAGTGCACGTCGCAGGGACCCGTGTATAGCTCCTCTTGGTGACACGAAGCGAGTGTCATCAGTGCTGTACAAATGGTAATATACGTATATTTTGCCTTCATTTTCATCTTCTATTTCTCTCAACCCTCAACACTCAACATTCAACATTCAACATTCAACTCTCAACACTCAACTCTCAACTCTCAACACTCAACACTCAACCCTCAACCCTTCACCAGTTATACTTCGGGTCCTCGTCCATCTCCTCATCGACCCATTCATTGATATAGATTACAGGTACTATATCTATACCGTTGCTACTGAAGGTGAGTCTCAATACATAGCGCTTGCCGGCCTCCAACGCTTTCAGTTGGGTAGCTACCGTCGTATTGCGTTTCTTCCCGTTGACCGAATAGTCAATGTCAATCTCAATGCCTTCGGGCTTGTCGGTTTGGAAGGGTACGACCAGATGCTTGAAGGATACCATCTCTTCTCCCTCGGGACGAATCACGATGCCCTCATCGCTGTTTGCGATGGTTATAGCACTGGTTGCCATCATGACCTCTCCCATTGCCGAACGGCTGGGCTCAGTGTAGTCGAGCTTATAGGTGGCTACACCGTCTGCTGACGGTACGTTTCGGTATGCCAGTGTGTTCAGGCGATATTCATTGGTTATGAATGAACTGTATGTGATCTGCACCTCCAGTTGCGACAAGATATGCTCGAAGGCTAGGTCTACAACTCCGCCCTCCAGGTCCAGATAGTTCTCTGCCTCATCGTGGCTCGTGGCTACGATGATGTCTGCCTCGTTGCCATCGATAGCCTGCCAATGAGGAGCTTCGATGAAGAGGGCGTGTGTCTCCTTGCCTGTGCCCTGATGGTTTACATCGATGCTCTGTGGGCTGAATGCGCCGAAGTAGTATGTTGCCGCGCGGTCCCAATGTCGGGTGGGGGTATAGGTCCATCTGTTGTCGTAGTTCACCGCTTGGTGATCAAATACTTGACTTCCACTCGATGGAGTCTCTTTGTATCCATATACGACGAAGCCCTCGCGCTGCAGGCCTTCCGTGTCGGATATGAGCGCACGTGTTGCTGCTACCGAAGTAGGAGCCATGCCGATGGCCTGCTCTACTGCTTCGGGAGCACCGGGGTGTGACTGCCTGTCGCAGGCAATCAAGCTTACACCTATTATAATATATAGTATATGTTTGCGCAACATGTGCCTCTTTGTCGTTTTTTTCTGTGTAGCCAAGTGGGGACATTCAACCCCACTTGGCTTAAATGATAAATTTATTGCAATATATGTGTGCCGTTGTGAGTACTCCAAGAAGATACCTTACTTGTAAATCCAATGGCTTTTGAATTTACGGTGATAGTCAAGGTGTTTTCCCAACCTTCATGGAATGGCAATTCATTGCCACTTGTTATACCGAATGCAGCAGCAAGGTTATAGTATTGTGTGAATCTTTCTATACCTCCAGCTCCTACTGATTCATTCTCAAGACCATACTCGATAATCAAATAAGGATGTTGACATGTGCTTGCGTTTGAACCATCGACTGCGATATCTTCAAATTCCGCAGGTTGAGGAACGACTAAAGCCTGCATTACGTTACAATCTGCGCCTTTAGCAACAGTTAGATACCCATCTGTTAAGTCTTCGAATGATGAGGTATAAGTATTATTATCTTTAGAATCTATAGTTTCCCATCGCTCGTATGTGCCTAACTGATTAGCTGCTGTTGCTGCCTCATTAAAGTTACCTTTTACATGGAGATTCTTAACCGTTACACTATAGATGTGCATATCTCTAGTCAGATCAGAGGGGCGCTGAACACGGATATTCAAACGTGACAAGATATGTATAAAGTCCAACTGAACATCTTGAAACTTTATAACATTGGTGGTGGGTGCGGCAATCAGCAAGTCTTTAGAATTGTCTGGGCTTTCGAGAACCAATGTGTGTGTAGACTTGTCTTTATTGACATTTGTTCCTGTTAGGTCGACTGTTGTCTTAAAGGTGAGATTAGAAGGATCAGTGTCATCAATAGTCCAAATCTGAGTCTGATTCTTCGGTGCTGCAGCATAGAAGTAATAGGCAGATGCTGCATTGTCCCATGCAACAAGTCCATTGTATGTGAAAGACTCACCACCTGTAGTCTTCTCAACTACAACTTCTTTCTCATTGAAAACTTGTACGTAATTACTTTGGATTTTTTTGTATCCCCACACAGCGAAGTTCTCATGAAAATCAGAGAAATTGTTGCTGTACTCGGTAGTGTTGTTCTCTGAACGTGTGGTCTTGTTTACAAAACCTCCGTCAAACTTAATTGCCTTGGGAGCCTCTGCGGGAACCTCATTGACAAAGTCAGTCTGTGTGCAAGCTGCCAACATCGTAGCAGCGGCTGCCATCATTAAATAACTTTTCTTCATAATAAATGAAATTAGAAAGTGAATAATTAGTTTATTAAATTTATATTGTAAAATCTGCTTCAATGCTATTACTCCATGCACTGACCGAAGCTCCAAAGCCATCATCGGGTGCTGGGCGGTTAATTAATGTGTCGGGAATCTCCTTGGCGGCATCGATCACTAGAGTGATGACTCCTCCGCCAGGGCGCTCTTTCATCTGCTCGGTCACATTCTTTTGCATCACATAGGTGTATCCGCTACGCAATGTGAGTCCTACACCCACGAAAGTGGAGTCGATGGGCTCTACTTCACCGCCACGAGTGACTTCCAGGATAGGTGTTATGCCCGGCAGCCCCCATGTCTGCATGCGGGCTGCAAAGATGTCGCCTATGGTGTCATGGCCACAAGGCAGATGTACCCTTTGGTTGGTGACCATCGGTTTCACATCGTCTTGTGTGAGTGAGATAGCCCTAGTGTCTGTGGTGCGGGTAAATAGGCTGACTCCACGAGCCAAACCATTGGCCGTGATGCCTTGCGCACCTGTGATGCGGGCTCCCTCCTTGTCATTATTGTTCAAGACAATAACCTGATATAGATAGATGAGCGTATAGGGTCTCAGTGTGGCATTGATGCGATAGACATGAAGGATGCTGCCATCTTCGGAATACTCCATCTCATAGTCATCGGCATCGTCGGATATGTAGATGTCGTTCAGTAACGTACCGAAGAGTTGGTCAGGCTGGTTGTATCCGTCATAGGTGCGGGTGTATGAGGTGCGGCTGTTGCTGCGCGTAGTTGCATCGTAATAGGTCGATCCGTCGGTCGTGAGGATGATGTATTCGGTGTCATTGTTGTAGAACAACATGTCGTAGTGCTCCTTGGTGGCAATGTTGACACGGCCTCCCTCCTTGCTCATATTGCGAGTGAGGTATTCGGTGCGGCGCTTCTCTTCGTCGAGGAGGTAAACAATGGAGCGGATACCCCATGGTTCGGTGTAGCCCAGTCTGCCGTGCTCCTCTTCGTTCCACGGGTACTGCAAGTCCTCTTCCCAGTGCTCACCCCAGAGGAAGTCGAGATGAATGTCGACAACCGCAGTGGTGAACGACACATTGCCTCGCTGTGCCAGGTGGAGCGGTTTGCGCTGGCAGCTGGCCAGCATCGTGGCGATGACCATCATCACGAGGGCTATGGGGGCGATATGTCGGCGGAGACGTTGCACTTTGGTTGAGGGTTGAGGGTTGAGAGTTGAGGGTGCCATCTGGATGGCAAATTGTCAAATCATCAAATTGTAAATAAATAGTAAATTGTAAATTGTCAAATAGTAAATTAAATAGTAAATTGTAAATTGTCAAATAGTAAATTAAATAGGATTTTTAATTTTCAATTTCCTCTTGAATAGGTCGTAGCTCACTGTCACTCCCGCTCCTGTCGGTCCCAACATCTGTAAACGATGGTTGCGGGGGATAAAGTCCTCGGGGAGCCACTCCCAATCGTAGTAGTATTTGTCGTTATAGGGGTTGCTGGCATGGTAGGGGTCGAAGAGGGTCTGGTAGTATCCGAGACGGAAGAAATACTCAATCTTCCATCGTTGGCTGTCGCCGAGATGGTGGGCGTAGCCGATGCTGAGGCCGCATCCCTTACCTTCGCCTTGCCAACCGCGCTCAGCATCGAGGCTGATGTCGTAGAGGTTCCAGTGCACATAGGGAGCTGCATACCATCCTGTGTGGCACTTGTTGCGTTGCAGGTAGTAGCGTGCTTCAAGGTTCCAGTCGAGTATTTGCAGGTAATGGTGTTTCGCGTCGTTGCTCCACCAAGGGAAGGTGTAGTGCCCTGCCACGCTCCAGCGTGGATGGCGTGGATAATATTCGATACCCACGTTGACCACCGTGCCCAGGTCGTAGAGCAGGTTGGTACGTATGTTCAGTATAGGCTCGTAGGCTACCTGCTCGACCTTTTGAATGGGGAATCTCGATGGGTCTATCCAGGTAGGGAAGGGGCTGGCTTTCGCAGCATCGTAGACGAGCTCGTTGATCTGCACTATCGATACATGGATGTCGTAGTAGATGATGCAGAATATCGAGTTGCGTATGCGTGGATAGTAGGTCAGATACAGATAGGGGTAGACAAAGTGCTCTTTCATGCGGCGCTTCTTGGTGGCGATATTCATGTTCGAGTCGATGATGGCCAGCACTTCGTCGATGTGCTCTTGGTGCATGATCGTATCGTTCTTCACGAATTCGCGTAGCTGCATCCATGACTCGCCGTCGGGGTGTACGCGGAGCAGCTCCTTTAGCTCCGGGTGGCGGCGTTCGATGGCGCGGCGCATAGTGGCGGCACGTTGCTGGGAGAGCTTCATGTTGTGGGCATACGGGCCTTCGGGCGATGATTGCGACACGACGACAATCGAGTCGATTAGATGTACCCCGATAGAGTCGACGGTGTGGGTGAATTGGGCGAGCGAACGGGCGTTGTCCATGTAGTCGAGGTCGAGGCGCGAGTCGTTCAAACGGAAGTGTACCTCAATACCTACCAGACTCTTTACCTCGCTATGAAGCGTGATCTGGGCATAGCCCTTGGTGACTCCCATGATGAGAATCAGCAAGCCTGCAACAGTCTGAGCTATTCGTTTCATCGCTTCTTCGATACTTTGAGTTTTTACCTTAAATGCCTCTTTCCCGTTTTTTATCACAGTAAACTTTGCGCATATACGCGTGTTGCGCATGCGCGCTCGCTCGTAAAAAAGCATGCAAAGGTATACTTTTCTGGTTGCTTATACAACTTTTTTGTTGAAAAATGTCAAGTGTTCTGAAATTATCCAGAAGTGCCTCTTTTGTCAAAAAAAATACCCCCCCCTATCAAAATGTAAGGAAATGTATGCTTATTATGAGCAAAATGTAAGTGTTGATTTTCCTGCTTTAGCTTAGGAATTCCTTGCAGACGCATTATGATTTTTGGAGATAATATAGGAGTTGTTATAGTTTATTAAATTCTCCTCCTAAGTTAGGAGGCCGACGCGGTATGATAGCGTCGGTTGCGACGACTGCCGGTTTATCGGCATAAAGGAGTGCCGAAGGCCTTTCCCCTCAAAGAGGGGGAGGTGGTATGATTCTTGCAATAATACCCCCTCCGCTTCGCTCGTCCCCCTAATTTAGGTGGACAATCCAGAGGCCCGGGTAAACTACTATGTTGTCTCCTAAATGAATACTTCTCTTCATCCACCATTGACTTTGGCGTCGTCAGGCCTACTCTTTTTATCCTCATCGAAGGTTACAAAAGTTCATAAATCGGTTGGCGGTGGCAGAATTCTCCTCCTAAGATAGGAGGCCGATGCGGTATGAAGGCAGAGGAACTCTTAGAATTTTATAAGACAGTTTGTCCTGAATAAGTTGACAGATGGAGCAGTACTTGCGTGCCAGTACTGCAGTACTGAGCCTCCGGTACTCGAGTACTGGCACAGAAGTACTGGAAATT
>JAZONI010000141.1:0-9573 GCA_045654445.1 Bacteroidaceae bacterium | reverse complement strand
GGACTACATTTCCACTTAGGCCATACTTGCGAACACAGCTATATTTACTCATACCTGAAGAATAATAGTCCCTGAGAATAGAAAGACATTCTGATTCGCTGTAACATTCTCGTTTTTTTCTCATACTGATTACACTTTTTTAATGGTTGTTAAATGTGTCTACCTATATCAGTATAAGACAGTTTGCACGACCTGACGTAGCGCTACGCTATACGAATACGAAAGCTCTCAGCTCATGCCACTGCCAACCTATTTATGAACTTTCGTAACCTGAAAAACAGGCAAAATCGTCCATTTCATCGGCTGAGTGAGGGGCCGCGCCGGTCTCCCAACCTAGGAGGGGATTCTAAGCAACTTGTGCTTATATCGAACTCACGTTAAAATAATTAATAATTCATAATTTAGAATTCAAAATTAATCTTTACCTTTGCAACGATTCATTAGCTCACATAGTGGGAGGTGGGTCAAGACATTTTGTGAAAGGACGTTTACGAACGTTATCTTCTACATATCGAATCTCGCAAATTTGATCCCAAGAAGATACGGCAACGGAAGCGTCCACTTCGGGCGTTTATTACACCCAGCCTATGGACATGAGTCCTTGCTTTGTCATGCAGAACAAGTATTTTCATGCTGAGCGAAGCGAAGCATCTCACGCAGTACCATAGGCAATGGTCGTTTATAAACCGCACGGCGTGGGCTAATGCGTTGCTTATCCTTGGGAAGGGCAATGCGAGAGCCTGATATGTGGGATAAGCAGGAGTACAGAATCCCACGTCTTTTTATTTTAAATAGGTTATAGCCAATTCTGGGGATTCTTATAGGCGAGAGAGTTTATAGGAATAATGATGATACGTGCAGCAAGAAACTATTGTGTATTGCCACTCCTTGCGATATGTCTGGTCTTTTCGGGTTGTATGCCTGAATACATTGAACTTCCAGTCAGGATAAGTTCAGTATCAACAGGTTCTCCTGAGAATGTAACAGCAAGCACTGCTACACTGAATGGTAATGTCACACTATACGATTCGGAAAAAATAAATTGTGGCTTTATCTATGACATTTCATCCAATCTGACAGATACAAAAGGAATAAAGATGTCAACCACAGCCAATGGAGACTATGCGTTCAATATCTCAGGCCTGAATGCTGGCACGACCTATTATTATCGTGCGTATGCAGTTGAAGCAGGACAATATAGATATGGTGACGTCCGCTCGTTTAATACGATTGAGGCTATAGATCTTGGTCTATCCGTTAAGTGGGCAAGTTGCAATGTGGGAGCTACCTCTCCCGAGGGTTATGGTGATTATTTTGCTTGGGGTGAGACGACGACAAAGTCAAGCTACAGCTCAAGCAACAGCGTCACCTACGGCTTGTACGCTTCAGAGTTGGAGTCTTGCAGTATCATCGATGCTGACGGAGACTTGACAGCTGCGTACGATGTTGCCACGGTGAACTGGGGAGGCGACTGGCGTATGCCAACTTCGGCTGAAATCGGTGAGCTCATTCACAAGTGTTCTTGGAGTTGGACAACGCGAAACGGAGTCAAAGGTTGTAAGGTTACTGGCCCCAATGGTAGCTCGATCTTCCTTCCTGCCGCTGGCTATCGTAGCACGACGGCGTTCTACAGTGCGGGCTCCCACGGCTACTACTGGTCTGGCACACTGCACGGGGCCGGCAGCTACGACGCGTACGGCTTCAATTTCTATTGGAACTATAACATCTCGAGAGACTACAGCTCTCGTGACTACGGGTTCACGGTGCGCCCTGTCTATGGCGTAACCGTTAGTACCGGTCATGCCGCGGCCATTACAGCGAATGGTGCAAGGCTTGTTGGCTCGATTGATGGAGCGGTTCAATCTGTTACTTGTGGCATTATCTATGGTACCTCCTCTGATCTGTCATCTTCAAATGGTACTCAGATGTCCACTACCTCCTCGGAATATTTCTTCGTAGATGTTACAGGGCTCTCGCCAAACACTACCTATTATTATCGTGCTTACGTGGTTGTAGATGGTGAATACAAGTATGGCGATGTGCATTCGTTTACGACAAAGCAGAATGTTTCTGTGACAACAGGTGATGCCATCGATCTTGGCTTGTCGGTTAAGTGGGCAAGTTGCAATGTGGGTGCTACCTCTCCCGAGGAGTACGGTGACTATTTTGCTTGGGGCGAAACGACGCCAAAGTTAGACAATTACACAAGCAACAGCGTCACCTACGGCTTGTCCGCTTCAGAACTGGAGTCTTGTGACATCATCGGTGCTGACGGAAACTTGACAGCAGCGTACGATGCTGCCACGGTGAACTGGGGAGGTGACTGGCGTATGCCCACCTTGAATGAAATCGGTGAGCTCATTCACAAGTGTTCTTGGAGTTGGACAACGCGAAACGGAGTCAAAGGTTGTAAGGTTACTGGCCCCAATGGTAGCTCGATCTTCCTTCCTGCCGCTGGCTATCGCGGCTACTATTGGTCTGCTTCGCCCTACGGCGGTAGCAGCAGCGCGTTCACCCTCTACTTCGATTCGGGCTATTACTTCTGGGACTACAGCGATCGTTACTACGGCCGGGCGGTGCGCCCTGTCTCAGAAAAATAAAGTGACCTTGTGTTGCGCATTCGATGATTTGCTGATTTGATTATTGATTCGACATTTGAGGATTGTGATTTTGGTTTCTGATTTGTGAGGTTTGCAAAAATACCCGCGAAGCGGGTCGAAAATATAAAAAGATAATGTATAAAGAAAATAAAGACATCCATAGGAGTATGCGTAAAGCGATGCTTGTGCTGTTGATGCTGATAGCGACTGTCGCAGGAGCCCAAAATATCAGCGTGGCATCATTCAAGTTATTAGAAAACGACCTGACGGCCAACACTACTGGCACGATGGAGCGTGATCAGAATGGAGAGCCGGCAGCATTAATAAAGGTGGTGACGACACAGCTGGGGTTTGTCTTTGATGGTGGCATGGTGGGCATCGTGAAAACCAGGCAAGGTGTGGGTGAAGTGTGGGTGTATGTCCCTCACGGAATAAAAAAGATGACCATACAGCATCCACAACTGGGCGTGTTGCGCGACTACTATTTCCCTATTGCCATTGACAAGGCCAAAACATATGAGATGGTTTTGACTACAGGAAAGGTGGAGACTGTGGTGACGCATAGCGTAAACAAGCAGTTTGTGGTGTTCAATGTAAATCCAGCAACTGCTGTGGTGGAACTGAATGATGAGATGCTCACCGTTGATAGCGAGGGATATGCTACTAAAGGGGTCGAGTATGGCACTTACAACTATCGCATATCTTGTGCTGACTATCATACGGAAGCTGGTCAGGTAACCGTAACGGCTGATGGCAAGGCTGAGGTGGAGGTGACTCTTCGGCCTAACTTCGGTTGGATAAAGTTTGGTGGTGATGCAGCACTGAATGGAGCAGATGTATATATTGATAATGAGAGGGCCGGTAAACTGCCTTTTGTGTCGGAGAACTTGAAAAGTGGTGTACATAGAGTAAGAATTGTAAAAAATATGTACAAGACCTATGAACAGCAGGTGACGGTGCAAGACAATGAAACTACAGAGCTGAGCGTGGAGATGATTCCCAATTTTGCCACGGTGACACTGACAACCGATGCCGAAAGTGAAATCTGGATAGATGGTGTGAGGAGAAACATCGGGAAATGGACTGGACCATTGGAGTTGGGTAACTATACCATAGAGGTGAGAAAGGAATCTCACAGGACTATGTCAGAGGTACTGCGTATAGATAATATCGGTGAGCAAACCATAGAACTGAAATCTCCTACTCCTATCTATGCTTCGCTTGAAATATCTTCTACACCTTTGCGTGCTACTGTATTCATTGATGGGGAAGAGGTTGGCGAGACCCCACTCATTCAGAATAACGTATTAGTTGGTAATCGTCGAGTAGCATTTCGAAAAGAGGGGTATGTGAGCGCAGATAAGACGGTAGAAGTGAAAGAGAATATTGAAAATAGTATATCGGCAACTTTAAGTAAGGTGCAATCTGAAGTATCTGTGACTGAACCAGCTGCAAACTCGGTATCGACCCCAATAAAGCATAGTTCACTTCAACCTTCCAAGGTAAATACTCCTAACAAGGAAGCACCAAATAAAAAGAAGTCATATTCTAGGATTGATGATGGATGGGGATGTTTGATCGGAGTAGGTGCGAGTCATATTGTTCATGAAGGTTATAATGAAGGTTATAGTTATGGCGGAGAACTGGGTGTCACGTATAATCGCTTATCGTTGGTTGCAGGTGCGAAAAACATTGCGGTTGGTACATATACAATGTGTGACAATGATATGGCTGCCAGTAATGAACAGTCCCATTCGGTTCAACTAATCCGGTTTTCCACAAGATTTGGTTACACTTTTGGCCGTAGGTTTCAGTTTACTCCGCAATTAGGTATTCTTTGGGGCCATTCAATACTCGCAGGAAAGAAATATATAACAAACGAATTGCCCTCATGGGATGGAGTGGATAACAATCTTGATCGGGTTTTGGCCGATAAAGACTATACTGACATGAATCGCGGCATCATGTATTTTGCAAAAATGAAATATTGGCCAACAATAAGTTTGCGATTCGAATATAGGTTTAATTCAGGGTTCGGCATATATCTAGCTCCAGAGGTTTGTACTTCAGATATTAGCTTCAACAAAGATGGATATACTGCTTTGAATATGGGTTTGTCAATGAAATTTTAAGTATAATTGTCATATTGTTTAACTAAAAATTTAGGTAATGATATAGCAGTTGTCCAAAGCGCAGTTTGTGTCATGTTGAATGAAGTGAAACATCTCGCATAGTGTCCTGGTAAAGTCCTAGCGCGAGAGAAGTGCTGAAGCACGCTCCCTTTTACAAAGAAATGATTTTTTAGTATTAATATATAAAATAGTATTATTATGAAAAAGACAATTCAACTGTTGTTGGTAATCGGTATGCTCTTTGCATGCCCAGTGATGAATGCTCAGAACAGAGCGATGAACAAGGCTCTGAAGAAGGAGTACAAGCAAAAGAAGAAGGAGTTTACTAAAGGTGGTTGGGCAATCTATGGCACTTCGCGTAGCCTTGATGTGGCTCTCTTGAAGCACTACGAGGAGATGAATGAGAATGAGAACGTGCACGAAGTGGTAGGTGTGGCAACCGCATTCAGTTCGAAGAACATCGGTAGGCAGGTGGCTACAAACAATGCATGTAATATCTATGCCCGTCAGGCTGGTAGCCATGTGAAGGGACGCATCGTAAGCGATATGGCCAACAATGCCGATAATATGTCGGCTGAGTTTGATCACTTCTATGCAGCCTACGAGTCACTTGTTGAGAAAGAAATCAAGGGTGAGATGTTCGAGAGTTTCTCTATCATCCGTCAGACTGGTGTGGACAAGAAGACCGGTAAGCCTGTATATGAGATGCAGACCTTCTTCCTCGTTGATGAAGATGCCGCTTCGGCTGCCCGTATCCGTGCCTTCGAGAATGCTATGCGCGAGTCAGAGGCTGCGCAGAAGCATGCCGAGCTGGTATCGAAGTTTATTAAAGAGGGCTTCGAGGTAGAGCAGTAGTAGAATGATTATTGTTTCACGCAGATCTCACAAATCTCACTAAATGGGGCTGCATCGAAAGGATTTCTTGCAGCCTGTCGGCTTTAGCCGAGTGTTTTCATCCGGATGGCAGCGAGGGCAAAGCGACTCGCCTCTGTGAGATTCGTGAGATCTGCGTGAGAAAATATATGATTAAGAGAATGAAAAGGATTACGAGTGTCTTCCTCTGTTTGTTTTCTTTGAGTAGCGTAGTGTGCGCTCAAAGTGTAGAAGACATCAAAGCCAGTGATGAATACTTGACTGGCGAAGGATGGGGTGAGTCACTGAAGGCGGCAGACAATGCGGCACTGCAGGCCTTGATATCGAAAATCTCGGTGTCGGTGGAATCTCAATTTGAGAATATTGAGGAGGAGATCACCGACCAGGTGAGTGTAGACTCCCGTTCGGCATGCCGCTCGGTGGTGAACACCTACTCGCAAGCTACGCTGCAGAATACGCAGCGCATCGTTATCGAGAACGAACCTGATGCTCACGTGTTTCGCTATGTGAAGCGTAGCGAGGTGGACAAGATATTCGCGTCGCGACGCCTCAAGGTGCTTGATATGGTGGCGAGCGCTGCACGTGCTGTAGAGAAGGGTAAGGTGGACGATGCGCTACGAAATTACTATTGGGCATATTGTCTGCTGCAAAGTATTCCGAATGCTAATGGTGTGGTAGATAATGCAGGACACGTACTCACTCACTGGATTCCCGAACAGATGAATGATATATTCGGTGAAGTGAAGGTACAGACGGTAAGTGAACAAGATGGTATGGCCGAGGTACGTGTGCTATATAAGGAACAGCCAGTGACATCAATGGACTATACCTATTTTGATGGTATGGACTGGAGCAACATCTACAGTGCCAAGGATGGACGTGGATTCATAGAACTGCGACCTGGAATGACCACGGAGAATATGAAGATAAAGTGCGAGTACGAGTATAGCGGCGAGGCGCACATCGACAAGGAAATTTCTACCGTAGTGAATGTAATGAAGGGAAAGGTGTTTAGGGATGCGTATGTGATGGTGACAGGGGAGACCCCCTCTAAAGACTCGCAAGCGAGACTCCTTGGTGCCGATAAACCGGCAGTCGTCGCAACCGACGCTCCTCTCGCGTCAGCCCCCTCTATGGGGAGGACTCAGACATCGCGGAATCAACTGGTACAGCAAACTCCCCCTCTGTCTATAGAGGGCGTGGCGCAAAGCGACGGGGGCATTCCAAGCCAATCTATTACTATGCTCGCCGAACCGGAATCGGCTCCTTATCGTGCAAGCATTGAAAAGGTGATTGCTGCCATCAAGAGTGGTAACTATGCCACGGCCGAGGAGTGTTTCACGGAGGATGGTAAGGAAATGTATCGCCGACTGATAAGCTATGGCAATGCACGTGTCATGGGTGAACCGGCCTACTCGTTCTATACGATGGGTGAGAGTGAGGTGACTTGTCGCAGTGTGCCGATGTCGTTCTCGTTCCGTAACAACGGACGTAAGTTTGTGGAGGATGTGACATTCACCTTCAATAAGGAGGGGAAGATTGACTACTTGGCTTTTGCGTTGGATGAGAAGTCCACGACAGATATCCTGCAACATGCGATGTGGAGCGAGTATGCCCGAAAGATATTGGCCGAGTTCTTGGAAAACTACAAGACAGCATACGCCTTGAAGCGTCTCGACTATATACGCAGCATCTTCGATGATAATGCAGTGATTATCACAGGTAAGGTGCTGACACGACAGACTGCGGCATATGGTGAGGCAGGAGGGGAGTACCTAGATAATAAGTATGTGCAATATACCCGCCAGAACAAGGAACAGTATATGTGCAATCTGGAACGCTGCTTTGCCAGCAACGAGTATATCAACATCCGCTTTGCAAACAACGATATTGTGAAAGCTGGCGTGGGCGGTGAGGTGTATGGTATACAGATCAAGCAGGACTATTACTCTACGAACTATGGTGATACGGGCTATCTGTTCCTAATGGTAGACCTTAATGACCCCAAGCAGCCTGTGATTAAGGTGCGCTCATGGCAACCTGAGCGTGACCCGAACTTCGGACTGATTGACTTGTCGCATTTCTAAAAAGAGAAGACCCACCCCAACCCCTCCCTCTATGGAGGGGCTTTTGAAAGCAACCACAAGACGGAAATGACTGTTTTATGAAGAAGTTTTTTATAGTATTGTTTCTAATTGTTGCCCCCAACCTACAGGCACAAACGGATGATTTTAACGCATTCCGCAACCGCATGCTAAATAATTTTCAGGATTTCCGTAAGGGAGTTATGGAACGCTACGTGGAATTTCTTGATGCTGCGTGGGCTGAGTATGAAACGATGACGGGCCGTCGCCGTGTGACGACACCAAAGCCTGTGGTTGCTCCGATATATACACCGCCTGAAACTCCTGTGGTGGAAGAGCCTATGGAACCTATTGTGGTGGAACCTAAGGAGCCTACCGTACCAGAACCTGAACAGCCTACGGTACCTTCAGTGCCTAAGGTGCCTACGACTCCATCTACTCCCAAAGTTCCACAGGTGCCTACACCTGATATTCCACAAATTAGATTTGCATTGTATGGATTGTCTTTGGCTGTTCCTGCTCCGAAACTGGAAACTGCGTCTATTGGAAATACTCAACAAGAGGTGGTGGGCTTTTGGAAACAAATATATGAAAGTGATACAAAGGCTAGTGTAGAAGGCCTGCAGCAGTTGGCAACAGACTATAGATTAGGCGACTGGTGTACCTTTAAGGCGGTGGAGAAGTATTGCACTACTTGGGCAAAAGGAAATGTCATCGCTTCAAGGGTAATGATGCATTACCTGATGCTGAGCATGGGCTATGATGTGCGTATGGCACTAACGGATGCATCATTGTACTTGTTGCTGCCCTTCGAACAAATGGTGTATGGTAATACCTATATCCCGATAGGCGAGCAAAATTATTATGTGTACCCTAATACCATGCCGGCAAATACTCGCATCTATTCATGTGTATTGCCTGAAGATGAAGATTGTGGTCGCCTGATGGATTTGATTGTAAATCCTGCTTATCGCTTGCCAAGGAATAATCATCCGTTTGCCTTATCATATGGTGGCTTATCAGTACAGGGTAATGTGAATAAAAATGTGATTGATCTGCAACAAGAATATCCGTCGATGGATATATATTGTTATGCAGCCTCTATGACTGATGCTGAGGTGAGACGTGTCGTAGTAGGGCAACTCAAAGAACAAGTTGAGGGGATGAGTGAGGCTGAGGCGGCCAATGCATTGCTCCACTTTGTGCAGAGTGCTTTTGAGTATCAAACTGATGGCCAGCAGTTTGGTGATGGAGTAGAGAAGAGCTTCTTCTTTGATGAAACGCTCTATTTTCCCTATTGCGACTGTGAAGACCGCTCTATATTCTATGCCTATTTGGTACATGAGATTCTCGGATTGGATGTGTTGTTGGTGAGTTACCCTGGACATGAATGTACGGCGGTAGCCCTGTCTGTCACACCACAAAATGCTACAGGTTTCAAATATCGTGGGAAAGTATATTATATATGTGATCCTACATATATAGGAGCTGACATTGGAAAATGCATGCCTGACTTTGTGAATACTCTTCCCGAGGTGGAGGAGTGGTATTGGTTCTAGTGACTCTTCACGCCATGAGGCATTAGGAAAATGCAAGAAGTAAGCGGAAACGTGAGTTTTTGAGTTTTAAAAGTTCATACTTCCGATTTCTTAGGCGTGTAAGCAAAACATGGCATTCACCTATCAATATGCCACAAAAATCTTGTACAGGATTTCCTTGCGTTTCGAGTAAACTATTAACAAAACTCCCCGATTCTTTATGGAATCGGGGAGTATGCTAAAGGGAATTTATCTATAATATGTTCAACGCCCACTCATTCAAGGGAATTGCATTAATTCGTGATACTATTTGAGATTCTTTGCCAGGAACTCTTTCAAGGGCTGT
>JAZONI010000140.1:0-12277 GCA_045654445.1 Bacteroidaceae bacterium | reverse complement strand
GAACAAGATTTCCCTGATGGTGCTGAAGAATTCTACGAAAAAAGGAAGTCTCAAGGCAAAAAGAAAGGCGGCTGGATGGGACAATAAAGTGTTGGCGCAGATGCTAGATGAGGAGTGGAATTTCTGATGCGTCTGCCCTGAACTACAGAAGATATTATATAAGAGTCATAATATAGCCCAGTACAAACATATAGCGGGGTTCGTCACCTATCAAATCTTGACGAACTCCGTATGTCAATTGATAGAGTTCCAAGGGCCTCTGCCATCGTCAACAAAATAGAAAATAATAGCAAGAAACAAACATGTACAGTTTTTCCAGCACAACGCGCTGATTATTATTGTAGTTATGCTCAAATTATGTACAGTTTATGGATAGCTTATGGATAGCTTATGGATAGTTTATGTACAGTCTAAAGTATAGTTTCAACGGGAGTTAAGCTACAATGGACACCTCCTTATCGAGTAGCCATTGTGATAACTTCGTAGAGTTCAGCCGGCAGTTTCTTACGGATACGTTCCTTGCGCTTGCGTATGGTGGACGTAGTACTGGCGCCAAGGTGGGCAATGATGGTGTTGGAATAGCCGAGATACATACACAAGCAACAGATGAGTTCTTGATCATTAAGGTCGCAGCTATCAAGCAAAGTGCGACATGCCACGTTGAAGGTGTGGAGCAGGGTATGCTCCATCGTGCGGGCTTCGTCATAACTGATAGGAGGGAGCTCGCGTTCGTTAATCTGCATCGTAGCCACATCGGCACACATAGTAGTATGCTCAAAAACATGGTACCCCTCGCCAAGAGCACGGAGCAGGCGTTGGGCATCAGTGAGCGCAGTGGCGGCATCGGACGAGGGTGCAGGGCGATGCTTCAGGATACTGGAAATCACATAGATGACTATGAGAAGTACTGTCACAACAACTACTATAGGGATTGCCGTATGACGTTCGTGTGTTGGGGCTATCACATTGGTCTGCAACTGGCTCTTGAGTTGCTCCATGCTCATCGGTTCGAACACACGGCTCTCACGTATCTTCATATGCAGTGCCTTGTGACGGCTGGCCGAGTCGGGCATCGCTCTACTATCGTAGATATTCCAAAGAACGTGATGACAGATGTATTCGATAGCATCGTACGGTGTGTGCGGCGCCTCCAAGGCACGGTAGGCATAGTGAAGTGCCGAGTCTTGGGCACCGAAATGCCATAAATCATCAGCCTTATAGGCCAAACAGGTAGGGTAACTCTCGTGCTCGGGCCCCACCAGTTCGAGGTATTGGTTAAGGTATTGCAGAGCCTGCTCATAGTCGTGCTTTACGTATGCCTCTATCCACCGCAAGGTGAACAAGGCATCGGCACGTAGGGTATCATTGACATCGCTGCGCACCACGATGTTGGCAAAGTGATAGATAGCCTTGTCGAATAGCAACATGCGCTGTTCATTGTCATCGGTGCCCACTTTGTTGGCTTTCGCGAGTAACTCGTGTGCCACGTATTGCTCTTCGATGGGGGAATATTTCTTCTTGTCGGTTGTGGCGTTGCAGGCGCAAAGCAGGGCTACCCCGATGGTAAGCAGTATATGTGCAGTTGTTTTCATAGCATTGTGACGAATTACACTGCAAATATAGATAATTCTTCGTTCCTAGTCGAGGGAACATGCGTGAAAAAAGTGTGACAAATGTGTGACAGACACAGCGTCACATATCCAACGGCTCGCCCTTCTCGAAGTCGTAGAGCGTCTTACGCATGATGTCGGCCAAACTCAGTTGGTAGGCGATATAGGCTCCCAAGTGATTGCGATAGGCGCTATTGAGACGGTTGCGTTCGAGGGCAAGGGTCTGGCTGTCGATATCGCCATCGGAGAAACGCTGTAGGGTAATGGCAAAACTCTTTTCGGCAATCACCACATTCTTTTCGAGCAGTTGCAGGCGCTTGAGGTTGTTGTTGAGTTGGGCTACCGTGTTGCGTGTCTCGGTCTCGATAGAACGCTCGAGTTCCTCTTTGGCCAAGTAGTTTTGTCGTTGACGCGACTCGGCAGCACGCACTCGTGCACGGTTCTCACCCCAATCGAGAAGAGGTACCGAGAGGGTGACACCCACTCCATAGTTGATGGGACGGTTCATAAAGTCATTGGCCGAGGTCTGCAACGTGGCTCCGTATGGGGTATCTAGGTCGTCCATGCTGGTTCCCGTCTTCTGCACATAGGCATCAAAATATCCGCGCACCAGGCCTTCGGCTTTGCGCTGGCGAATGGCCATTTCTTGCTGTTCAATGGCTATATCCTGATCGCGCAGTTCGGTGCGGTTCTTCAGGGCATATTCCACGGCCTTGTCGGCATCTACCACCACCACATTGTATTTCAGTTCGTCTTTCAGCACTATGCTATCGGTGAGTTCGATACCCAAGAGCTCTTTAAAACTGTTGAGTGCCGACTCCTGATTGATGAGTGCCATCTCGTAACTGTTCAGCGCTTCGGCAAGATCGACCTCCATCTGCAGGGCATCCACCTCGCGAATGAGGCCCGAGGCATATTTGTTCTGCGCTATCTCGTTGGCCTCGGTCTGTCGTTCATAGTCGAGGCGTGCTATCTCGGTGCTGCGCTGCTGGGAGAGCAGGTTGTAGTAACTGCTGCTTACGCGGTACACGAGGTTGAGTTCTTCGCGACGGAGCGACTTGTTGGTGCGTTCATAGTCGAGGCGTGCCGACTTGAGCGACGAGCGTATGGCGTTGTATCCATAGAGAGCGTCAATGGGTTGTCGTAAGCGCAAACGAGTATTGACGGTGGCCGAGCGGTCAGCATTGTAGAGGTCATCGTAGCTATTGAGGCTGGTCTCCCAGTAGATGTTACCATTGGTGATAAGAGGTTGGTTTACGGTAACGGTACCTCCATAGTCCATACGCTTGACGGAGTAGAATGACACGCCTGTGGTGTCATCCCAAGTGCGCACTGTCTGGTTAAACTCGGGCATCGTGAGGCTAAAGTCGATGTGTGTCTTCAGGCTACTTGTTGCCGACTTGAGGTTATATTCGGCAATCTTGAGGTTTTCTTGTAGGTTGCGCATGGTGTAACTTTTCTCCTTTGCCAACTCTATGCTCTCCTGCAGGGTGAGCAGGTAGGTATCAGCATGGGCAGCAAGGGCTGCAACGGTTACGGCACACAGGGCTATGAGTCTTGTCTTCATAATGGTGTTCTGTCAGGATACGATGGTTCTGTTGGGGTTGAGTCGGTCATAATGGATGCTGCCATCCTTGATGTATACGTTGCGTATGGCATAGTTGGCAATCTCCTGCTCGTGGGTGATGAGGATGATGGTGTTGCCCTCTTGGTGCAACTCATTGAAGAGGCGCATGATCTCGATACCTGTCTTCGAGTCGAGGGCACCGGTGGGCTCGTCGGCGAGCAGGATGCCCGGGTTGGTGACGAGGGCACGTGCGATGGCTACGCGCTGGCGCTGTCCGCCCGACAGTTCGCTGGGCTTGTGGTGCATGCGGTCGGCCAGTTTCACGCGTTCAAGGGCACGCACGGCACGCTCTCTGCGCTCTGTAGCGGGCACTCCAGCATAGGCCAGGGGAAGCTCTACATTCTGTACAGCATCGAGTTTGGGCAGTAGGTTGAAGTTCTGGAAGACGAAGCCAATCTCCTTGTTGCGCATGGCCGAGAGGGCATCGTCGTCGAGGCGGCTCACGTCGACACCACGAAACTTATACTCGCCTGTCGAGGGAGTGTCGAGGCAGCCGAGGATATTCATGAAGGTACTCTTGCCCGAGCCCGAGGGTCCCATGATGCTCAAGTACTCCCCCTTGCTGATGGTGAGGCTCACATCTTGCAGGGCCATCACCACATTGTCGCCCATCTCGTAGCGCTTGGTGATGTTCTTTATTTCGATCAACGCATTATTCATAACGGATAGAGTCTACGGGTTTCAAGTTGGCGGCATTCTTGGCTGGCAGGTAGCCGAACACCACGCCTACCACTACCGAGAAGGCGAAGGCGATGATGACGCTGTAGAGGCGTATGTAGGTGCTCACATCGGTTAATACCGACACCAGCAACGATAGCGACACGCCTACCACCACGCCGATGATGCCACCGGCGATGCTTATCACCACAGCTTCGGTGACAAACTGGCTCATGATGTCGCGCTTGCGGGCACCGATGGCACGGCGTATACCAATCTCGCGCGTACGCTCCATCACGGTAGCGAGCATGATGTTCATGATGCCTATGCCGCCCACGATGAGCGATATGGCCGCGATGGCACCGAGCAGGAAGTTGTATATCTGTCGCTCCTTCTCCTCCTGTTTCAGCAGTTCGAGGGGGATGACAATGCCGTAGTCTTCGTTGTTGAAGTGGTGGCGACGCACGATCTCGTTGACCAATGTAGAGGTTTCCATCAGTCGGTCAGAGTTCTCCACCTGTATGGTGAGTTGCTGTATCTCGCTTGCCAGGGTGTTACCACGTGAGAAGCGGTCGAGAAACATCGAGAGCGGCACATACACGTCCGTGTTGAGGTCACGTGCCGCCAGTTCGCCCACCGTTTCGGTGAAAAGAGCCTTCGACTCCAATACGCCCACCACCTCGAGCCACTGGTCTTCAATCTTTATCATCTTGCCCAGCGGCTCCTCCTTTTGGAACAGTGTGTAGGCAATGCCTGCACCCAGTACACACACCTTCTGCTTGTTGCGGTAGTGCTGGTCGCCCACAAACTCGCCCAACTTTATCTTGTAGTTGAGGATGTCATAAAACTCGGGAGTCACGCCGATGACCGATGACTTCACCGAGCGGTTGCTATACTTGACATCGGCATTGATCTCGGCCTGTGCGGCTATACGGCTCACGCCGGGCACCACTTCGCGTATCACCTCGGCATCGCGCAGCGAGAGTCCCGGTGAGAACTTGGTGCGCACCTCTTCGAGTTCCTCATCGGTCATGTCCTTTTCGCGCACGATGATATTGTTCACGCCCAAGTCCTGATACTTGGCTATAGCCTCACGCTTGGCCCCCTCGCCTATCGAGAGCATGGCTATCACCGATGCCACACCGAAGATGATGCCGAGCATCGTGAGGAACGACCGGAACTTATGGTCGGTGAGTCCCTGCCAGGCTACTTTTATGTTTTCGCTATATTCCACGACTATCTAATTGAAAATTAAACTTTGTTTTTAGTTTGGCTGCTCTCGCTGTAAAAAGTCAAGCAAGCTTGATTTTCGCTCGTTGGCACAAATTTTGAGAATTAAGAATTAAACTCACCACCTCATCTGCTGGGTAAAAACTCGCAACTCACCGTCATGCCCGGCTTGAGTCGTTCGTCAGATTGCACGAGTCGCACCTCCACGTCGAACACCTTGTGTCGCGGCTTGTTGGGGTCTTTGGCATGACAGAAGAGTCCTATGTGCGAGATGTATCCCTCGAAGGACACCTCGGGCAATGCATCGAGCCGCACCAGTACCTTGTCGCCCTCGTCGATGCGCAGGAAGTCGTTCTCGTTGATCTGCGTTTCCACCTTCATCCATGTGAGGTCGGGCACGCTGGCCATGGCATTACCCCGCCACACCTCATCGCCCACCTTGAGCAGTTGTCCCGAGCGCCAGTTGCGGTTGATCTGAAATATGCCGGGGATGGTAGTGCGTATGGTCAGTTGGGGCAATATGTCGTAGGCGTCCTGTATGTCCTTGCGTATCTGGTTGACGCGTATCTGCTGTATCTTCAGGTCATTCTCGTTGATGATGGCGTTGAGTTCGAGGCGTCGCTTGGCGAGGTTGAGTTGGATGGTAGCCTGTTCAAACTCCAGTTCCTTGATTTTCCTTGTGCGTTCCGACTCGAATTGGGCAGCCTCGAGTGTGAGTTTGCGCAGTTCATAGGTTGCCAGTTCCGACTTGATGGTCGACTCGGCTTCACTGTCGCGGTTCTCCTGGTTCACGAGCATCTTCTCTAGCGATGCCAGTTGCGACTCCAGTGCCGTCTCTCTGTCCACGATATGCTTGGTCACGTCGGCGGGGTCGAGTTGTATCACCGAATCGCCCGGCTGTATATGCTTGCCATGCTCCTCGATACCGATGATGCGGAACGAGCCGAACCATCCCAGTCGGGGCAGCACGAAGGCCTTTGTCTGCACGGCCGACAGTTCGCCCGTCTCCACGAGGGGCGTGTCATTACGCAGCTCTTCGATGCCGTCGCCGCCTATGCTAGCCCCTTGACAGGCCACGAGCAGTGGCGCTGCCCATAGTATTTTCAGTAAACGCTTCATTTCGTATCCTTCTTTTTCTTCTTCTTGTCGGCCTTGTCCGCCAGTTCCGTAGGATCTACGAGTGCCACGCGGTCGTCCTTGTCGAGTCCCTCCTCGATAATCACATAGTCCGTGTTGGTACGTCCTGTGAGCACCTCCACCTTGTCGTATCCTCCAGCCACCTTCTTGTACACATAACTCTTGTCGGCCTGCACGTGCAGCGCTTCGAGGGGGATATATACCACGTCGGGTATCTCGTCCACAATGATGCGGCAACTCACGGTGAGTCCCGGCAAGAGGTTCTTGTTGCTCTCGTTGATGACGATGTCTACGGGAAACACCTTTATCTTCGAGCGCTCATCCTTGTTCTGTGCGAGGTTGGCCACGGTAGATACATATCCCGTGAAGGTGCTATCCGAGAAGGCGTCGGGGCGTATCTCCACCTTCAGCCCACGTGTGATGTGCGATATGTCCGTCTCGTTGATGTAGACCTTTGCCTTGAGTTTCGACAGGTCTGGCAGTTGTATCAACTGCTGCGACGACCAGCACTGGTCGCCCAACTGGAACTTGTTGTTGGTGCTCCAGTTGCGTGAAATGATGGCTATGCCCGGTGCGGGTGCTATCACCGATAGTTTTTCGAGTGTGCGGTGGGCCTCTTCGAGTCGTTCCTCATCCTGCCGTATGGATAGTTTCTTCTGCTTCACCTCCTCGACCTGTATCTTGCGTCGGTTCTCTATCTGCTCTTTGGCCCTTGCCAGCGATATGTCCGCCTTGTCGAGGTTGAGTTGTATCTCGCGTCGTTTTATCTCGCTCTCGTGTGCTGCCGACTCGAGTTGCATGCGCGATATCTCGTGCGAGATGCGTGTCACCTCATAGTCAGCATTGAGTCCCTCCATGTCGAGTTCGTGCTGTGCCAGCATCTTCTCCAGTTCGGCATTGCTCACGATGAGCCTGTCCTCATAGTCAAGTATGGCCTTGCGCACCTCCGACGGGTCGAATGTCACCACCGTATCGCCCTCCTGCACCTGCTTTCCGTCGTCGACGATGCTCGATATCTTCAGGTTTCCGAACCTCCATGGTATATTGGGCGACGCTATGTTGATGGAGTTGATGGCCTCTATCTCGCCCTCCTCGTAGATGTCTATATAGAATGTACCCTGCACCACCTTGGCTTCAGGCACTTGCTGCACGCTCTTCTTTCCGCACGATGCCAGTGCACACGCCAGTGTGGCCGCAATCAATGTCAGTCTTGCTCTGTTCATATATCTTCAGTGTTCCTTATATTCGTCCTTTGTCGTAGTCGCTCACTCATTTGTCGCACTCTTCGGCTTCACCAGTGCTATGCGCTCTCCGGGTCTCAGTCCGCTGGCGATGATGGTGCTTCGTGGCGAGTTCTCGCCCAGTGTCACCGCGCGCTCCTCGTAGTGTCCATTGCGCTGCTCCACATACACCACCTTCAGCGAGTCCTTGTCAAACACGCTGATCGTGGGCACTACCACCGTGTCCGCCACATGGTGCAGATACACCCTGCACTGCACGCTCAGCCCCGGATCGACGGGTGCGAGCAGCGAGTCTACCGATGCCTCTATCTCGAAGGTCTTCACTGCCGATCCCTCGGTGCGTGTCTGGCCCACGGGCGACAGTTTCGTGATGCGTCCCCATCCCCTGTTTTCCGGCATGGCGTCAAAGGCATAGGCTACCGAGTCCCCCTCGTGCAGGCGCTTGTATTCCGTCTCCGGTGCATAGATGATCACCTTCATGTGTTCCATGTCGGGCATCATCACCACGGCGCGTCCGTTCCACACGTTGTCGCCGATGTTCCATGTCTCCTGGCTCCACGGCCAACGTCGTGCCCGCACGGCGATGCCACTTCGCGGTGCTCTCAGTGTGAGCGACGCTATCTTCTCGCGCTCTCCCTCGAGGCGTCGTTCCTGTTGGGCTATCTGTCGTTCAATCTTCATCACATCGGTCTTCTGCAACTCCTTCGTGGTTTCCACGCGCCTCATCAGTTGTTCCCGCTCTATGCGTGCCTTCTCGCGCTGCAGTTCCTTGATGCGCCGTTCCGACGGACTCATGTATAGCATCTGCAGCGAGTCGGCCTCAGCCAGCAGCGCCTCTATGTCATTGTTTCTCACCTGTGCGTCGAGTAGTGCGCGCTCCAGTTCCTGCGAGGCGTGCAACTTCTCCAGTTCGGCCTGCATCGACTCCAGGTTCAGTGTCCACCGCTCATAGTTGTCGGCGATGTTCACATCTTCGATGATGCATACCACGTCGCCCTCCTCCACCTCGGTGCCCGTTTCCACGATGTGTACGATGGTGCCGTCCACGTCGGGCGGACAGTTGATGGTGAGCGGGGTCAGCGACTCGGTGTATCCCTCTATCGCGAGCATGTCGACGTAGGGCATGCGCTCCACGGTGTAGAGCGGCAACCTCCCGTCCCCGTTCCCCGTACAGGCACAGGCCAGCATACACAGCGCCACGGCTCCTACGAGCCGCGCCCTCGCTCCTATGCGATGTGCCCCATATGTCGATGATACACGTTTCACAATACCACTACCCTATATATCAACTTATTCAATTATTCACAAAGGAAAGCATAATTTCTCTCATTCACAACTGTTAACTCCAGAAAACAGTGCACACTCACCCACTTTTAACATTTATTGTTAGTTTTTTATAGGGGAAGCAGGGGGAGGTGCACAAAATCTCAAAAAGCACCCCCTGCCCCTGCTTCAGCATTCTTCTCGGACAAAGTTAATGGTTCTTCCTCATAGCCCCATGCGTCTCCGCGTGACAAATATGTGACAAATGTGTGAAGCTCTTCCCTCTCGTGCTACATGCGGAAGGTGCCTATCCTCAGCTGCTCCACGATAGCTCGGTAGTCCTCGCCGCTGGCGCCGAGGAAGATGACTTTCTTGCCCAGTTTCTTACACTCCACACGAGCACTGCCTTCGTAGAGGAATATCCAGTTGTCCTTGTCGATGGTGATGAGGATACACTCGCCTTTCTTAGCGATGAGTGACGACAATCCAGCCCTATTCTCGCCAAGTTCGATCGATTGATACACAAGGTCGTAGTGCTTGCCATCGTAGGCAATCTGCAGGTTACACTTGTTGTCGAGGCTGATGCGACCACCCTTCTTGTTGACCTTGAAATTGTTTCTTCGCTTCGCTACGCCATAGTGCTGGAAGTCGAAGTTGTAGGGATATGCTGCCGAGCGGTCATAGATGGCCTTTGTGGTGTAGCCTCCGCGCCAGCCATCGTAGCCGGGCTTGGTGATGATAAAGTTGAGCCCCTCCTTCTTGGGAACGCGCACGATATTCTCCGTACTTTCCAAGACGAAGTAGTCTTTCTCCTCACCTATCTGCTTGAACTCGGCCCACACGCCGCGTTTCTTGCCCGGTGCATACTCGTGCCACACGCCACCATCGCGGCGGATGTAGTAACCGTTGTGCTCGCGGCCACGGCCGTCGTTGTAGCAGTAGAAGAGTCCGTCGGGCTCGGTGCATTGGTGGTGCACGTCGATGGTGGTATACACCTGTTCCCACTTGCCTGTCTTCTCGCGGTCGATGAAGATCATGTCCTTACCCAATTTGGGGATGGCCAAGCGGCACTTCTTGTTCTCCAAATAGAAGAAGGTGTCGTCCTCCTTGTACTGCTTGTAGGTACTCCATTTGCCGGTCTTGTCGGCAGGACGATACTCTGTCCACTCCTTATCGTTCTTCACAAAGTAACCGCCCACGTAGGGCACTAGTGCTGTGGTCTGTGCCACGAGCGATACGAAACTCACGATGGCAAGCATCGTTGTCAATGATAGTCTCTTGTTCATGATATGAATGCTGAATTATGATTTATGATTTATGAATTATTTTGTTTGTCATCCTGAACGAAGTGAAGGATCTCGCGCACGAACTATCTCGTATATAAATCCCAATACTTAAAGTCAATGTGCACCCCATTTTGGTGCGACTTGCCTGCAAAGAAGTACTCGTCGGTGGTGAAGTGTATGCCGCACGAGTCGCCCGACAGGTCGCTGTTGATGATGATGTTGCATCGTGTGGCAATGTCTCTCTCGCCCCTAAAGACATACTCGTTGACTGCTTGCTCGAAGCCGCCACCGCCACCGACGAGGATGCTCATGTGGCAATAGTGGTCGGCAGGGGAGTCGAACACGCACATCAGTATGCCACCCTCGCCATAGAGCTGCACGAAGCGCTTGCCATTGCGCTCGCTCTGCTGTGTCACCTTCAGGTTTCTGTAGGTGTCGCCGAGTTCGAGTTTGAAGAGGAAGCCCAGGTCGGCCAGCATATCCTTGTAACCCACCTCGCTCTTCGAGAAGCGGTAGAGCACGGCAGGCGTGCCGCCCTGATACTCCTTCTGGTATATTGCCTTGAACGTGAGCGAGTAGCCCTCCTCGTTCCACTTCTCTTGTGGGAGGTGCGTCACGGCATAGAGGCGCGCCACATCTTCGGGGAGGATGATTTCGGACTTTTGGTGGGGATTGTCTTTCACTGCGCCTTTGCCGAATCCTAACTCATTGACCCAGTCATAGACAACATGCGAAGGCTCGTCCGATAATTCGGGAATGGCTAAGAGATAGTCTTCGGTCTCGGGAATCTGCACAAACGAGGGCTTGCTCAGCGACTTAATCTGTTCGGCCAGCTGTGCTTGCTGTTCTCCGCTCAGCCTCTCTTCGGTTTGGGCGGCCAGTTGGACAACCTCCTCATTGAAGCGTTCATACGGGTCACTGCCGCTGGATTGCTGGTCGAAAGAGTACACTTCTGGTTCTCTGCACTCACCTCTTTCTGTTTCGACATGTTCCGATGTCCTACTGAACGAGTAACTGAACTGCAAGTCGCCCGAATTGCCTATGGTGATTTTGACCTCATCGCCATTGGTCATCTTCGAGGTGAATATTTCCTTGATAATCTCCATCAAGTCGGAGTTCAGATAGAGCACCTCTATCGAGTCTCCGTAATCGAGAATCATCAGCGAAGCCTTATCGCCTACGAAAAGTATTACCAGGTCGCCATTGCTGCGATTGCAGAGCAATAGGGGAATGCCAAACAAGACTTCAGCGGTAGTGACTTCGTATTTGTCGAGTACCTTATAGATACTTTCGCGGCCTATGCCATCGGGTGATCCAATGTTGATGAGTCGGAAGTCCTTCTTATCCAACTTGGTGAATAACTCGTCGGCATCGCTGACAATCTCCGTACCCAAATAATCCAGAAGTTCCCTATGAGTCATCGTGTCGCACGATACATGCTCTCCTTGAAGCGACTCCAACTCATCGAAGAATTTGGTCAATCCCACCCAATCTATCTCCTGTGCTTGCATAACCATTGCCGAGCATACGGCAATGAGGCATACTATCATCTTTTTCATAATCAGTCAAAATGTGAATCAAAAACCTAAATCCATACCCTTCTCACTCATCTTCATGAAGGCATCGTATGACAATCCCGCAACAAACACTATATTATAGTTCAAGGCATTGCTATTGTTGTTGATGACAAGCACACTATCAGAGTTGCCATAAATTATCGAAACCACTCCGTTTTCTCGGTTGAGGGCGCACAACTCCATGCCCATAACCTCTTCTTTTTCCTCTAAGAATCCCCAAAATGGATGCATGGCTACTTCTAATACCTTGTAGCCTTCGATGCCCGTACTGATGAATCGGCGCATATACATGGCCGAGCCAAATATTTGTTCCACCTGGTCGTGGATTTCGATACTATCATTTACCATTGTTAAAAACTGAGATAGCAACTGCTTGAACATGCTTGTAGAGATGTAGGCATAGTCAATCTCGTTGGACTTGGCAACGGCCTTTGCCACCTGCTGCATGAACACTTCCACTTCGCTCTTCTCTCGGGGCTGTGCCGACTGGGCGAATAGAGTGCCCGTATGAAGCACTAAGGCTGTTAGAGCTAATAAAATGTATCGTTTCATATTCTCGTCAATTTATATTCATATTAAACATTTCTCGGATTATCGATTGCGACTGCTCCAGCGTTTGGTACGCCTCATGTGTGTGGCGCTGCGTTGC
>JAZONI010000139.1:0-6286 GCA_045654445.1 Bacteroidaceae bacterium | reverse complement strand
CTGCAATACCTTGGGGTCGCAGCAGTAGTCACCTGTAGCCAGCATATGCCCATAGGGATAGCCATCGCCCCCAGTGCCTATATGAAAGTAATAGCCCGAGTAGCCCGATTTCTTGCCGCCCGGACAGATGAAGGCGCCCATGTGAGTCTTGTAGGGACTCTTATCGGCACTGAATCGTACATCGCGATAGATGCGGTAGGTACAATCCTTGGCCGTGAGGCCCGTGACTGAACTATCGAACCGACTGATCTCATGGATGAGCGCATCCACAAAGGTATTGAACTGCGCCTGCAATGCAGTGTAGCGTGCCTTGTTGGCCATGAACCACTCGCGATTATTGTTGGCCTGCAACTCGCGAAGGAAGGTGACAATCTCTTTCATTGTGTTAAGCCTTTATCTTTTTTCTACGTTCGGCCACATAGATACCGACTAAGATGAGTACTGTGCCGAGGAGTGCTATCGGTGTGAAGGGTTCGCCCAAGACGGCCACCGAGCAGGCCAGCGACACGAGAGGCTGAGTATACATATAGTTCGATGCCCGGATAGCGCCAAGCTTCTCCAACACCAGGTTCCACGAATAGAAGCAGAGCATAGAGGCCACCACCGAGAGGAACAGCACATTGCCCCACACGACGGGCAGGGCCAGCCTGTCCAGATGAAGTCCTCCACCCATGCCGCAAGCGATGAAGGGCACCATGGTAACGATGCCATAGAAGAATATCTTACGTGTCACAAACCAAGTGCTGTATCGGCCGTCGAACCGACGTATCACCACACTATACACTGCCCATGCTATGGCCGCCACGAGCGCCAAAGCATCTCCCAAGGGGTGTATCTTGAGCACCGTGCCGTTGAGCACCACAAAGCCTACGCCTAGTAGTGCCACCACAGAGCCCAGGACGAGCCTCCGAGTGAGCCGTTCCTTGTAGCAGAGGCAGGTGAGCAGCACGGTGAGCACGGGTGTGGTACATACGATGAGCGCCACGTTGGAAGTGATGGAGTAGTCAAGAGCGGTATTCTCGGCTAGGAAATAGAGGGTTCCTCCCGTGAAGCCACATACGGCAAGGCAGAATTCATCGATCCACGAGTCGGCCCACACCTTACGGGAGCAAATCCACGTCAGCAGATAGGCAATGATGAATCGGTAAAACATGATTTCAGGCGGTGTGAGCCCATGGTTGAGCAACACCTTGGTAGAGGCAAACGTAGTGCCCCACACCAATATAGTGGCCAGCGCCAGTATATGATAGCCCACCGAGGGGCGACGAGTCGACATATATTATATATGGTATCTAGTAAAACTGCGCAAAGTTAGCAAAACAATCGACAACTGGCAATTTTAGGGAATATTCTTAAAGGCCATGAATAAAAAGCGGTGGATACGTATCCACCGCGATTAGTCCACACTTTAATTATTTCTCAAGCGCTCTATTTGTTGCAACACCTCATCCAATCGTTTCTTGTTGGCTCGCTGCTGGGTGATACCCCAAGCTACGCTAATGCCCATTGCGAATATGGTGATAGCAATGACAGGAAGGTTCCATGTGAAATCACTGGCAATAAGAATGGTCCATACGATCAATGCCAAGAGCGGCAATGTAAGAATACGGTTGGCAATCATACGAAGGCGCTTGTGACTAGCAACATGTTCCGTAGCCTCAGTCATGTTCATTGAAGGAAGGTTAGCAGCATCAAGTGCCTTGTAGGCTCGCTTATTAAGGACAACTTCCAGGATTCCCGTGGCAATGATGAGCAGGCAGAACCCCCAATAAGGGAAGCCCTTGTCGATAAACTGCATCAAGAATATAAAACCTGCGATAGGAGCGGCAATTGCCGATGTACGGAAACGTGACTGATACCACTGCTCCACACGCGAGAGTTTGCGAGTCATCGAATCCTTCAAGATTTCCTCATTGATGATACGCTGCTTGTCCAACTTGTGATCCAAGAGTGTAAACTGCGCTTTCAGTTCCTGCAATTCGGCAGAGTCGATTATTTGCTGTGTCATAATGCTTTACTTTTTAGAGTTGTTAGACATTGATTTAAGAAACAGATTTTAATTTATTTCGAGTTTATCTGAGAGTTTTTTTGAGTAGTTTCCACTTTTCAGAACGCAGCAAATAGCGGTCTATTTGCAAGGGCTGGGAAGAGGAAAATGCCAAAAAGGCCTTAGAGAAACCGAAAAGCATATTCAAAAACTTATTAGTGATAAATTCAAATCTGTTTCTTTAACTGTTCCTTGATGCGGAACAGTCTGTTGGTAACGCTCGACAGACTGATGCCCACCACGTTGGCTATATCCTGATAGCTCATATTCTCCAGCCAAAGGAGAATGATGGCTCTATCGAAGACATCGAGGCGGTTGATTCTGTCGTACAACATCTGAATCTGTTTACTGTGTCCGTCGTCATCGTTGTACAAGTCGATGTCGACCGAAAGCGGAACAGTCTGTACACTACTATTCTTCTTTCGTTCCAGGTTGCTGCAGGTGTTCAGGCTCACGCGCCATATCCAAGTCTTCGTACTGCTCTCGCCACGGAAGTCCTTGAAGCCTTTCCAAAGGTTTATCAGTATTTCTTGGAACAGGTCGTTCACCTCCTCCTTGTCGTCAGAGAAGAAGTAGCAGACGGTGTATATCGTCTTGCGGTACTCTCTGACCAATTCAGTAAATTGTCTTTCAATGTTGTCCATCAGTTGTCTTTTGTCGTTCTACTCTCTTAGACACACAAATGCAGGATTCCTTTCAGAAAATTCCAACTATTTTGCAAATTTATTAAAGAGGGGAAGTGGAAATCTCACTCCCCACCTCAATATTAGCTATTGAAATATATCTTCCTTGGCATAGCCTTTTATGGTATTCTTCTGCTCAATAAGGAAAAAGACAAAATGTATCAAGAGTCCGATACCCCAAGATATTGCTGCAATCGTAAATACTTTGAGGGAGCCAGAGTCCCAACCTATATACTCCGAGGCATATCTGCACCCAATACACAATACGTAAGTAACCAGATGAAAGCGGAATCCGATGTCGTGGATGTCATTTTCATCAACATCTTTTCCACCAAAATACCAACCTGAAAGGGCCATTAGACACAAATACCCTACAGCGCACAACAAAATCATCGGGGTATTTGCAGCTCCGATGCTTAGACTTAAGGCATATCGAAACAGAATGGTCAACAACAATGCACTAATGGAAAACTGTCCTAATCTCAATGTTAAAAATTTCATGGCTTACAAATTTAAAAGGTTAATAATAGAGTCTTTTGTAAATATCAGAATATTTCTTTCCACAAAGCGTTTGAAAAGCTTGTTCCCATTTTCTGTAAGATAATAGTATTTCCTATCGGGACCCTTGCTCACTTTCCTATTTTCATAAGTGACTATATCCAAGTGCTGAAACTTTCGCAGGTTACGATAAAGACTTTGTTCCTCACAAGTCATCGTTCCTTCCGAAACCTTCTCCACGAATTCTTTTATGTCCTCTACGCATTTATTGCTTTCTTTCAATGCAAGCAGAACCCAAAATGTAAGTTGTCCCTTTTTGTAGGTTTCCTCCCATGCGTTGAGCAATTCATCTATCATAAAATTGTCATTCATTGCCTTTCTTTTTTGGTATTAAACAAATTGTATAGTACAAAAGTAGCAATACTGATTGAATGGACAAACGATTTTAGATTTTTTTTATGATTTTACGTTATTTTTCCTCCAAATATCACTATCAAATGAGCTAAATACATCTATTGTAGTGGAAGAGGTTTATACTTGGGATGCAGTGATGATTAGTAGAAATTTTTATTAAATAATAGGAAGAACCTTAAAGAATAAAAACAAATAGGGCAGTCTATTGACCGCCCTATTAATTATCACTAGAAGTTATAATCGGTGTTGTATAATTATTTCTTTGTTCCAGCCTTGGTAGTTACTAGAATGACACCATTCTTGCCTTTATCACCATATGCCTTGGCTGCATCAGAACCGGCTTTGAGTACAGTTACATTGGCTATCTGTGTGGGATCAATCTCCGCCAAATCCTCATCGGAGGCTTCTTTGCCATCTATAACAACGATAGGGTTAGTCGTTACAGATAGATTCTTTGCCGTTTTAGTTTCCACCAAAATCACTCCATTGCGGCCTTTTTCTCCATATGCTTCAGCTGCTTTAGAACCTGGTGCTAATACGTTAACACTGACTACGTCTTCCGACTTTATCTTTAACATCTCTTCCTTAGTCACTTCTCTACCGTCTATCGCGATGAGTTGTCCTACCAACTTGTTGGATACCACAGATAGGGATTTGTCATTATCTTTCGCAATCCTTATAACCTTCGCTTCTTCATTTCCTGTATATATCACATGATGCTTCTCTACCACATTGCCATTCTCTTTGTAGGCAATGATATACTTGGAAATATGCTTCCCTTCAAGTTGTGAGCCATCGAAATGCTCCACTGCCTGCTTGTCGATGGTGTACTTGTGGATAGTGTCTCTCTTTGCCTCTTCAGCCTGTGCGATGAATGTTACGGCACAGAGCGCTGCTATTAAGATTGATTTCATAGATGATAATTGTTTTAGTTGTTTTTAATTTATTGCTAACATTGAAGTACTTCCTTCCTCAGAATCTTTGTTCATGATAAACATCTTGGTAGTGCCGTCGGCAAGCTGGGCTGTCACCAATACGCACTCCTTGACGGGCGAAGCCGTGACGGATGTGACATCCTCGACTGTCATCAGCTGCTGTATGCACCCTGCAATCTCTATGGTATTGAAGGCTGCGCTCGGTGCTGGCTCCTCCTTGCGCTGGAATGTGATATTGAGCACGAGGAGCAATGTGACTGCTGCTGCCCAGCCCCCAATCCAAAGACTACGGATAGTAGCCTTGCGTGGCTTTACCTTAGTTTCGCTCACGATGCGGTCAAACTCCTCAGCGCCTTCGTCAGAGAGCAAGTCGGCATCGGCATGCTCCATGCAGATTATTTGTGCAATGGCTTGCTCGTCCTCATCGGCTTTGTTCTCCATGTAATAGGTGTGGAGCATAGCCTCCTCGGCAATCGTCGTTTCTGCCTCAAGATACTTGGCTATCAGTTGCAGGCGAATCTCTTTGTCCTTTATGTTTATCATAGTTGCTTGTTTAATAGGTCCAACATTTGTTTACGTGCTTTCGACAGGGTCGACTTGATGCTCGTCTTCGGCTTCCCTGTGGCCGAGGCTATCTCGTCGAGCGAGAGCCCCTCATCATTGCGTAGGTGCAGATACTCCCTCTGCGTAGTGGTGAGCGTGCCGTACACCTCTTTGCGTATCCGTCGCAGGTCCTCCTTGTCGGTCAGCATCGTTGCCTCAAAGCCTCCGGTGTAGTTGTCGTGTGTCAAGCTCTGCACCTCTACGCGTGCTTTCCTGTAATGCCCCACGCAGATGTTCTTCGTTATCCTCACCGCCATTGCCTCAGCATCCTTGATGGGGTAACCACTATCGGCCAACTCCCAAAGCGACACCAGCGCCTCCTGCACCACATCATCGGCCTCTATCCCCGAGGACAGCGCAAAGTCACGTGCAAGAGCAAGCAACTTGCCTCTGACCCTCTTAGCCAATATTTCGAACTCGTCTTTCTCCATAATCATTCGTTTCTACAGGAAGGTAGCAAAACTTGGGCAAAAGTAAATCAAAATAGGTGATTTTTCCTAAAAAAAGATGACATTCCTATTGATTACAATCTACGGGTAATTTCCCAAGTTTGAACAAAGAAAAACCGTAATAAACGAATATAGAAAACTCTTAGTATATAAAAAATGTAAGCATTTTTCAACTTTCGTTCGTTGAGATTTGCGTTTTCTCTCGGCTTATTTGTACCTTTGTCCTCTATAAGGTGAAAGATTAATAACAAAATAGACATGGAAAAGAAATACCGTCCCGAGACCCTCTGCGTACAGGAGGGTTGGACCCCCAAGAAGGGTGAGCCACGCGTGCTGCCCATCTACCAGAGCACAACATTCAAGTATGACAATAGCGAGCAGATGGCCCGCCTCTTCGACCTCGAAGACTCAGGTTACTTCTACACCCGTCTGCAAAACCCCACGAACGATGCCGTAGCGGCCAAGATTGCTGCCCTCGAGGGCGGTGTGGCTGGCATGCTCACCTCGTCGGGTCAGGCGGCCAACTTCTACGCCGTATTCAACATCTGCGAGAGTGGCGACCACTTCGTATGCTCAACGGCTATCTATGGTGGCACATACAACCTCTTTAGCGTAACAATGAAGAAGCTCGGCATCGAGATGACCTTCGTAGATCAG
>JAZONI010000138.1:0-14933 GCA_045654445.1 Bacteroidaceae bacterium | reverse complement strand
GCTGCCCTCGACCTGGGCGCTACGCCCTTCCAGGCCCTGCGCAAGGTGATCATCCCCGAGATCAAGCCGGGTATCATCAGCGGATTTATCCTCTCGTTCACATTGTCAATCGACGACTTTGCCGTGAGCCTCTTTACCAAGGGTAACATCGGATTGGAGACTCTCTCTACATTCATCTATTCTGATGCCCGCAAGGGAGGACTCACCCCCGAGCTGCGCCCCCTGTCGACGATCATCTTCGTCACCGTGCTGGTGCTGCTCCTCGTGATCAATAGACGCTCAGAGAAGCAGGCGAAGAATATCAAGAGATAAGGAAGAATACCTCCCAGATAAGGACAGGGGGTGGCGCCAGCCACCCCTTGTTGTTTTTCCTCTATCGTCTAATACCTTTAGGGAGAGATGATAAGCCACTAATTACAATTTATGTGGACAGAAAGAGTGGAGTATTTTGTTTTTGTTCATAAAATTTGTATTTTTGTGCCGATTAATAATATAGATATTATAGAATATGAAGAAATTAATGTACGCAGCTCTGCTGCTTTGCACAGTGGGATGCAATGCACCCGTACAGCCTGTTCAAGAGTTATCAATTACAGTAAACGATGCCGAAGGCCGTAAGTTGACGATTGTGTCCATGGGAGGAAATGCTAAGTCAGAGGAGATGATTGCCGAGGGTGCTCATTATAGTGCTCTGATGGAGACTAGTCCTTCAGGATTCTATCATTTGGTTTCCATCAAGGATAATTCCCAGATAATCCTCCCCTATTATGTACCAGTTAATAAGAAGAGCAGTGAGTCTACTATCAACTTTGGCGAGCGTGGCTTGGTATACCTTGAGGGAAGCCAAGACAATGAGGCCCTAGCAGCCTATCTCAACGCTTATGGTCAGCAGAGTCGTGCAATATGGAATCCAAGCACAGACCTCTCTGACCCCAATGTATTGAAGGGTTTTATGACGAAAGCCGATTCTGTACTGAGTGTATACCGTTGTTCTGAACCTGTAAAGGAATATTTACGTATTTGGGGCCATGTCAATGCCTACGAAAACTATGCATCAGTGCAACGTCTCTTAAAAGCAAAGTCTGAGGACATGCCTTATAATCGTTCTGACTTGTTCGTACAGCCACACACTATATTTGACTCACCTATCGCAGCACTCTTCCCCAGCACACTGAATATCGTATACTCAAGCATTCCTAATAAAAGCGACTTGGACAGCGCTTTCATCTATGTAGAGCAACACTACACAGATACCACCTTAGTAAAGAAGGTAAACGACTATATAGCCATGCGATATGTGAGTCGCTACGATTACAGCAATAATTTTGATAAGGGACTTGAATGTCTGAAAGCCGCTACCGAGCGCTACGGACTTGACCCACGCCATGCTGCAGACTTTGAGAAGCGCAGAGCTACAGTACCCGGACAACCCTTCCCCGAGGGTATCGTACTTCAAGACCGCGAAGGCAATGTAGTAGACTTCAGCACTTTCCGCGGTAAGTATGTATATATCGACATGTGGGCTAGCTGGTGTGTACCCTGCTTGCGTGAGGTACCCGAACTACAGAAGTTAGAGAAGACATTGAAGAACAAGAAGGTAGAGTTTGTTTCTATCTCTATTGATGCCAACCAAGATGCATGGAAGAAGAAGATGGATGAGAAGAATATGCATGGCAACCAGCTTTGGAATCCCGGAGGCACATTGGGCAATGCATTGGGCGTAAAAGGTATCCCCTTCTTTGCTATCTATGATCCAGAGGGAAAGCTCTACATGCACGGAGCTCCTCGTCCCAGCCAAGGTCAAGGCCTAGTAGAGTTGCTAGAAGGACTAAGATAACAAATATCTTGTAGCATAAAGATAGAGGGGAGTCGCTTACTGCTACTCCCCTCTATCCCATATGGAAAATCCCCAAAATATGTTTTGCAACATTTTTTCAAACAAAGCTATTGCATTTCATGAATTTTGTTTTACATTTGCGGCCTCAACAGAAGAATAGGTATACATTTTTAACAAACTAATTAATAATATTTAATCATTTAAGGTATGAAGAAGAATTACTTTTCTATTTTGTTTGCTGCCTTGATGCTGTTTGTAGCAATACCTGCTACAGCACAGGTTGAAAGCATGACAGATCTTTTCGGTAAGTACAAGCTCACTGCGACTATTGAGAACACAGAAGCTGGTAAGGCACACGCTGATCTTTGGAAGAGCGAGTGCGAAGTAATCATCACAAAGGGTGAACAGGGTGCTCCTGCAACTGTAAAAGGCCTTTTCGGCGCTACAGAGAATCAGACTGTAGCTAGCATTGACGTTGAGAAAAACGTTTTCTATGTCATTAACCCCAACCCTAACTATGGTTTGTTCTCACAGAATCCTTACATCGGTGTTGCTGACATGACACTCGAGGATTTGCAGATGTATACCATGGAGTACCACTACAATCCTGAGACAAAGGAGATCACCATTCCCAACTTCTCTATCTGCGAGTTCTCTTGGACCAGTGGCAATATGGCTGGAGTAGTTCTTGCCGAGGTTAGCAACGTAAAGATGGAACTCATTGAGGCAGAAGAAGTTGTAATCCCTGAGATTGAAGGTGAATGGTCTTACAAGCCCTACAGCTTGGGTTATGTTAGAAACGACTCAACCTTTGTGTACGAGTTCAAAATGAATCTCGTGGCAAAGGATGACACAAAACAATTGTATGATGCAACATTTAACTTCGAAGGTTTTGATGAATTTACTTTGGAAGCTACATTCAATGGTGTTGATTTGATTATTCCTTTCGATAGCACATATCTTGATGCAGAAAACAATATCCGTTTGGGTATTAAGGCTACTAAATTAGAACAGACTCATGTAAAGAAGGGTCAGCTCTCTTTCAGCTACGAAAGCAAGACATTGATGTGGCAGGGTGACTACATCGTTGTTCGTAAGGACAGCGTAATTTCTCAGGAAATCAACGGCACTGTAGTTGAAAGAGACACTGCTATGACACTCCAGCAGATTACATACGGTTGGATCGAGCGCGAAGACCCCAATGCATTTGACTGGTCTGGCGAATACACTGTAAATGTTAAGGATATTGAGTGCTTTAACGACACCGTTGAATTCCCCGAGACATTCACAATGGTAGTAGAGAAGTCAATGGGTTCATTCACTGTTACCGAATTTGCAGGCTACAAGAGCGACTACTATCCCTCAATTGAGTTGATCCCTGGTGAGGATGGCAAGTCTGCTACATTGGATTTGGCTGGTTACTACGGTTTCGCTATGCTTGCTGCTCCCACGACCGTTAGCGTAGAGGGTAAAGAAGACTATGCATATGAAATTCTTACCGACCTCAATGGACAATCTACATCACTCACTTTCACATTGAATGAGGATGGCACTATCTCTATCGACGACTTCAGTATTTCTAACTTGTTGTACTACTCTGATAAGCGCTCTGTATTGGCAATGATGTCAGGCGTAACAGCTTCAAAGGTTGTTTATGAATGGGCTGGTGAGTACACCCTCACTGCAACTGTAGAGAATCTTGACACTACAAAGTGTGCTTCAGAGTTCGATGTTAAGATCGAAAAAATCAATAATGTTTACTACATCACCCAGTTTGATGGAGACAAAGTATATGCTTTAAACTATGGCGGCATTGAAGTTGAAGTAACAGGTAACAACACTGCAAAGATTGCAAGTGGTTGCTTGGTTAATGGAGCATATCCCATGTACATTACTCTTGATGGTGTTGAAGATGCAGCTATCGAGATGACAATGGACAACGCTGGTAACATCGCAATGGCAGATTTCTTCTATAACTCATTGAACTATGATACCTATGAAACTAGCCCCGTTGCTAAATTTACTAACGTAGTTCTTACTAAGAAGGCTACTGATACAGGTATTGAAAATATTGCTAAAGAAAATAAGCCCGTTGTTGAGGGAATCTTCGACATCATGGGTCGCAAGCACAACACAATCACCGCTCCTGGTCTTTACATCGTAAACGGTAAAAAGGTTGTGGTTAAGTAATATTCTCGGATACAACTAGTCACAATTTAGTTAAAGTGCTTTCCACTGTTTGTGGAAAGCACTTTTTTATATATCTTTGCGCACGATTTTGTATACTGCGTAGAGCGTAAATAAAAATTTAACCAAACATATATGAACAAGACGAATCACACAACAACTTTTGTCAGCAAAATAGGTAGTATATTGCTGATGTTGCTGTTTGCGCTTCCTGCTTCTGCAAGCATGACCGAAGATGGCAACACGATAGTGTCTGGCGTTGTGGTAGACAAGAAAACGAAAGAACCTCTTATTGGTGTAAACATCGCTATCTGGCAAGGGAAAGAGATGATAACGGGTGTCACTACCGACTTTGATGGTGCGTTCCACACGACCACTTCCCTAAACAATTTTGAGTTGCGAATTTCTTATATGGGTTATAAAGACCAGAAATTCCAATCTAAAACACACAAGCTCATTGCTATGCATATTGAGCTCGAGGAAGATGCAAACACATTAGGTGATGTGGTGATTACTGGTTTTGTGGCTAAAAATAAAGAGACCTTTACAGGCTCTGTTACAGAAATGTCGGGTATCGAGCTTCGTCAGGTGTCGGGAACGAACCTCATCGGATCTATCTCGGCCCTTACTCCAGGTATGGCGATGGTGCAAAATACCGCCGAAGGTTCTAATCCTAACCACACCCCCGAATTGGTATTGCGTGGTATGAGTTCGTTCTCTAACAGTGGCCAGCAGGTAAACCAACCCACGATTATCTTGGATGGTACCGAGATTTCCATGCAAGATCTTTACGACCTCGACATCAATGAAGTAGAGAAGATTACCGTACTGAAGGATGCTTCTGCTACCGCTCTATATGGTTCAAAGGCCGCCAATGGCGTTATCGTCATCACCCGTAAGCCCATCCACGAAGGTACAGTGCGTGTGCAGTACAACTTCACCGGCAATCTGCAATTCCCCGTATTGAGTGACTACAACGTGCTCAATGCCAGCGAGAAGCTCGAATATGAGCGTTTGGCAGGTCTCTACGATGCTAAGGGAGCCATAAGCTCAACAACAGGACTACCGCTACAGTATGAGTATGATGAGATATACAACCAACGCTATAAACTCATCAAAGCAGGTCTGAACAGCGACTGGCTCTCACAACCAGCACGTACAGCCTTCTCTAACGAACACTCATTGCGTGTGTATGGTGGTGCATCAAACTTGCGCTACGAACTCACCGGCCGTTTTGGCGACACCCGTGGTGTAATGAAGGATGACTATCGTAAACGTTACAATTTGGGCTTCAAGCTCGACTATCATGTAGGAACATTTGTTCTGTCAAACCGTACAACCTACCAAGAGGTAAATACCAAAGATACTCCTTATGGTTCCTTCTCGGAGTATGTTCGCATGAATCCTTACGACAGAATCTACAACGAGGACGGAACCCTCAACACCAACCTGACATGGGATCTTGACAATCCGCTTTATGAAGCCACATTGGGTAGCTTCTCTAAGAGCGGAACCCGTACATTGAGCAACAGCACTGACCTTCGTTGGGATATCAGCAAGATGTTCCTCGTTACAGGACACTTCAATGTATCAAGTGATATGGGTTCAAGTGATATCTTCACATCACCCAAATCATTAACCTACAAGAATGAGACCGACCTCTCCAAGAAGGGTCAATACACCAAAGGTATATCACAAGGTGTTAGCTACAATGGTAACTTGGTGGGAACCTTCAATAAGTTCTTCGATGACGAGTCGCTCGTAAGCCTATCAACAGGTTGGGAGATAAACCATTCGAAGAGCAATAGCGAAACGATACAGGCTATTGGCTTCTTCAACGATCACCTTTCTTATATAGGCAATGCTGTAAGCTATCCTGCTAGCGAAAAGCCCTATGGTAGCCAATACGAGACAGCCGATGTGGGTGCTTTCGTGACCGGTAACGCCTCATGGCGCAATAGATACTTTATCGATGGTACATGGCGTACTACAGGTTCGTCACAGTTTGGTGAGAACAACCGCTTCGGACATTTCTGGTCGAGCGGTTTGGGATGGAATATTCTCAATGAGCCCTTCATGAAGGAAGTAAAGCAACATTTCGACATCTTCAAGGTACGTGGTAGCACGGGTTATACAGGTAAGGTAAGCTTCAGCCCCTTCCAGGCCATGACCATGTATCAGTATAATAACAATTATGAGTATAAGAATGGCATAGGTGCCATACCTGTCACTATCGGTAATATCGACCTTACTTGGGAACGTACCATGAACTATAATGTGGGACTCGACCTGAGTATGTTTGACCGCCGACTGAACTTCACTCTTGATGCCTACATTCGCAACACTACCGACCTCTTGCTCGATAAAGCATATGCCCCTTCAACAGGTGTGACGACTGCGAAGGCTAATTTGGGTGAGTTGCAGAACAAAGGTATCGAGTACCAACTTGACGGCTATGTTATTCGCAACAATGACTTCTATTGGCGCTTAGCCACAATGGGCTACATGAACCGCAATAAGATCACCAAGATTGACAAGGCTTTGGAAGAGATCAACAAAGAGAATCAGGCCAATGCCTCAACATCGCTTACTCCCCTACCCCAATATGCTGAGGGTGAGAGCGTAACAGCACTCAAGCTCGTGCGTTCTGCTGGTATCGACCCAGCTACAGGTAAGGAGGTATACATCAAGCGTGATGGCACTCTCACCTTCGAGTACGACCCTGCTGACCGTGTACTTATCGGTGACACTGAGCCCGCATTCAATGGAACCTTCAGCACCAATGTATTCTGGAAAGGATTTAGCGTTTATGCCTTGTTTAGCTACCGCATGGGAGCATGGGTGTACAACACTACCCGTGTGAGCAAAGTCGAGGGTTCTGATCCATATTACAATGCCGACAAGCGTGTGTTTGACGACCGTTGGAAACAACCTGGCGATGTAGCCTTCTACAAGAACATTGCTGACAGCAGCCGTCCTGAGCAGACTACCCGCTTTGCCGAGCAGGAGTATACATTGACCCTCGGTTCGCTCAACCTCAGCTACGAGTTCGGTGAAAATGTATGCAAGTCATTACACGTAAGAAATATGCGTACAGGTATCAACTTCACCGACATCCTGAGATTGTCAACCGTGAAGATTGAGCGAGGTACCAACTACCTCTACAGCCAAGGCTTTGAACTTTTCTTTAATGTGACACTATAAGAACAAAGAACTATGAAGAAGATACTATATACAATATCCTTGATGGTTGCCATGCTTGCAACAACATCATGTGAAGATTTCCTGAACATCACCCCTGAAGGACAAGCTAAGCGCGATGAACTGCTGCTCACCACCGAGGGACTTGAGGAAGCTATGTATGGCGTATATGCACAGTTGCGTTCAACAACCTTGTATGGACAGGAGCTGTATTTCCATACACTCGAGATTATGGCTCACAACATGTATTGTGACGGACACACTACATTGACTGCATTGGGCAATTTCGAATATGACAACACCTATGTGAAGTCCACCTTTGAGAGTATCTGGACAGCCATGTACAAGAACATCTCCAATGTCAATAGCGTACTCAACTCACCGCTCATCGTTGATGCCGAAGAGTTCCCCTACACCATTTATAAAGGTGAGGCTTTGGGCTTGCGTGCCTTCATGCACTTCGATTTGGTGCGTCTATTTGCTGAACAATACACGGTAAACCCTAAGGCCGATGGTATTCCTTACGCTACAGAGTTCTCTTTGAACACCCCCGAGTTTGAAAGTCTTGAAAAGAACTATGAACATATTCTTGCCGACTTGCTTGAGGCTGAAAGATTGCTCGACAACGAAGAAGAATATGAGAATGAAGGTAGCTTTATGCTCGACCGACAGATACACTTCAACAAATATGCCGTGAAGGCAACATTGGCCAGAGTGTACTTGACGATGGGCGACAAGGTAAATGCCGCTAAGTATGCCAAGGAGGTTATCGATGCCGAGAAATACTATTTGAAGGAGATGACCGAGGTGAAGAATGACCTTGCAGGAGTGCTATCGGTTAAAGAGTGTATCTTCGGTGTGTACTATGCGGAATTCTACACACAAGTGTCAGAGAAATTGCAGAAGACCACCACACGCTACTCACTTGACCTCCGCCGCGATTTCAGAGACATCTACAACAAGGATCATCTGGGCAATGACTACAGATTAAGTTCCTATTTCTCTACAGCAACTTTGGGTAGCGACCAGGTGTATCGCCTCTGCAAGTTTACTGATATCTACGAGATGGACAATAATGCCGCAGCACGCCCCACAGAACTTATCCTCGGTATCAACATGATAAGAATTCCCGAGATGTATTATATCATGGCTGAGACATTGCTAGAGAATAATCCCGATGCAGCGTTGGAATACTACAACGAGGTGCGCACACATCGTGGACTTGAGCCCCTCCCCACAACATTGACCGATGAGATTACTGGCGAGTTGGTAGAGCGTCCCCTGACATTGCAGCACATCAATGAAGAGCGATACAAGGAGTATTTTGGTGAGGGACAGCTCTTCTTCAACATGAAGCGCCTTAACCTGGATGTTACCATCTACGATAACACCATCACCCACAAAGGTGGAATACATGCCGAGACAGGTAAGAAGATCTATGTTGTGCCCATCCCCGATATTGAGAAAGAAAACCGCTATTGATACAGCATAAAAACAACTGATTTATGAGAAATCTATCTAAACATATGGTATTGTCGCTCGTCGCTGTGCTGTGCTTCAGTGCATGTAGCGAAACTGATTACCTCAAGTTCGACGAGTCGCACAATGGTGTGTACTTCACACAGAACAAACTGAAATATTCGTTCAGCGTAACCGCTGACTCGATCCGCTCTTACCTATTCAAGGTACCCGTACAGATTATGGGTCGCACAAGCAAAGCTGAGCGCGAGATTGCATATAGAGTAAACCCTGACTCTACCGATGCAATTGAGGGAGTACACTATGAACTCGGGAAAGCTATTATCGCTCCCGACTCCATTACAGGTTATATTCCTGTGATTATTCTACGCGACAATCTTGAGGGCAGCTATGCCGAAGGCTATAAGACCTATCGCCTGTATATTGAGTTGGAGGAGAACGACAACTTCATTCCCACACTTGACTCTCTGAGTCAAGCCCGTCTGTTGCAGTTTGACAATGCCATCGACATACCTGAATGGCTTGATTATAAAGGGGATAAAATATGGCGCCCAGGAAATCCTCATCCAGACCTCGGAAGCTGGCATCCCTACACTTTCATTAAGTTGGTAGAACAATTCCATACTATTGAACATGAGGACAATATGTATGAGACCTACCAGAAGATGGTGGTGTACTATGGTGGTGAAAATTTGGAAAAAGTACCATACGCAGCATTTCATCCCTACACACACATTATGCGCAAGTATGTGTTTGCTCCATTGTATGAGTATTTCAGCAATGAAGCCAATAAGGAGGAAATATTAAAGATGTATCCAGACTATCCCTTTGATTTCCCCAACCCGTATGAAGAACATAATGATGAATAAGTATTTTAATACACGAACTCCCATGAAAGTAAATAAATATATCCTCCTTGCATTTGCTATGCTTTCTTTCGCCTCTTGTTTCGAAGATGAAAGCACCTACGCAACCAACCCTATTGCAGAGATTACGATTGATGAGAGCAATCTTCAGAAGGTTTATAATATCAACAAGAACGATTCACTGATAATCACTCCCATAGTGACTCAAAAGAACAAGGAGTTGCCCCTCTCCTATGCTTGGGAACTTGATCAGGAAATCGTATCCGTTGAGAAAGATTTCCGCTACAAAGGAGATATTCTTGGAACATACCAAGGTCGACTGATTGTATCTAATGATGACGGAAAGGCTTTCTACACCTTTACGCTCCATGTAAACTCACCCTATGAGTTTGGAATTATGGTACTCAGCAAAGATGCTGATGATCGTCCTCACATTGCCTTCATGCAAGAGCCGATGACAGAGGGAGACAAGCGAGAGTTCTATAACGAAAACTGTTTGGAGATAAACAATCCCAATCAGATCTTTGCATCTAATCCCTCGGATATCATTCAAACCACAGGTACATTGATTGTGGCTTGCCAAGGTAAAGATGGCAACGAGGATGATGGCTCGGCTATCTACTTCTTGAATGAGAAGACTTTTGTGATGGAGAATATTGTACAATCTAAAGAATACCCCACATTCAAGCCCTCCAGATTGCTCACCCCCCAAGGAAGTTATGACGGAAGTGCATATCCCGTACTCTCAGCAGATGGTAAGATGTACTCATTGCCTACATACAATGCGGTGCTGCAGCCTTCACACAATTTCTTGTCTACATATGCACAAGTTGGCTTTGCTATAGGTAATGCCACGAACAATGACATCATCGTGTGGGACAAGGAAGTGAATGGACTTGTATGCTTATATAATGGTTATGGACCTTATTACTGTGGTCGCAAATATTTGCAGCAACGCGACTCTCTGCAAAATGATGAATACTATATAAAGAATTTCAGCGGGCTTGAAAAGATACTCACATTAACTTATATCAATAAAACAAGCAAACAAGTAGGCAGATCTGAATTACTCGCTATTGTCAAGGCTCCCCTCAGTATACAGAAAGTTGTCATTGCGACATTCTTCTGGAAAGCAATCGAAGGAAAAGTAGGAGTATACGATGTAATGACCAATGGTAAGGCATTTACCAAAGCTGCAAGAAAATCAACCTATAGTGTAATCAATGAGAGTACTCCCTGTATTGCCAATGCGACATACGAAACCATGTTATTTGCCGATGGTAATAAGGTAATGAAATGGTATTATTTCAAAGATGACTATCTCGAAGATGCTATTGAAATGCTCAAGGTAGGCAGCGACGATGCCATCATCACCTCTTTTGATATCAGTGAGGATCACCTGAAGACCTATGTGGCATTCTATGAGCCCAACCAAGAGGGCAAGAATGGTAGCGTATGGGTAATCGACACCAACTCGGGTAAGGTACTCGAGGAATACAACAACGTATGTTATCAGCCAGTAAAAGTACTATATAAGAATAAGTAATCAATACATATGCGTTTATTTACCGCTATCTTAATATTGTTGGGCACTCTTACGATGAGTGCCCAACAACTGCCTACAGACCCCATGGTGCGTCATGGTAAGCTCGACAACGGACTCACCTACTATATCTATCCGAATGCACAGCCTCGTCAGGAAGCAGAGTTCTACATTGTACAGCGTGTAGGCTCCATCCTCGAGGAGGAGCACCAACGGGGCTTGGCCCACTTCTTGGAGCACATGGCCTTCAATGGCACCAAGCACTTCCCCGGCAAGCGCCTCATCAGCTATCTCGAAGAGAACGGAGTAAAGTTTGGCACTGACATCAATGCCTACACCTCCTTTGACCATACCGTATACAGTCTGTCACATGTGCCCACCACGCGCGACGGATTGGTCGACTCATGCCTGCTGATACTCAACGACTGGAGTGCACATATCACCCTCGATGGCAAGGAAATCGATGCCGAGCGTCAGGTGATACACGAGGAGTGGCGCAGCAAGCGCAATGCCCGCGACCGCATCTATGAGCAGACACTCCCCTACCTCTTCCCCGACAGCAACCGCTATGCCTACCGCATGCCCATTGGCTTGATGGAGGTGGTCGACAACTTCCCCCACCAGGCACTGCGCGACTATTATCACCGTTGGTATCGCCCCGACCTTCAGGCTGTTATCGTTGTTGGTGATATTGATGCCGCATATGTAGAGACACGTATACGTGAACTGTGGAGCAATGTGAAAGTGCCTACCGATGCCCCCGAGCGCCCATACTACACCGTAGCTGACAATGCATCACCCATCGTAGCTATCGGCACCGACCCCGAATTGTCATCAGGTACACTGCGCATCAGCTTCAAGTATGATCCCCTCCCTACAGAGGCCAACCTCACCGTCGAAGGTCAGCGCGACGTCTTCTGCCGCGCCTTGGTGATGTCCATGCTATCTGCCCGCATCAGCGACTATCAGCAGGCAGGCATGTTACCCCAGGGGGCTCATGTGCGCTTCACCGATGGCGACTACTCACTGGCAATGACCAAGAAGGCTCTGTCAGCATCTGTCGGTTTCCAAGGCGACAACTGGCAGGGAGGCATGCAGATGCTCGTATATATGCTCAATCAAGCCCTCTCGCATGGTTTCTCAGCCGAGGAGTATGAGCGAGTATGCACACAGATCACCCTATCGCTACACCAAATGGAGGCACAGAGCAGAATGCACCTGCCCAGCAACTTCCTTGTGCAGCGTTGCATGGATCACTTCCTCTATGCCAATCCCGTGCTCACGATGCAGCAGACAGCCGAACTCAATCGCCAGCTACTTGCCGAGATGACGCTAGATAAAGTAAACGCCCGCTTTGCCGAGTACCTCTACAGCCCCGGTGGCGTAGCTATCCTGCTCCAAGGCAGAGCACACGAGAGCCACCAGTGGCCCACGCAAGAGGAGGTAGTGGAGGCATACATCCAATCATGGGGCATCCCCACACAGCCACACCAGATACCGCAGCTCGAGCCAGCCCCTGAGCTCATGCCCATCAAGCCACAGGCTGGTACCATCGTAAGCACCAAGAGCAACACCCGATATGCAGCCACCGAGTTCATACTCAGCAATGGTGCTCGCGTGATAGTGAAACCTACGCAGAGCGATGTGGTGCGTCTCACCGCCACCAGCAATGGAGGCACCTCGCTCATCGACGATAGCGAATATGCCCATATCAATGCCATCAATGCCCTTCCCCCGATGGGCGGACTGGGCAATCTCTCGGGTCGCGACCTAGGCCGTGCCCTCGAGGGTAGCAGCGTGTCATACAAGACCAATGTGGGTACACTCTCCGAAACCTTCACTGGCAGCTGCAGCACAGCCGATGTAGAGCAACTCATGCAGCTCATGTACCTGCGCTTCACCACCGTGCGCAAAGACGAAGAGGCCTTCGCACGTTGGCAACAGAACATGCGCAACAGCATAGCACAGCAGCTACAGCCTGCACCCATGACCCTCTTTGCCGATACCCTGCGCAGCACCATGTATGAGCCACACCCACGCCAGCGCAAACCCTCGATGGCCCTGGCCGATAGTGTCGACTATGCCCGCACATGCCAGCTCTTCAGCGAGCGCTTTGCCAATGCTGCCGACTTCACCTTCATCTTCGTTGGTGGTATCGATATGGATGTGCTCACACCGCTCATCGGCCAATACATAGCCTCACTGCCCGGCAATGCCAAGCACCATGAGAAGGCCGACCTCACTGCCCTACCCCGTCTGCGCCGCGGCAGCCACGTCACCCACGTGCAGATACCCATGGAGAACCCCGTCACCACGGTCATCTACAACATCGCAGCCAAGGAACGCTACACCGCACGCAGCAATGCCGCATGTGCCATCCTCAGCGAGGTGATGAACAGCCTCTGCACCGAGACCCTGCGCGAGCAAGAGAGCGGCACCTATAACGTATCGGTGACCTCACGCATCGCACGCCAGCCCGCCGATGAGCTCACCCTGATGTACAACTTCAGCACCAATCCCCAGCAGGCCCAGCCACTGCTCGTCCAAGCCATAGCGCTGCTACGCCAGGTAGCTACCGAGGGTCCCTCAACAGAGGACTTCGCCAAGGCACGTGAGTATCTGCTCAAGCAGCACCACGACTACAAGGATACTGATGCCTACTGGATGGCATCCCTCACCGACCATGTACGATATGCCGACGACACCATGCTCTACACTGGCGATGCCCTACGTGAGGTGACACCCAAGGATGTGCAGCGCCTAGCCCGCAAGCTCATACGCTCACGCCACACCGCCGAGGTGATTATGAATGGCGCCGAGTGATACATAGCCATATAATGAGAGCCTCCTACGGGAGGCTCTCATTGTATCAGTAGTGGTTATCCGTTAACTTATACAACAGCATTCCTCCTTACGCATCTTCCATACTATCCATACTGCCACCACAATATAAGCCGCAGCACCGATGATGCCTGTAGGCACAGGGCCTACGAAGCGCTCGTAAGCCATAGGGTCGGCAAGGAAGATGACACCGATAGAGGCTGTACCATTTATCATGCCATGGGCAAACACAGCTGGCCAGCAGCTCTTGGTCTTCAGGGTAATATAAGAGAATAGTGTTCCTAATACGATACAGAGCAGGCACATGGCCACGATACCCGTCCACGGATAGCCAGGATAGTTCATGCCATAGTTATGTCCCGCCACAATGATGGGCGCGTGCCAGATACCCCAGATGAAGCCGGTGAGCAGTACCGTCGGTAGGAACTTCATGCGCTGGGCCACCTTGGGCAACAGGTAGCCACGCCAACCCCACTCCTCGCCAAAGCAGGTGACCACATTGAGCAGCGGAGCCACCATCATCAAGAGTAATTGTACTATCCAAAACACCTTCGGTGACACGGGCAGCGTAGCCATCTGCGTGAGATAGCTGTCGAGCGTAAACTCTGAGGGGAACACCATAAAGTAAAGCAGCGCACCAAGGAGCGTCAGCACGAAGGGGCCGAACCATCCGATGAGGTAGTAGCGCACGTTGCCCTTCAGATTGAGGTGCAACATCGAGTTCTTGAAGCCCTCGCGAGTAACGAGGCGAGTGATGAGCACGCCCAAGGCAGGGAAGAACATCAGCACGGCAGTGAGGGCCGTGTTGATGAGCTGCTCCTCTTGCGACAGTGTTGCGGCATCGCGCCCAAGCACACGAGGCCAGATGAGCCCGATGGTCCATGCATAGGTGATCGCAAAGGTGATGATGAGAAACAACCAGATGCGGCGCGTCTCGAGATTGTTGGTTGTTTTCATAAATCTAAAGACCCCCTCTGCC
>JAZONI010000137.1:0-13997 GCA_045654445.1 Bacteroidaceae bacterium | reverse complement strand
GTAGCCGTAGGGTTTGATCACCATACATCCACGCACTGCCGACTGCTCGGCAAGGTCGGCCTTCACGACCAAGTCATTGTACCACTGCGAGTAATTCTCGCTACGTTTGGTAAGTTCTTTCAGTTCTTTTGCCATATATATTTCTATTTATTTTAATCTTTTGAAGTGAGATTTTGTTTGGGTCTGCAAATTTAAGATTTTTTTTCATCGTTTACTCATTCTTTTTTATGGAAAATATAGTAAATAGCTATTTTTTTAGTATTTTCGCAAAAAAAATAAGATATAAATACATATTTACTGACATCAAAACTAATACAAGTATGAAAATTAAAACTTTATCATTGATTTTGTGTGCAGCATTTCTCCTTAGTTCTTGTGGCACTTGGAAGAATACGGGTTGGGGTACAGCTATCGGTACAGCTGCTGGTAGTGCTATCGGTTTAGGTATCGGCTACTGGGCTGACAGAAACAGCGACAGCAATACCGACAGCAATACCGGTAAAGTTGTAGGTGCTTCAGTTGGTGCTGCTGTAGGTGCCGCTGCAGGTGCACTCATCGGTCGTAAGATGGACAAGGCTGCCGAGGAGGCAAAGCAGGTTGAGGGTGCACAGGTACAACTGGTAGAGGTGAACGGACTCCCTGCAGTGAAGGTGACTTTCGACTCTGGCATCCTCTTTGGTTTCAACAGCTCTAAGCTGAGTGAAGATGCCTCAACTAGCCTTACCGCATTTGCAGAGGTGCTCAAGAACACTCCCGATGCTGACGTGGCTATCCTTGGTCACACCGACAATGTAGGTACCGAGAAGGCTAATCAATCGGTATCAGAAAAGCGTGCAAAGGCTGTGGCTGACCACTTGAAGGCACAGGGCGTAGAAGAGAAGCAGCTTAAGGATGTATTGGGTATGAGTTTCAGTCAGCCCATCGCATCTAACGACACAGAAGAGGGTCGAGCACAGAACCGTCGCGTCGAGGTTTACATGTATGCTAGCCAGCAAATGATTGAGGCTGCAGAGACTGAGGCAGCAAATTGAACAGAACGTTATTAAATAAATAACCTCGCAGAAAACCTCCCCGGCCATCACAGTGTTGTGCTGTATGGTCGGGTATTTTTTAGTTTTCCTAAAACTTAAGAAAAACAGTTATGACACCCATCACTATCATCGGATTCACCATTATCTTTCTAGCCACTACTGCAGGATCGGCAATGGTATATCTCTTTACACACGATATTCCAAAACGCGTCAATGCCACTATTCTGGGCTTCGCAGCAGGTGTTATGATAGCTGCTTCTGTGTGGTCACTACTCATTCCCTCTATCGAAGCGGCTGAGGCAACATACGGCATTTGGTCGTGGATACCTGCTGCTATAGGCTTTTTGCTAGGCGGACTGTTTCTAGTGCTGCTCGACCATCTGTTACCCCACTTCCATATAGGCACTGGACACGAGGAGGGGCCTCATGTGAGGGTGCATAAGTCGACTCGACTATTCCTCGCAGTCACCATACACAATATTCCAGAAGGCCTTGCAGTGGGGCTTGCTTTCGGCGCGGCAGCTGTCAGTGGCGAACCGGGAGCCTACTATGCAGCTCTGGGACTTGCCATTGGTATGGCGATACAGAATTTCCCCGAAGGAGCCGCCATCGCTCTTCCCATGAAAGTCGCTACGCGAAGCAGGCATAAGGCATTCCTTTTCGGTATGGGCAGTGGTGCCGTAGAACCATTGGCAGCCATTGTGGGGTATGTGTTGGCTTCCGAAGTGGCGATACTACACCCCTGGATGCTTGGTTTTGCTGCAGGTGCCATGCTTTTTGTCGTAGCCGAAGACCTTATTCCAGACAGTAATATCAGCGAGTATCCTCATGCTGGCACATGGGGCGTTATGCTGGGGTTTGTTATCATGATGATACTTGACGTTGCATTGGGGTAATGCGGAGCAATATATCCATAAAAATACAAACAAGCGACTATGAAAATAGCCGCTTGTTTGTTCACGATAGATCATATTATTTGTGGAAAGCCATACCAATACGCAAACCATCGTATTGGTCGAGCAACGTGCTCAATAAGGCAAGTGTTCCGCTACTCTTCATAGAGCCTATAGCTTTGAGAATACGGAGCAGACCATCACTCTGATATACAATGTTGATAGTGCCTGCATCGTAAACAAGATAGGCAGTTGTTGATATCAAACCAAACTTAAGGCTTAATTCCTTCGTCTCGGCGTTGAATTCGTAAGTGCCATTGAGTGCGCGATTCCCTGCTTCAAAGATACATGTATTATCTTCATTAAAGGTTATATTACACGCATCTTCCTTTATATTCAGTTTGGCAAGATACTGGTCAACCTTTGCTTCTACCTGTGCTGCCATAGCATCACTGCTCAAATTGGCCAGCGCATTTTCACTTTCGAAGACGAAGGCTGATCCCTTAAAGCCCCATGTTCCAATCAAGGTATTCTTATTGACGGTGGTGAAAGCATTCAACACAGAACCGAGAATACCAGATACAATACCATTATTGGTCAGTGCAGTACCTTCATCATTGGCACTAGTCGTTCCGCTGCCAGCCAAAGCTCCTAGTAAACCACTTAGCACGTTTGTGCCAGTGTTGTCATCTTCAGTTCCTGAGGCAGAGCCTGACAAGGTACCCAACACGCCTCCTAGCACATTTGTAGCGTCATTGGCGGCCGATTTGTCAGTGGCTGTAGCAGTCGACGTGGTAGTCTCACTCTTGTTCCCACCTGTCAGTGATTTGAGCAATCCGCCCAAACTTTGTGCGTCTGCATTAAGCGACACAGCACTCGCTATAGCGCAAACAGTCAAAAATCTCTTCATCGGTTTATTGTACTACTTAAATTAGCGCTTAAGCCTCTTCAGCTGTCTCCTCGTTTTCTTCCGGAGCAAACTCCACGATTCCGTTAGCCACCAAGAGGTTGTACCATTGGATAAGTTTGCGCACGTGCGACATATATACGCGGTCACGATCGTAGTTGGGGAGCACCTCGGCAAAGAAATCAGCCAACTCGTCATTATCGGCCTTCTTATAGTCGATAGCACATACCTCACCATTGCATTTAGTCTTTACATTCTCAAGCACTTGCCACAAGGGTACCTCTTCGTCATCGGTATACATGGCAATATCACCGAGGGCAACAACCTTGTCGGTGTTATGCACCGGTTGACGCTTCTTCGCTGCGTCTACAGACTCAACGATGAGCATATTACGTCCACTGGACACGAGTTTATATAGACCGGGTTTTCCGGCAATTGACAAAATAGTTCTAAGCATAGTTCTTTATTTTTATTGTTAATAATGTTTTTCTCTCTATGAGGATCAATTGAGCCGCAAAAATAAGAATTATACGCGATATATCGAAATTTACGGCACGAAATATTATGTCCTGATTTTTTGTAGCAGATGCCACACTTGACCTATGAGCGAGTGCTCTCCATCATTGTACACTATGCTGTTGGCACGATACATCAGTTCTTCCTCACTCATTTGGCTCTGCATGCGCCGCTTTATGGCAGCTTCATCTGTTCCGTCACGCAACATAGCGCGTTGCAATCGCAATGCCTCTGATGCCTGCACTAGCCATATGGTATCAACATCATTTTCCATGCCTGCTTCATACAGGATAGCACTCTCGACCGCTACTAAGGGGCATTTTGATAGCTGAGCCCATTGTCTGAAATCGGCTCGCACGGCAGGGTGCACTATGGCATTGACTGATGTTACGCGTTCGGGATGTCCGAACATATAGGATGACAGGTAGGCACGATTGAGTGTGCTATCATCGTTATAAACAGCTTTCCCTACAGTTTCAACAAGTGCCTTGCGTACTCCTTCATTTATACACATCAATTGTTTGGCCTTGCTGTCGCAATCATATACAGGCAACCCCATCAGTTGTAGCAGACGCGCTACCACTGATTTTCCGCTACCTATACCACCGGTAACGCCTATCACATAGGGATAACGCCAATCGTTGTTTTTCATATACAGAGTAGGATACGACTTATCTGCCTCGCACATTCATCTCTATCAGGTAGTCGACTTCGGCAGGTTCAATCACGATATCAGTTACGTTGCTGGGCTGCTCTACGAGGTGTAGTGATACTTTTCCTAATGTATTGTCGCGCACTTGTGTGTAGTGTACCTGTATCTTGAAATCCTCTTCTGTCACCTCTCTGAAGTCATCCAAACTAACGCGGAAGGTTACTTTGGCTTTGGAGGGGAATGTCTTCAACTGTTGTCCGTAAGGGAACATATATCCCATAATAGGTATCTGGACACTCTTGCTGACATATGGACTAACAGCCACGCACAGTTCCGCTTCGGCAGGTTCATAACGTATACCCCGCTTTTTCTCTCCCAAAGCAATTGTCTGTATTACCGAGTCGGTAAGTTCTGTAAGTTTGATATAAGGCGTGTATACAGCCGTCATCGTATCGGAGATTTGTCGTGCTGCATATACGGTGACACTATCAGGAGTGAGAGAAGTACGCTCTATAGCATATTGTCTGTTGGCAGTGATGTCTCCTTGTAGGCGAAGCGGTAATTTCACCCCACGAGTTTCGGCTACATAGTACTGCAAGGTATCAAGCGACACAGATACAATCTTTGTTGACGAAGCCAAACTTGCACTCAGCAACTTGGTCAACTCTGCACCATAGATAGCCGTATGTCCCGAGATGCTTGGATATCGAGTGTAGTCTATCTCTAGAGTCCTGTAGCGGTCTCGTGCCTTATATTCGAGAAGTTTATCCCCTCTATCTTTGAGCACCACCTCTATCTCTTTAGGCATGGGCTCAATCACCATCTTCGTTTTGGGCAGATCTTTCAGTTGCGGTTTGAGCGTGTACTTCATCTCATACACATTGTTCATGGTAGTCAGATACCATATCACAAAGGAGATGAGCAGAAAGAATAAAAAGATGAGAAACTCCCTGCCATCATTGATACGCAGGAAGTTTCTAAAAAATTGCTTTGTGCTCTGTAACTGACGAGGCTCTTTCTTGGCCATCCGTTCAAATATTACTTCTGTGGAGCACTGGCTGACATGTCGGCAAAGATAGACGACTTGTCAATCTTGATCTTTACGCTGGGGGCAATCTCAAGGACTACTACTTGACGGCCATTCTCAGTGATGATATCCTTAACTGTACCATATACACCACCGCTGGTTACCACCTGCTGTCCAGCGCTGAGGCTGTTGCGGAAAGCCGCGATAGCCTTCTGCTGCTTACGCTGCGGACGGATCATGAAGAACCACATGATGACGAACATCAATACCAACATGAAGATGGGTGATGAGAGAAGGCCTGCGCCTCCGGCTTGTGCTAGTAACAATAACATTGTTTTTACGTTTTTTATAAGTTCTTAATAAAATGATATCTCTCTGTATTGCAAAGATACACAAATTTCCGTTATGCTTTGTTCAGTTTGTTCTCTTTTTTCAATTGATTAACAATTGAGTCAAGCATACCATTGATAAAACTGCCGCTCTTGGGCGTACTGTACATCTTGGCGACCTCTACATATTCATTCAACGATACCGATACGGGGATACCGGGGAAACACATGATTTCGGCCAATGCAACCTGCATGATCAAGATGTCCATGAAGGCAAATCGTTCCATATCCCAATTCTTGGCATTATTCTCCATCAACTTACGATAGGCCTCAGCATTGTTGATAGCGCTACGCAGCAGACGGCTGGCAAACTGCTTGTCTTCTTCGTCACGGAATTCAGGCAGCAATTCCTGCTCAGCACCATTCTCCGGGTCAAAACGCTTGATGGTCTTCAACACAAAGGTGTCAACAATGGTCTTGTCATCATTCCAGTAGAGGCTCTGCTCTTCGAGAATCTCGTCAATCTCGTCGTTCTGCATGATTACTGCGCGGTATAACTTGCGCCATACCTCACGGTCATCTTCGTAGGTCAAGGTGTCCTTGGCCATATATTCCTGATAGATTCCAGTTGCCTCAATCTTCTCAAACAGATTTCTTACGAAGTCACCCTCATCGTCCCATGTGCGCTTTTGGTTGCCGGCAAACTCCTCCAACTGAGCGTTGGCAGCCAACTGTGCCATAAAGGCGTTGTCAATAAATCGGGTGTTAGGGTTAAGGTCCTCAGCAGTAGGACGCAGTTTGTTACGACGGTTGTCGATGCGGCGGTCTGCGAAGCGTGTCACTTCCACCATCAACAACAAAAGGTATCTGTACAAATCATATGCCTTTGATAAACTATAAAACAGTTCTTTCTCTGCTGCTTCTGCATTCTTGCCTCCGTTCTGATAGTAGGCATAAACTACCTGAATAACCTTCAGTCTGATAAGTACTCTATTAATCATAACTCTTTATGAAATTTTCTGCAAAGATAGTGCAAACCGAGCGAAATGCCAAATTTATTTGAGTATTTCCGAGGCGCAGCCTATCTTCAGACTGCAAAGCAGACTAAAGTCAGTGCAAGCCGAGCGAAATGCCAAATCCCAACGAGTGAATGTAGAGAAATGCTTGCATTTTTCTCTACTGAGCGAGGCAGGGATAAACTTTCATTAAATTTATTTGAGTATTGACTTCAGCCCTAGAGGTTTCACCACCCTATTCTCCCACTGCAGCGGTGCGCTCTCGTTGCCGTATCGGTCGATGGCTGTCACGGCATAGTGGCGCGGGCGACTGAGGCTCTGTGTGGGCTCGCTGTATGTGGTGCCATCAAGATAGGTAGCCAACAGTAGAGCGGGGTCTTCGGTGTCTACGGGATACTTGTCGCTGGCATAGATGTTGTAGCGCACCATATCGTCCGTACCCTCCCAGGCTAGCGTGGTGGTGTGGCGGTCGATGGTGACCTGCATCCCTTGCGGTGCTGCAGGCAGCGTGGTCGAGAGCCACGGCATGGCAGGCACGAGAGCGGGATAGGGGTAGAAATGCTGCATATAGGTGTACACGCCCTTCGTGTTGTCGGTGACGAAACGTGAGCGGAACTGCGCAGCACCGCCTATGGGATGTGCCCTCACCACGTTGAGTTGGCGCACCACCTCTTCCAGTTCCCAGTTCTTCTCTTCGGGGTGCAACTGATAGGTTCCCATCCCTGCTACGACATGGCGTCCGTGGCTGCCCTCACACCAGTCGGTCACGAAGGGGTAGAAATGGTTTCCTGCATAGTAGATCATGGGAAATATGGCATCCACGATGCCTTGCTGCATCCATGCTTTGGCCTCCTGGTGTACGGTGTGGTAGGCGTTCCAGCCATAACTGCTGTATCGGCTCGTGTCGTCGTGCTTGCCCAGCGTGGCGGCACTCACGCACACCCAGGGCTTGATATCCTTCACCTTGGCATAGAGTGTCTGCATGAGGCGCGTGATGTTGCTCCTCCGCCAATCATCCTTACTCATGCCGCGTCGGTTGCGGCTGTAGTGTGCATGGTCGGGATAGGTGCGGTTGCCCTCGGGGTAGCGTATGTAGTCGAAGTGTATGCCGTCGATGTCGTAATTAGTCACCAGTTCCTCCACCAGTGCCGTGAGGTGCCGCTCCGTTGCGGGATGCGACGGTTCCATATACCAAGCCCCTTTGAAGCGTGTGCACTGCCCTCGGCTCTTCGCGGGCAACGCCTGTTTGCCGTGAGCCTTCACATGGGCCTCATCGCCTAGAGGTATGGTCACGAGCCATGCATGCAGTTGCATGCCGCGCTTGTGACACTCGTCGATGGCATATGCCAAGGGGTCATATGTGGGTGCCACGTCATGCCATCCTGTGAACACCTGGGTGAAAGGCTCTATCTGTGAGGGGTAGATCACATCGCCCCTGATGCGTGTCTGCAGCAATATTGTGTTGATGTTGATGCCCTGCAGGCTGTCGAGTATGGTACACAGCGCCTCTTTCTGCTCCTCCTCCCTTCCCATGCCTGCCAGCGTCTCGTCGGGCCAGTCGAGTCCCTTGATGGTGGTGAGCCACACAGCGCGGTACTCGCGCTTGGGCGCATCGACAAACTGTGCATGCGCGAGGGTGATGCCCATGACGAGGGCTACGAGGAGAGTCTTCAGGCGCATGGGATTATCGTTGCAGGTAATAGTCTAGCAGCGTAATGGCCGCCATGGCCTCCACGATGGGTACGGCACGGGGTACTACGCAGGGGTCGTGCCTTCCCTTGGCCTTGAGCGTCTGCTCGTTGCCATGGATGTCGAGCACGGTTTGCTCGCCCAGTTGTGTGGCTACGGGTTTGAAGGCTGCGCGGAAGTAGATGGGCTTTCCGTTGCTGATGCCCCCTTGTATGCCTCCCGAGCGGTTTGTAAGTGTGGTGATGGTGCCCTCGCGGTTCACGAAGGGGTCGTTCTGCTGCGAGCCCCGCTCGGCTATGCCGTCAAATCCGCGTCCATAGTCGAATCCCTTGCAGGCATTGATGCTCAGCATGGCGCTTCCCAGTGCGGCATGCAGTTTGCCGAACACCGGCTCGCCCAAGCCTACGGGGCACCCCTTGATGACACAGGTTACGACGCCCCCTATCGTATCGCCGTCGGCCTTGACGGCAAGGATGAGTTGCTCCATCTCCTTGGCCTTCTCCACGTCGGGGCAGCGTACGATGTTACTCTCTGTGAGCGAGAGGTCGTAGCGGGTGTAGTCGTTGTCGAGTGCGATGTGGCCCACCTGCGAGGTGTAGGCCTGTATGGTGATGCCGTGCTCGCGCAGCGCCAGTTTGGCCAGTGCGCCCGCCACACATCGGGCCACGGTCTCGCGTGCCGAGGTGCGTCCGCCACCGCGATGGTCGCGTAGTCCATATTTCTGCTGATAGGTGAAGTCGGCATGTGAGGGTCGGTACACGTCGCGCAGGTTGTCATAGTCGGCCGAGTGCTGACTGGTGTTGCGCACGAAGAACCCGATGGGCGCTCCCGTGGTGCGTCCTTCGAAGATGCCCGAGAGGAACTCCACCTCGTCGGGTTCGTGGCGCCCCGTAGTCACGGCGCTCTGCCCCGGACGTCGGCGGCTCATCTCGTGGCGCACAAAGTCCATATCCACGACGATGCCCGCAGGCATACCGTCAACCACGCCCCCTATGCCGGGGCCGTGAGACTCACCGAACGTGGTGAGGCGAAAGAGTGTACCGAAAGTGTTCATCTATTTCATCTTCTAAATGTCTACAGCCAACGGTCGACGGTCAACCGATGTCATCCGGAGGAATGTCTGTAATCTGCTGACTGTAGACCGTTGACTATAGGTCTATCGACCATCCGTATTAATGACAGCAGCCCTCGTGGTCGCCACAGCCGTCGCAGCCGCCACCGCAACTGTCACAGCCACATCCGCAGCCGCCCTGTCCGGTGATGATGTTGATGAGAGCCTGTATCTCCTCCTTGGTAGCATCGTGCATGCTCAGCACCTTACCCTCAAAGGCAAGTCCCATGCCCGCATAGGGGTGGTTGAGGTCGATGGTCACGGTGTTCTCCTTCACCTCCACTACGAGGCCGTTCATGCGCTGGCCTTCGGCGTTCATGAGAGGAATCACGTTGCCCGGGTATATCTGCTTGTCATCAAACTTTCCGTTCACGCAGAAGATGTTCTTGTCCACCTCGATCACATACTCCTCGTTGCGGTCGCCGTTGGTCTCCTCTTTGGTGAGGGTGAAGTTAAAGGTATCGCCCTCCTTCAGGTCGTTGAACTTCTCCTCGAAAGCCTCGAAGGTAAAGCCCAGTCCGGTAGTGAACTGGAAGGGGTGCTCGGCGGTAGCCTGCTCTACAAGTTCTCTCTCGTCGTCAAGCACGGTGTACATATCGTAGGTTACGATAATCGTTTTGCTAGGATTGATTTCTGCCATATTCTTATGCGGTTATAATAAACATGGTGCAAAAGTAGTAAATTCCTTTGAGCGACACAAACACTCGCGCACTTTATTCGGAAGAATAGGATGGTGCGTTTACTGATGCCTGCTGTGCATGAAAAAAACCGCGAGGCAATGCCCGGCGGTTTTTTATCTTTAGATGAGGGTGAGGATTACTTTGCAGCCTCGAGAGAAGCCTTGCGGAACTCCTTCATCAATTTCTCGAGTTCGAGAGAAGCCTTACGTGCACGTGTACCTGCAGCCTTGTTACCCTTTTCTACTTGTTGAGCTGCGTCTGTTGCAAAAGCAGCGTACTTTTCCTGAATTTTTTCAACGAGTTCTTTCATAATCTATAGTTATTAAGTTGATTTACGGCTGCAAATATAATAAAAATCAAAACATTGCAAGCATTTTTGGAAAAGTTTTAGAAAAAAGTTGCTTTTTTTTCGCTTACATGGGTCTAAAACCGCCCATCGGGCCGCCAAAACCACCTGCAGGAGGCATTCCACCGCCTCGCATAGGCGAGCGTCCTCCCATGCCCGAGGGAGGGGGAGGCAGCACGCCTTCAGGCTGTTGGGGATGCTGCCCGTTCGTGGCGGGGCTGTTGCGTGCCTCCTTGCGCGACTCGCGGTCACCGAAGAGGTTGAGGCGGTAGATGAAGTGCACCATGAAGTAGCTGTTTACGGTGTTGTACCATGTGTCGCTGCGCATGGTGGCATTGATCACGCGGCTCACATTGCTCTGCTGGTGCAGGATGTCAAACATCTGTACGCTCACGGTAGCGGCATTCTGTGCGAGGAAACTCTTCGAGAGCTGTGCGTTCCAGATGAGTTCGTCGGTGTTGAAGTCGGGGTCGCTATATCCGCGGCGGCTGTTCATGGAGATGTCCGACGACAGCTTGAGGTTCCACCAGGGTAGGTTGATATTGGTCGACGGGCCATACGAGAAGTTATAGGTGTCGAGGTTGGCCGTGGGCTGTAGGTCGTTGCGTGCGCGGCTATAGTTGATGGTCCCCTGCATGGTGAGTTCAAACCAATCGTTCTGATAGGTTCCCGAGAGGCGCTCCGAGAGAGACACCGAGTGTGTGGTAGCGAGCGGGAACGTACTCTTCTCTGTAGCGGTACGCACATATCCCTCCTGATGGCTGTATCGTGCGTTGGTCGATGAACTCACCTTGTATCGTTGGTTGGGTAGCGCGGTGTTGTAGGCGATGCCGGCATTGGTGCTCCAGTTGCTCCACAGGCCGTCAAGGTTGGTGGGTTGCGATATGCGTCCACCCGTGAGTTCGTTATATTCAATCTTGTTCACGATGCTGTTGAGTGTGTTGTTGAAGCCTACGTTGGCCGATATGTTGCGCAGACTCTCCACTTTGAAGTCCTGGAAACGCACGTTGAGGCTGTTGTTGAATGTAGGCTTCAGTCCTGGGTTACCCATGGTGATGTTCAGCGGGTCGCTGTTGTCGGTGATGGGCAGCAGGTCGGTCATCGATGGCTGGCTACTGCGTCCGCGGTAGTTGATGCGCAGGCTCGTCTGCTTGCTCCAGCGGTAGCGGAAGTTCAGTGTAGGCGTGAAGTTGAACACGGTGCGCATGGTGTCGATGTCGGTATTCATATATCTATAGCTCATCTTGCTGTGTTGGGGCAGCAGCGAGAAGCCCACGTTCATGTTATACTTCTCACGGATGAAGCGCAGCTGGGCGGTGATGTCGTGATCCATATTCTCGTATGTCGCGTTGCGGCTGAGCTCCTCGCTCAGGTAATTGCGCAGTTCGTCCTCATTCGGCAGTTCCCAGTAGGGGATTTCCCAATTGGGCAGATCGCCCGGGAGGTCATAGGTAGAGCGGTGGCTGTCGTTGTATCGGTAACTGAACTGATAGCTCAGTTGCAAGAAGGTAGCCTCCCACAGCGGTTCGCTCCACATCGCGCGCGCGTTATGGTTATAGGTCACCGAGGGGGTGGTGTTGTGTCGGTTGATGGTGTATAGGCTGTCGCGCTGGTATAGGCGTGTAAATGATGTCGAGTTGCTATAGTTGTCGCTGTTGCTGTATCCGCCACGCAGGTTGAGTGTGAGGCTGCGTCCCTCGTTGCCAAACTTACGGTTCATCGTGAGGTTGGCGTTGAGCGAGGTGCTCTCTCCCCCTCCTGCCGACTCGCGGCGGCTGTAGTTGATGCGGCTATCGTAGAGGCTGTCTACCCAACTGTCGTCGAGCGGGTCCTTGTCGTTGGCCTCTATCTCTTCGAGCGTAGCGTAGGGGTCGCGGTTGAATGTCGCCGAGCGGTTCTCCGAGGCATTGCTCGATGTTGAATATCCCAGGCTGGGGCGGAATACGATGTTGGTCATCGTGTCGGGTCGCCACTCGAAGCGCAGGTCGGCATTCACGCGCAAGCTCCGGTTGTTCGACTTGTTGCGGCTGTTTGAGAACGAGTTGTCGCTGCCCTGTGTCAGGAAGGTCTCCGAGGCGCTCTCACTCTGCACGTCCGAGTTGTTGTGGAACAAGCGCACGCCACCACCGAGTTGGTACTGGTACTTGTTCTTCTCCACCTCCTCACCGAAGTTCTTGGCCAGCGAGAAGCCACCCATCGAACTCTGGTTCATGCCATTGCCGCCACCACGGCCACCGCCACCACCGGGGAATCCCATGTCGTTGACATTGTTTGTCGAGAGCATCACCGAGTAGTGCTCATTGTCGGCAAAGCGGTTCACCATCCCCTTCACGGTATACAGGTTGTTGATGTCGTAGTCTGTTTCCTGCGTGGGGCGTCCATAGCCCAGGTCGATATTCGAGAACCATCCCTTCTTGGCATCGGCCTTCACGGTGAGGTCGAGCACCAGCTCCTCCTCGCCATCATCGATACCGGTCATCTCGGCCAGGTCACTCTTCTTTTCATAGCTCTTCACCTTCTTCACCATGTTGGCGGGCAGGTTCTTCATGGCAATGCTCTTGTCCTCAGAGAAGAACTCCTTGCCATCGACGAGAATCTTCGATACCGTCTTGCCGTTATAGGTCACCGTACCGTCGCTGCCCACCTCATATCCGGGCAGTTTGCGTATGAGTTCCTCGAGCATCGATCCCTCGGGCACGCGGAAGGTCTCGGCATTGAATACCACCGTGTCGTCGACCACCTGCACCTGTGCCACCTGAGCCTCCACGATAGCCTCCTTGAGCAGCAATGCGTCGGTCTTCAACTGCAGCGAGTCGAAACGCAGGCGGTGCGTGTCGTTGGTGACGTCAAAACTGCGCATCTCGTCGCCATAGCCTACGAACGAAGTCTTCAGCAGATATTTGCCCAAGGCGAGGCGTCCCTCCATCTCGAAGGCACCCTTAAGGTCGGTTGTCGTACCCTGCAGGAAACTGCTGTCGGGGAGGGCGAGCAACTGCACGGTAGCCATCCCGATAGGTTCGCTGGTCTCATAATCGGTGACATGTCCCGTCACCTTCACTTTCTTGTCTTGGGCCCACATGGTGGCCATACTGCACATGGCCAAGGCCATCAAGAGCAACGCTTTCTTCATATTCAAATGTTTGATGTTATTCTTTTTTAATAATGTCAACTTTACTATGACTCGTGCGGAGGGAAAAGGTTTAATTATACCTAAATATTTATCTCTGTATGTAAACAAACCTCAAAGGTAAGCAAATTCCTGGGATGGACGAAATAAAATGTGGTCCTCGTTTGACTTTCGTGGAGAGCCCACATTAATTGATATCTGATATTGATATCACTGAGTGCCGATACAGAGAGAGGAGCCGCCATTGGCAGCCCCTCTCTGATAGTTTATCCGAAGATCGCTATGTTGCGTCAGTCACTCCAGCGGTCACCCCAAGTGCCACGGCGGCCATTGCTGAGCTGTTCATATCCACCTTCATGCTCTGAATCGAAGCCAAGACCGCTTGCTGCAATCATTGACACCATTCCAATCTCTGTAATCTCCATCGTGGGAGCGATATATGTCTTCTTCATAATTCGAATGAGACCCACCCTAACCCTCCCTGTGAGGGAGGCGACCCCGACGTGCGAAGTCTGCGGCAGGATTTATTAGCTTAAATTATTAATCTATTCTGCGGGTCCTTTCCCCCTCCCTCACAGGGCCGACGTGAAAGAACGTCGGTTGCGACGACTGCTGGTTTATCAGCACCAAGGAGTCTCGCATGCGAGTTCTAGGTCTCCTTTTTTACTTAATC
>JAZONI010000136.1:0-1612 GCA_045654445.1 Bacteroidaceae bacterium | reverse complement strand
GTTCCCTTCGTAAATGAGATGCCCGCAGTGGTAAATACCAAGGGAGAAGAGGTTGTTCCCGACCCCAATGGCCCCACATCACTCTATTTCTTCAAGACAGCTGTAGAGCCCCATATCGGTGGCGTACAATACTTCAAGGTTCTCAGCGGTAAGGTACGCGAGGGCGATGACCTTACTAATGCCGATCGCGGCTCTAAGGAGCGCATGGCACAGCTCTTCTGCTGCGCTGGTGCTAACCGTTTCCAGGTAGACGAACTCGTGGCTGGTGATATCGGTTGTACCGTGAAGCTCAAAGATGTGAAGACTGGTAATACTCTCAATGGTAAGGATTGCGATTGGCAGTTCAACTTCATCAAGTATCCCAATGCGAAGTACTCTCGTGCTATCCGTCCCGAGAACGAGGCTGATATGGAGAAGATGATGACCATCCTCAACCGTATGCGTGAGGAAGACCCCACATGGGTAGTAGAGCAGTCTAAGGAGTTGCGTCAGACTATCGTACACGGTCAGGGTGAGTTCCACCTCCGCACTTTGAAGTGGCGTTTCGAGCACAATGAGAAGCTCCCCATCCGCTTCGAAGAGACACGTATTCCTTATCGTGAGACCATCACTAAGGCAGCTCGCGCCGACTATCGTCACAAGAAGCAGTCAGGTGGTGCCGGTCAGTTCGGTGAAGTACACCTCATTGTAGAGCCCTACTACGAAGGCATGCCTATGCCCGATGTATATAAGTTCGGCAATCAGGAGTTCAAGATTAGCGTGAAGGGTCAGGAAGAGCACACTTTGGAGTGGGGCGGTAAGCTCGTATTCATCAACTCTATCGTAGGTGGTAGCATCGATGCACGTTTCATGCCTGCTATCCTTAAGGGTATCATGAGCCGCCTCGAGCAAGGTCCGCTCACCGGTTCATACGCTCGTGACGTACGCGTTATCGTATATGATGGTAAGATGCACCCGGTAGACTCTAACGAAATCTCATTCATGCTCGCTGGCCGTAACGCCTTCAGTGAAGCGTTCAAGAATGCAGGTCCGAAGATCCTTGAGCCTATCTACGATGTAGAGGTACTTGTGCCCTCTGATAAGATGGGTGATGTGATGGGTGACCTCCAGGGCCGTCGCGGTATGATTATGGGTATGAGTAGTGAGAATGGTTATGAGAAACTCGAGGCTAAGGTGCCCTTGAAGGAGATGTCATCATACTCTACCGCACTCAGCTCACTCACCGGTGGTCGTGCTTCATTCAACATGAGCTTCTCAAGCTACGAACTTGTGCCTATGGATGTACAGGAGAAGCTAGTTAAGGAGTTCGAGGCAAAGCAGCAAGCTGAAGATTAATCTCGACAAAGAATATAATTAGTGTTCATAACAAGAGACATCCGCATACGTGCGGATGTCTTGTTTTTTGTAATAATATTATTGGTGTCCGATAAAGTTTCATCAACTCAATATCTCATGTGAATAGGCGTTTTGATTGTGATATTTGCGGTTGTTTTAGCAATAATATAGATGTTGTCCAAAACCTTAAATTCTCCTCCTAAAGTAGGAGGAGTACCCTCGAAGAGGGGGAGGTGGTACTACTTTCTCGGATAATACCCCCTCCGCTGCGCTCGTC
>JAZONI010000135.1:0-11200 GCA_045654445.1 Bacteroidaceae bacterium | reverse complement strand
AACAAAATGAGGAGCGATTTCTCACTCCTCATTTTGTGGGCAAAGATGGATTCGAACCACCGAAGTCGAAAGACAGCAGATTTACAGTCTGCCCCATTTGGCCACTCTGGAATTTGCCCAAATGTCCTTTCCTCTGAAAGGCGATGCAAAGGTACAACTATTTTTTGAATTTGCAAGCGAAATCGACCATTTTTATTGCAGTTATTGCACATTCGTCACCTTTATTGCCTAAAACACCGCCTGCGCGGTCTTCGGCTTGCTGCATATTCTCGGTTGTGATGAGTCCGTAGATGACAGGGATGTCACCTTGTGCATTGAGTGCCGCGATGCCTTGTGTGGTGCCTGCACATACATAGTCGAAGTGGGGGGTATCTCCGCGTACGACACAACCGAGAGCGATGACAGCATCTACCTTTCCGCTTTTAACGAAGAGCGAGGCTCCATAGGTGAGCTCAAAGCTGCCAGGTACGGTATACACGATGATGTCCTCGGCTTTAACACCATGTTTCTTCAGTGTCTCTTCTGCGCCGTGGAGTAGGGCAGCGGTGATATTCTCGTTCCACTCTGATACTACAATACCGAATTTCATGCCTTCGGCTGAAGGTACTGAATTGATGTCATATTCTGAGAGGTTATGATATGCTGTTGCCATAGTTGTATGATAAATAAAATGGGTTTAGAATGTAGAGGAGCGCTCTAAACTCTAAACCCAGTGTTGTCTGTTCTTTTTAGATTACTTTACGCGCTCGATATACTTTTCGATATCCATAGCTTGTGTTGAGCCGTAGTATTTCTCTTGGATTTCGGTATAAACCTTCAATGCATCAGCGTTCTTGCCCAATTTTTCAAAGAGTTGTCCTGCTTGAATGAGGTAGATGGGGCTCAACAAGTTGTTGTCTGCCTTGTGTGCAGCTTTTACCAATGTTGTAGCAGCCTTAGCCTCATTGCCTGTCTGTGCATAGCAGTTACCCAATGCGGCAAGTACTGAAGGACCTACCATAGCGTCATCACCCTTGAAACTCTCCAACATGGGGACAGCCTCTTCGTAGCGGCCCAACTTAGCAAGGCTGATACCTGCATATGCCTTTGCAAGTTTACCTGCTTTTGTGCTACCAAACTCGTCTGCTACAGCCTCAAAGCCGGCATACTCATTCTGGTCACCATTGAGAGCGGTCTCGTAATCGCCATTCTGGAAATATTTCTCACCTGCGAAGAGAGCCTCGGCAGCTTTTTGCTCACGGGGCTTGATAACGTAGGTTGATATTGCTACGCCTGCTACAACGATTGCTGCGATAGCGATAACTACTGATGAGATAGTCTTCTTGTTCTTGTTGATGAAAGCTTCAGAGCGGCTTACAGCCTCCTCTACATTGAGCACTTGCTCTTGCTTGATTTCTTGTTTTGCCATATTTTTGTTTGTATTTTATAGTTATTCGTGCTTTTTACGAAATGCAAAAGTAGTCTATTTCTACTGATTACTAAAATTTCAACCAGTTTTTTTTCTTTTAGCCCCTTTTTTTTGTGATTTTGTTGGTCTAAAAAGTTTTCGTGGATGCTTTTCCCTTATTTTTTTAGTACCTTTGCAAATTAGTTATGAAAAATACGCGAAACGATTTTTTGCTTTTTGTGGCCCAACTGATACCAATGGTAGCCGTGTTGTTCCTGTTTACCGATATGGTGGGCTGCCTTTTTGTGAGTGAAGACTACGAGGTGCGCACCTGGTTTCGTCTCAAGGTGTTCTCTTTTTTGGTGCTCTTCACTTCAGGTTATCTTGTTGGTACGAATCTTTTGCGCTGGCCTGTGCGACAGTTGGGATATGTCGGCTACCCCATATATCTGCTAATAATGGCGTTGTGCGGAGTATTCACTGCTCCGCATGATTTGGTAGGGTATAAGTTGGCATTGTGTTTGGTTCCTTTTGTCGCTCATGTTATAAAAAAGTATGGCAAGGGCTTGTTGCGCCGTTATCTTCGTATAGTGACAAGTCTGTCGGACGGTAGGCTGATCTGTAAGAAAGGCCTTTCATTGATGGCGGCAACAATCGCCATCTTGGTACTTTTGTCTATGGGTGTATATAGCCTTCAAGGATGCTGCCATTTTCATCTGCGCGAACTTATCGTCAAGAATATGGATGTCACGTCCAAGGAGCCCGAAAAGCCTATCTATAATCCCGACTTGAATGACCGCCGCGACCCATATCGTAACTATCCGCGTATTTTTAACGACCTCAACGATACGCAACTTGTGGCGGCCTATGCGAATGGTACACCCCGCCCGCTCACTATCGAAGAGTTGGAACTGGAGGAGTTCGGGTTGCAGCGTATAGAGACCAATAAGCTTTATAAGGTTGACCCGCTTACCCATTCTGCCCCCTATCTTGTCCCTAAGGCCAAGAAGTTGTTGGATGATCTGGGCGATGCTTTCCAAGACTCACTTTACAACAGAGGGTATGACCGTCGCCATCGGTTTATTGTTACCAGTGTTTATCGCACCCAGAACCATATTGCACGTTTGCGCCGTAGTGGCAACGTTAATGCTTCGCAGAATTCGTGCCATCAATATGGCACTACCGTTGATATCACCTATGTGCGTTTCGATAAGCCTGAAGAGCATTGTGCCAATGACCCCAAACTGTTGCAACTCTTGATGCAGACGGTGTACGATATGCATCAGGCAGGTCGATGCTACGTAAAATATGAGCGCAAGCAGAGTTGTTTGCACATCACGGTGAGGTGATGAAAAGACAAATTAACGATATTACAAATAAAGGAATAGATATCCAATGACTTCACAACGTATTATAAGCACTGCATGTCCGAGCGAGACATTGCGCCAATTGCTGGGCGAGATTGAGCACGACCGGCTGTTCATCCTTACTGATGAGCATACATTGAAACATTGCTTACCCTTGCTCTCTCAAGATGGTTTGATGGCCGAGGCTCATTGTATCACGATTGCTGCGGGCGACGACCACAAGCATCTGGATGCGCTGTCCCATGTGTGGGAAGAGTTGTGCAGCTATGGTGCTACGCGCCATTCCTTGTTGATTAACCTCGGTGGAGGTATGGTGACTGATTTGGGCGGATTTGCCGCTGCAACTTATAAGCGTGGCATACGCTGCATCAATGTCCCCACTACTCTGTTGGCCATGGTTGATGCCGCTGTAGGAGGTAAGACGGGTATCAATTTCCATTCGCTAAAGAATGAGATAGGCGCCTTCTATCCTGCCGATGCAGTGGTCGTATGTGCCGATTTCCTCCGTACGCTCGATATGCCCAACTTGCGCTCAGGATTTGCCGAGATGATAAAGCATGGTCTGATTAGTGCCGAACAACATTGGTCACAACTGATGCGTTTTGATTGGGAGACACCCAATCTGGAAGAACTCCAGCTGCTCATCATGGAATCGATACACACCAAGGAGGATATTGTGAAGCAGGACCCTACCGAACAGCATATACGTAAGGCACTCAACTTGGGGCACACGCTTGGACATGCCTTGGAGACGCTCTACATGCGTCGCTCCACGCCTTGTCTGCATGGCTATGCCGTAGCATGGGGCCTGATAGGTGAACTCTACCTGTCGCATGTGCGTGAGGGATTCCCCACCGATAAGTTGCGCCAAACGATTGCCTGTGTCAAAGAATTGTATGGTGTACCAGAGTTTGACTGCAAGCAGTATGACGACCTGTATGCACTGATGCTGCACGATAAGAAAAACCGCGGCACAGAGATACGCTTCACCTTATTGGGTGGTATCGGTGACATCCGCATCGACTGCACGGTAAGTCATGATGAGATATTCGAGATGCTCGACTTCGTGAGAGAATGTTGTTGATCTTTCTGTTACTATTCTTACTTAGGAAACGCTTTATCCAATCCGTATGATAACTTCAGGAAACATCCTCCTTATAGGTTCTATTTTGCTGTTTGTCAGCATAGCAGTGAGTAAGACGAGTGCCCGCTTTGGTGTGCCCACCTTGTTGTTGTTCCTTGTTGTAGGCATGCTTTTTGGCAGTGATGGGCTGGGCATACAATTCGACGATATGAAAGATGCTCAGTTTGTAGGTATGATTGCGCTCTGTATCATCCTCTTTTCTGGTGGCATGGATACTAAGTTTCATGAGATCAAGCCCGTAGTGGCCCCTGGACTTGTGCTCTCTACCGTCGGCGTATTGCTGACAGCATTTTTTACCGGTACTTTTATTTGGTGGCTCTCTGGCATGTCGTGGAGCAATGTTGGTTTTGCTTTCCTTCCTTCCCTGCTGTTGGCTGCCACGATGTCGTCTACCGACTCGGCCTCCGTGTTTGCCATCCTGCGCCAGCAGAAGATGAACCTCAAGCATAACTTGCGTCCTATGCTCGAACTCGAGAGTGGTTCTAACGACCCCATGGCCTACATGCTCACCATTGTGCTCATCCAGTTCATCACCCACGAGGTGAGTGGAGCAGGCTCTATCATCATCTCCTTCCTGCAGCAATTTGTCTTTGGTGGGCTCATCGGCTATGGTACAGGCAAACTGGCCGTCTTTGTCATCAATAAACTCAACCTTGACAACAAGGCTCTTTATCCTATCTTCATGTTGGCTGTGGTCTTCTTCACCTTCTCGGTGTGCGACCTCTTCAAGGGCAACGGATATCTTGCCGTATATATATCAGGCATGATGATAGGCAACTCCAAGATTGCCAACCGTAAAGAGATATCCACCTTCTTCGACGGGCTGACGTGGCTTTTCCAGATCATCATGTTTATCCTCCTTGGCCTGCTTGTCAACCCTCGCGAGATGCTTGATGTCGCTTTAGTGGCCCTGCTCATTGCGGGATTTATGATACTTGTGGGTCGTCCGCTCAGCGTAATGCTCTGCATGCTTCCTTTCCGCAATATCACCTCCCGTGCCAAACTCTACATCTCATGGGTAGGCTTGCGTGGTGCTGTGCCCATCATCTTTGCCACATACCCTGTAGTGGGCAATATTGAAGGAGCCGACCAGATATTCAACATTGTGTTCTTCATCACTATATTGTCGCTTGTGCTACAGGGCACTACGCTACCCTTCTTCGCTCGCAAACTGGGCTTGTCGGCCCCATTGGAGAAGACCGGAAACGATTTTGGTGTGGAGTTGCCCGACGAGATAGACACTGAATTGACCGACCTTACCGTGACACCCGCCATGATTGAAGAGGGTAACACGCTGAAAGAGATGACACTGCCCGATGGCGCACTCGTGATGATTGTCAAGCGTGGCAAGGAGTTTCTTGTACCCAATGGCTCGCTCCATCTTCAGGTGGGAGACAAACTGCTGCTCATCTCTGAAGGAACAAAGGACTGAGCATATAAATTTGTACAATTCTTCGTATTGTATTATCTTTGTAAAGATTGTTTTGTTAAACCTATAAAAACAAAATATCATGAAAAAAATGAGCGGATTCCTCTCTGTCGGAGGTATCGGACAGAATATCACCACCACCAATGGACTGAAGCAGGGCAACATGACCATGAAGCCATCTATAGGCACAAGAGTGCAGGGCACACCTCGTGGCGAAGTGGTCATCGTTGGAGACAAGAAACAGATACAAAAGTAATACAGGCATTACCATGGCACCTGTCGACAACCAATATAAGATAAGGAATCAAGAATTTTTGCAGGAGTATGCGCAGCGTCCTGGTGTGAAGACTCTGTTCAATGGTGTCATGTACCGTGTGATCAATAAGGGTAATGGACCCAAGCCGTCGGCCAAAAGCCATGTCACGGTATACTACACGGGCAAACTCATCAACGGCAAGGTCTTTGACCAAACACAGAAGGGGCGTCCTGCCACTTTCCGCCTGGGTGAACTCATCACGGGCTGGAACACAGCATTGCGCGAGATGCCCGTAGGTTCACGTTGGGAACTTGTCATTCCCTACCACCTAGGCTATGGCTCCCGCTCAGTCGGGGCCATTAAGGCATTCTCCACCCTTATCTTCGACATTACACTGCTCGATGCGAGATAAGCAGCAATGAGGGGGCTCTTGGGCCCCCTCTAACTATCTCATACACGACACCATGCTCAGGATACTTGCCTCGCGAAGTTTCTTTTATATCTCGCAGGCATCAATCATTCAGAACTCTTCTTCTGAGGCCTATAAGCCTTATCGAATAATAGTTTTCTTTCGGTCGATGATATAGATTCCTCTCTTTAGTTGTTGCTGATGAGGGTGGCGTCGGCCCATGAGATCTACGATGAGGGGAGGTACGCCAGTGGATGTCGCGTGGCCTATACCATTGGTGATGAATGATGCGCTTATCGTCACATCGTTAGCCGGCATGATGTCGAAGGTCTGGTCCCAACCGCTGAACGTGTATCCCTCCTTTTCGGGCACGGCAGGGTAGGTGATTGCCTCTCTAAAGATGAGGGAATCTGTGTGGTAGGTCTCTCCGTCAATGACGAATCGTAGTTGATATCGGGTGAGTAGTTGGCTGTCGATCCATTGGCATCTTGTCGCTAGCCAGTTGCCCATCTTGGTGATGTATGTGGATAGGGGATGGGGTGTCGTATTCTCTTCCCATCGTCGTGTGTCGAGGTGGCGGCTTGCATCGATGGCAGCGCCTTTGTCTGTATCTATAGTCGTAAGTTGCTGGATGATGTCGTCGGACAGTGATTCGCGCAGCGTCTGCCACAGGTGGACATAGCATGTGTAGAAGTCTTGACGCTCGAGGAGTTTGGTGAAATAGAAACTGTAGGTTCTATTGTGTATGGCGCTCCAATGGTCGATGACACTGAAAGCTCCGTCAAAGTCCCATAGAGGACCCATCTTCAGTGGGCTGTCATAGGGATTTTCAGGGTCGTGGCTCTGTTTGTAGAGGTATCGGTTGGTCCCGCCACTGTCATCTTGTCCCAGGATGTCCTGTGCCAGCAGCCATGCGGCAAAACTCTCCATGTCGATATAGGGGCTGATGTCTTCACCGTGGGTCAGTGCATCCTCGAAGGCGAGGATATACTCCTTGATGTTGGTAAGGAGGGAATCGTTGATGTTCTCAGCTTTGGGATACTTGAAGGTATAGCCCGTCTGATGGACTAGCATGTTTCCCTTGAAATAGATATCTTCGTTCCACCAATAAGCATCGTCTTCGATGAGGTACCCTGTAGCTCCGATGTTGAGGCGTCCCTTTTCGCGTTCAATGGACTCGATAAGTATGTAGTCTCCCTTGTACTCTCCGTTGATGACCAGGTTGATGTATTCCCACTGTGGGTGCCATCCTAGCCCTACCGACTGGCCTACCATTTGTCCGACAAGGAGTCTGATGGGGAACCCCTCGTATACGCGTAGCAGGACCCAGTCCTTGTCTTCATATTGAGATTCCCCGCGAAAGAGGAGGTCCGACTTTTTGGAGAGTTTGATCTTGTAGGGCTTCTTTTCTCCATAATAACTGCTCGTGTTCCCTCGCAGCCTGATTTGCATCTCGCCTGTGTATAGTGTGCTGTCGCCCAATGACAATCTCATATGTCCGTCAACATATTCGTTGTCTCTCAAGCCTATTCCCCATAAGCCCTCGGGGGCCATCACATGGGTTCCTGTTGGCTCTTGTCCGTTAGTGGTGCATATCTCTATCAGAGGAAGTGGTATCTCCCTTAGGGTGGAGTCGTAAGGTGATGGGGTGAAAGTGATGTTGCCATATAGGAGAGTGCATACACTCCAAAACAGAGTTAGCATGACTGCCCGCATGTGTATGTGTACGACTCTACTCATGATTATACTGACTAATCTTTTTGCAAAGATAGGAAAACTTGGTGAGATATGTTTCTTTATTTGATAAAATGGTATTACCTTTGTCGTTATATAAAAAGCGACAATATGAGAATTGCTGTAGCAGGAACCGGATACGTAGGACTCAGTATGGCCACTCTGCTGGCTCAGCACAATGAGGTGACGGCTGTGGACATCAACCCCGATAAGGTGGATATGATAAACCGTCGGCAGTCGCCCATTCAAGATGAATATATTGAAAAGTTCTTTGCCGAGAAAAGCCTGGATCTGAAGGCTACGCTTGATGCCAGGTCGGCATATCGGGAGGCTGATTTCGTAATTATTGCCACCCCGACAAACTATGATAGCCATAAGAACTTTTTCGACACATCGGCTGTCGAGAGTGTCATAGACCAGGTGCTTGAGTCGGGTTCTGAGGCTACGATGGTCATTAAGAGCACTATCCCCGTAGGATATTGCCGCGGGTTATATGTAAAGTATGCACGCCTGTTCAAGGAGCGTGGATATGACACTACCCGTAAATTGCGCTTGATATTCTCGCCTGAATTCTTACGCGAGAGCAAGGCGCTATATGACAATCTCTATCCTAGCCGTATTATCGTAGGTTATCCCAAGATTCTGAAGGGGCTCAACGAGGAGAACGATGCCATAAAGCTTATTGCAGGGAATCATCTGGAGGATGCTGCACGTACATTTGCTCATCTGCTCGTCCAGGGAGCCATCGGCGAGGCTGATGCTGAATTGAATAAGGGTATCCCTTTGCTCTTTATGGACCTTAAGGAGGCTGAGGCTGTCAAACTGTTTGCGAATACCTATCTTGCCTTGCGTGTGAGTTATTTCAACGAACTGGACACGTATGCCGAGATTAAGGGACTCGATACTGCTGCAATAATCCAGGGTATTGGTCTTGACCCGCGCATCGGTACGCACTACAACAACCCTTCGTTCGGCTATGGAGGCTATTGTCTGCCCAAGGATACGAAGCAGTTGCTGGCCAATTATCAGGATGTGCCTCAGAATATGATGACGGCTATCGTCGAGAGCAATCGCACCCGTAAGGATTTCATTGCCGATCAGGTGCTGAAGATGGCAGGCTGGTATGGATATACCGAGATGAACCAGTACGACTCGGATTTTAACGGTCAGAACTCACAACCTCCAGTTGTTGGTGTCTATCGTTTGACGATGAAGAGCAATAGCGATAACTTCCGTCAAAGTTCGATTCAGGGCGTGATGAAGCGTATCAAGGCCAAGGGGGCAGAGGTGATCATCTATGAGCCGTCGCTGCCTAATGGGACGACCTTCTTCGGCAGTCGCGTGGTGAATGACTTGTCGGCTTTCAAGGCACAATCGCAGGCCATCATCGCCAACCGCTACGATGCGGTGCTTGATGATGTGAAGGAGAAGGTCTATACGCGTGACATCTTTAGGCGTGACTGATGGGGATGTCCTCTTTTGGAGCGAAAACGTGTGGGAGAGTGCGTATCTTTATGGTAAACCATTCAGATACTTGACTGGCTGAGAAAAATATCCAAGCAGGCTTGATATGTTTTCGCCCGTTTATGTGTATCTTTGCAGTGAAATCAGAACAAATGCATACGATGAGGAAAGGTTTGGTATCCGTCATAATGCCCACATTCAATGAAAGCCGTTTCTTGGCTGAGAGTATTGAATGTGTGCTTGGTCAGTCGTATGCCGATCTGGAACTCTTGATTACGGATGACAACTCTACCAATACCGAGGTCCACGAGATATTACATCGGTATGCTGCACGCGACAGTAGGGTGAAGGTGTTCTTCTTGAAAGAGAACAAGGGTCCAGGCTATGCACGTAACCATTCCATCACCGAGGCCGAAGGACAATACATCGCCTTCTGTGATAGCGATGACAGATGGGCACCAAATAAACTAGAGAAACAGGTCGCCTTCATGCAAGATCGTAAGATGGCCTTGTCATATACATCCTATTATCTCTGCGACCAAGATGGCGAGGTGTATGGCATCGTGAACTCTCCTTCCAGGATGACCTACGCTAAGCTGAAGCGCGACAATAAGATTGGCTGTCTGACAGCGATGTATGACACTGCCATATGTGGTAAGGTGTTAATGCCGACGATACGCAAGAGGCAGGATTGGGGATTGTTCCTCTTGCTGCTGCGCGACTTCGGTGCTGCCTATGGCATTGCTGAGCCGCTAGCCTATTACCGCAAGCATCGCAATTCAGTGTCCAAGAAAAAGAGGCCTCTGATAAAATACAATGCAAAGGTATATCAGGAAGTCTTGGGGTACTCGGCTGTCTATGCATATCTTTACTTGATATTTGTCTTTCTGCCCACTTATCTCCTGAAACGTATCGGGCTTTGGGTGCGAAACCTCTTTTTCCGCAATTAGTCTTTTGCCGTAAATTTATTTTCCAAAGTCTCATTTTTTATCTACCTTTGCGAAAAGTCATTGCATGAGTGATGGCATGATTGGTAAACCTAATAAAATATAGATATATGTTTTCTGGAATTGTAGAAGAATGCGCCACTGTTGTCGGCATTGTAAAGGAGCAGGAAAATCTTCACCTCACGCTGAAGTGTAGTTTTGTTGATGAGTTGAAGATTGATCAGAGTGTGTCGCATAATGGTGTGTGCCTCACTGTCGTGAGCATTCAGGACGGTACCTATACGGTCACCGCTATGAAGGAGACCATAGAGCGTAGCAATCTGGGGCTGTTGCAGGTGGGCGATGCTGTCAATGTAGAGCGCAGCATGATGATGAATGGCCGCCTCGATGGACATATCGTGCAGGGTCATGTGGATCAGACGGCTACATGTGTAAGTGTTGAGGATGCCGAAGGTAGTTGGTACTACACCTTCAAGTATGCTTTCGATAAGGCGATGGCTGCCCGTGGATATTTCACGGTCGACAAGGGCTCTGTGACTGTCAACGGAGTGAGTCTTACGGTGTGTAATCCGACAGAGGATAGTTTTCAGGTTGCTATTATCCCTTATACACATGAGCATACCAATTTCCATGATATCGAGAAGGGTAGTGTCGTAAACCTTGAATTTGACATCATAGGCAAGTACATGGCACGCATGGTGTCTCTCGTCAAGTAACCCCATTACTTATTCGACACAGTCGATAATATAGCGACTGCTGCACGCTAGGTTGCAGCAGTCGTTTGTTTTAGGCAATAGTTCTCCCTCGAAAGAAATGTGAGCGTGTTTTTTTGACACGCCCACATAAGTTGGTTGCATTTATCGCTTATTTGTTACCCTTCTTGTTGGTTTCTTTCTTGTCCTGCTCTACGGTAGGTGCCGATTCCTTATATTTGAAGCGGCGGATCTTCTGTGTGGCAGTCTTCTCGAAGGGCTCCTTCATCACCTCTACAGAGCTTACCTGTGATGACTTGTTGACGTTCATGTTCACGTCCTTAAGCAACTTCTTCTTCCATGATTCGATG
>JAZONI010000134.1:0-4355 GCA_045654445.1 Bacteroidaceae bacterium | reverse complement strand
CACGATAAGGATATGTAGCAATCCAAGGAATAGCATTACCCGCACCCTTCCAAAGGAGTTGTTGCGGATCAGTCCCTGTTTCATCGAATTGCCATTTGCCATTCGAATAAGTCCACTTTTCACAGTCGGCTACATATCGACTATTGTCTCCACTATTATTATTGAAAAAGAATGAAAGCGAACCACTGGTCAGTGTTCCAGCAGGTGTACCGGCACGAGTACTCAAATCTGCCACACCAGCCGAGAGGATGGTGATGGGGTGTCTTTGGTATTGTCAATACCCAAATCAGCGTTGTTCTTGTCGCAAGCCACCAACGCGAGGGCAGCTGCTGCCATTGCAAAATACTTTTTCATATTGTTTCGTTTTTTATATTATTCTTGTTGTTAAATTTCCTCTTCGGCTTCACCACCATCGATAGTCTCTTTGTTCCAGTCTTCGACAGTGATACCATCAAAAGTGAGTACATCATCAAGGCTCATGCGGATGGTGTAGGACTTGCCGCTTACCCAGTTGTAAATGTCTTCACCATAGCTTTTATTGGCGTTGGCTATTTGTGAGCCCGTGAGGACGAATGATAGGAAACCATGCTCTTCGGTGTTGATGATAAACTTTATCTCTTTGCCATTGAGACTTTCACTGTCAGACAACGGCAGAGCCATAGCGTATGCTGTGTATGACTCTTGAGAAGCCAATGTGGTGTTCAAGAGTGTGGTGATGCTTGTATGATTCCCAGCAAAATCCACATCAAGGCTTTCAGTAGTGTAATCTCCATGCACCTCCGCAAAATTAGAACCTATTGGTGCTCCACCGTCAATACTAAGGCTCACATTCTCAAGCCTTGCAGTGGTCGGGCGCTTGTTGGTGATGATGAAACGGAAAGTGGCAGGGATATGCTTGAAATTGAGCGTTGCACTACCATTCACAACCGTTGCCTGCGCATACATCATCATATAGTCGCGAAGGAACTCCGGGTTCTGGGAGAATGACTGTACGAAAGATGCAGGCATCTCCATTTGTGCGCTGAAGCTTGTCTCATCGGCCTCGAAAATACAGAAATCGTTTATAGGAGTCACTGCAAATACTGCCTTTGCTTTAGCCATATCCTCTGTATCATAATAGCGCAATGTCTTGAAGTCGGCCTTGTGAAGGTCTTCCTGCGGGCTGATGGTCATATAACTGTGATACTTGATGTCATTCAACTCATCAGCGGAAGGATTCTCCGACGGATAATTTGGAATAAAAGAGTCTTCACCAGTAAGCATAGCCACCACCTCTGTGCCCGCAATATCTTCTTCCCAACTGAAGATAAGGCTACCGCTGCCTTTCTCGTCGCTCCACATGGCACGGGTAGAAGGCTCGTCAGCACTGCTGAAGGTGAGCTGCTCATATTTGCTCACGCTCGGCTGCTCAGGGGTGTCGGGCGTATCGGGCGTGATATCGTCTTGCTGGCAAGCCGTGAAGGTGCTTGCAGCAAGCAGTGCCGCCCAAAGCTTTGTGTACTTATTCATACGTGTTTGTGTTATTTTAACTGTTAACTTTTTAGTCTCACTCCCATCGGTCACCCCATACGCCACGGCTTGCCGCCTTTGCAGGAGCACCGAATTCTGAATCGTCACTATCAGGAGCAGAACCTGTAATAGAACTAGAGAGCATTGCCTGCTGAGTCTCCATCACTAGCACCTCACATGAGGGGCTCACATAAATCTTTTTTTCTTGTTTCATATTCTTAAAATTGTGTCGTTTTCTTAATTTTACTACAAAAATAGGGGTCAATTCTGAAAAGATTCTGAAAAATACGATTTTTTTACATTCTTTGTGCCTATCGGGCTATAGGCAGAATCTATCTATCATAACGAAGTACAGAAAATCAAGAGCCGATCGTGAGTAACTTCGCTAAAAGCATAGTTGCGATTTAGCGAGCGCAAAGATAAGAACTCATCCCCGACAATCAGCCTTCGCCCCAGCAATAAAGGTACGGAGTAGATAATGAATTGCTCATCCAATTTGTGCTTGCATTCATCACTACCTCTCCATCAGATGCAACTTTGTAAACCTCGCTGCACAGGGGTATCTGTTCCCTTAAAGTTCGCGCAAGCACCATCACAAAAAAAAAATGCGACAAAATGCTTTTTTCGATGAAAAGTGTTTATAGGGGGGGTATGCACCGCAGGCCACACCGCCACACCCCTTCACCGAGAGGTCCACTGTACCGTATGTCGCCAACATGTTGTCCATATCCCTAAGTATCATTCGAATTACAGCTACAAAGATAGTGCAAACGAGTGAATAAAACTTGTTTTATTTTCAACGAGTGCAGCCTATCTTCGCTGTAATACTGCAAAGTTTGTAAAAAATCTATTCACAGCTCACTGCAAGCGATAATTTTGTAAGAAAATAGGTAACAAACGACTCCCGCCCGAACGACAAGGTTCGGGCGGGATGCTGTACTGATTAATGTGTAAAGTTGCGATTGAGTGCCGATGTGGCAATGACTGCTTCCTATACACCATAGCGTGCTGTGCGACGCAACTCTTCTTCGATGCGCATCAGTTGATTGTACTTGGCTGTGCGGTCGCTACGGCTCATGGAGCCGGTCTTTATCTGTCCTGCATTTACAGCTACGGCAATATCAGCGATTGTGGTGTCTTCGGTTTCGCCCGAACGGTGGCTGATGATGGTGGTGTAGCCGTTGCGACGGGCCAGCTCGATGGTGTCGAGGGTCTCGGTGAGCGTACCTATCTGGTTGACCTTCACCAACACGCTATTGGCGCAGTTGCGCTCTATGCCTTTGCTGAGGTACTTGACATTGGTCACAAAGAGGTCGTCGCCCACGAGCTGGCAGCGGTCGCCGATGCGCTCGGTGAGCATGGCCCATCCCTCCCAGTCGTTCTCGCCCATGCCATCTTCGATGGAGTCGATGGGGTAGGAGTCTATGAGGCGTTCCAGGTAGTCGACCTGCTCTTCGGAGGTGCGCTTATGTCTCTGAGGCCCTTCAAAGAGGGTATAGTCATACACGCCATCGCGATGGTATTCTGATGCGGCACAGTCGAGCGCCAATGTGATGTCCTTCCCTGGGGTATAGCCTGCAGCCTCGATAGCCTGAACGAGCACCTCCAAAGCCTCCTCCGTACCCTTGAGTGCAGGGGCGAAACCGCCCTCATCGCCTACACCTGTGCTATAGCCTTTCAGCTTGAGTACACTCTTCAAGGCACTGAACACCTCGGCACCCATCTGCACGGCCTGACGGATGCTGCTGGCTCCTATGGGGCGTATCATGAACTCTTGGAATGCGATAGGGGCATCGGAGTGGCGTCCTCCATTGAGGAGATTCATCATCGGGACGGGCAACACATGCGCATTGGTGCCGCCAATGTAGCGATAGAGCGGCATGCCGCATGCCTTGGCTGCTGCACGTGCTATGGCCAGCGACACACCCAGTATGGCATTGGCGCCGAGGTTGCGCTTGGTGGGTGTGCCATCAAGTTCGAGCATCAGGAGGTCCAGGTTGCGCTGTTCAAATACGTTACCTCCGTAGAGTAGGGGGGCAATGCGGTTGTTGATGTTGTCCACGGCTTTGGATACTCCCTTGCCACCATAGCGGTGCTTGTCTCCATCGCGCAACTCCAGTGCCTCATTCTCGCCTGTAGATGCTCCCGAGGGAACTGAAGCACGTCCTATCACCCCATTCTCAAGTATCACTTCGGCCTCTATCGTAGGGTTTCCGCGTGAGTCGAGGATTTCTCTTCCTCTAATGTCTGATATTTTCATTGTTCCTGTGTTTACTATTAGTTCATACTATATTGTAGTTCGCGAGGGCAATAACTGCCTCTAGTCAATTCGTCTACCTAGACCTTTGTTCGCAGCAAAGGTAAGTACAAATTCTTTATGTAAACGCAATGGAAAAGGAATTTGTTTTATCGTTTCTGGATATGGAATGATAGATGGTGTCTATTGTAGTGGCTGAGAAGGTACCAATCACGATGAGATAAACTGCAGTAGGCAGGCTCCAAAGGAGTGAAATATGTAATTTGTGAACATTATTTTCCCACCAATGGGATGCACATAGAGGTAATACGGCTATGCACAACAGCATCAGACAGAAGGGAAGCATCGTCCACCATTCAATGGTGTTCATATTTCATGGTGTTTGAAAATGAATAAATGCAGGGCAATTGGATAACTAGTTACCCAATTGCCCCAAAGATTTTTTCTTTTAAGGTTACTTGCGAGAAAAAACTTTTTCTAAATCTTGAGATACATTAATCATGAAGTCGCCCATGCGCTCGTATTGGTTGATGATGTCCATGTAGTAGACGCTGGTCTGATAGTTGTTGGTGCCGTCCTCGATATCCTC
>JAZONI010000133.1:0-2232 GCA_045654445.1 Bacteroidaceae bacterium | reverse complement strand
GCGTATCTGTGAGCCCCACTCAATTTTCTTTTTCCCGGCTTCCACCTTGGCTTGCTCCTCCATACGATGCTGCAGCTCACGGTCGTAGAGTTGCGAACGCAAAAGACGCAATGCGTTCTCCTTATTCTTGGGTTGGTCACGCGTCTCGGTGTTCTCAATCATAATCTCCTCTTGCACACCGGTATAAGGATCGGTGTATTGATAGCGTAGACGTACACCAGACTCCACCTTGTTTACGTTCTGACCACCGGCACCACCGCTTCGGAAGGTGTCCCACGAAAGCAATGCGGGATTAATCTCTATTTCAATGCTATCGTCGATGAGCGGAGTCACGAATACCGAAGCAAACGAGGTCATGCGCTTACCCTGCGCATTGTAGGGCGACACGCGCACTAGGCGATGCACACCGTTCTCACTCTTCAAGTATCCATAGGCGAAGGGACCCTCGAGCTCCATCGTTACCGTCTTGATACCCGCCTCATCGCCCTCCTGCAAGGTCGAGATGCGCAAGTTGTAGCCATTGGTTTCAGCCCAGCGCATATACATACGCATCAGCATCGATGCCCAGTCCTGTGCCTCGGTGCCACCGGCACCCGCATTAATCTTGAGCACGCAGTCCATGTTGTCAGCCTCCTCGCGCAACATGTTCTTCAACTCCAGTTCCTCGATAGCCGCGAGTGCTGTAGCGTATGCCTCATCCAGTTCTGCCTCGGTGATAAGCTCATCCTTGCAGAATTCGAAGGCCACCTCCACCTCGTCGGTCAGGCTCTTCACCTGTTTGTAGCCATCGATCCATGCCTGTAGTTCCTTCACCTTCTTCATCTGTGCCTCCGCCTTCTTGGCGTCGTCCCAGAATCCCGGCACCTGTGTGCGCAGTTGTTCCTCTTCTACTTGTATCAGCTTATCTTCGATGGCGAGATAACGGTTGAGCGCCTCTGTGCGCTCCTTGATATCCTTCAGTTGGTCAAGTGTAATCATCTGTCTTTCTTGTTTTGAGCTGCAAAATTAGTGCAAGGCGAGAGAAAATGCAAGTTTCAACAAGCGAAGATAATGGAAAAGCCTACTTTTCTATTATTAAGCGAGGCAGAAACTCAACAAAGTTAAGTTTACTTGCAATTTTCCGAGCCGCCGCCTAATTAAAAGCAGTGTGCTGCACAGATTAAAATTAGTGCAAGGCGAGAGAAAATGCAAGTTTCAACGAGCGAAGATAATGGAAAAGCTTACTTTTCTATTATTAAGCGAGGCAGAAACTCAACAAAGTTAAGTTTACTTGCAATTTTCCGAGCCGCCGCCTAATTAAAAGCTGTGTGCAGCACAGATTAAAATTAGTGCAAGAGAGTCGGATTAAGAACATCTGCAACTTTGAAGCATACACGCCGCAAGGTTATAGATTCAGCCTATAGCCCTATAGGTATAGAAAAGTGCGAGGATGTACGATTTCCCGAATATTTTAATGTATCTTTGGCGATAAATCCTGAAGATAGCTCAATGAAATGTGGAAAAAGGTCAAAAAAGTGCGATTTTTTCCCATTTTTTCAGAATCTTTTCAGAATTGGTCCCTACATTTGTGCCAAACAAACTAGAAAAACTTAAAACTCACAACAATATGACACAGACAGACAACAACCGACTACCCTATGCAGCTCCACGTTGCGAGGTGATTGAAATCGAGACAGCCCAGATGCTGGCATTGAGCGGCACTGGCTCCGACAGTGATGACTCAGAATTTGGCGGAGCCTCAGAGCGCCGTGGTGTATGGGGTGACCGATGGGAGTGAGACTAAAAAGTTAACAGTTAAAATAACATAGACACGTATGAAAAAGTACACAAAGCTTTGGGCGGCACTGCTTGCTGCAAGCACCTTCACGGCTTGCCAGCAAGACGATATCACGCCCGATACGCCCGACACCCCCGAGCAGCCTACCACGGGCTACCAGCTCATCTTTGACGGCGGTGTGGGCGTTGAGAATCAGACTCGTGCCCATTGGTCTGACCTACAAGGAAGTGGCAACTTGATATTCAATTGGGACTATAATTCCGATGAAGAGACAACCAATGAGATGGTGATGGCATTCTATAAGGAAAAGTTCATTGCCAGCACAACAGGGAACTACCACACCTATGCCAGCATCCATCGTCATAGCGATCCTGAGAAGCAGCAGGACAACCATTATGCCTCTTTCACCACCGTAGAGAAGTATGATAGACCCCTGTCGAGTGGCGATTACGAGG
>JAZONI010000132.1:0-5144 GCA_045654445.1 Bacteroidaceae bacterium | reverse complement strand
TGTACCGTCAACAGCAAGGTAACATCCCTGAACAGGGTAGGTGGTGTTCTCATAATAAACCACACCCGTCACCTTGAAGCTACTTACATCCTCAAACTCGATATTGTCATGTGTCAGCGTGTTGCTGCTTACATAACGGGTATGGTAGGTGGGGTTAAACTCATGGATACCCAATACAGGACGCACCAGATAGGTGGTACCGTCGCCACTGAAGGGCACACCACGAATCACATAGTTACCATTCTCATCAGTATAGCTATAGATAGAGAGTTGCTCCTCGGTGGGCACCACCTCAGAGACAATCACACCCTGAGCGAGTGCATGGTTACCGTTGGCCACACCATTGGTCTTACTATAGTCGTACACACTCAACATACCGTTGATGCCCTCATCCACGGGCCAGTAGGCAAGCAGGTTCTTCTCGGCGCATGAGAGGGTACGGTTATGGTAGGTCTCCACCTCCTTGTCGGTGAGCACCTTGGTCCACACGCGCATCTCGTCAATATTGCCCTTGAATCCACTCTTACCGAAGGTAATGGTACGTGAGCGGTTCTCGTTATTAAACTGCACATTGGCCTTGCCGGTGAAGGTCTTGAGGGTATTACCCTCCTCGAATACGACGCCATTCTCGTTCTCGTCGGCGGGGCGGATAGCACGCAAGGTATAGGTGCTGCCACCATCGTATGAGAATACGAGGTGGGTATATTCACCGGCAGGAATGCTGATACCTGTCGTACTATAGGTAGGGCTATTAGCACCGGTAGCACTCTTCACCATCAAGTTGTATCCTCCAGTTGCAGGGGATACGGCCACAGCGGCATAGCCATTCACATCAAAGATATCCTGTGTACCGGTCATGCCTGCATCGGGATGCACATACATCTGGATACTCCAGGGGCGGTTTTCACCGGTGAAGTAGTTTGCAATCATCTCATCAGAGAGTTCCCACTGCACACCCGAAGCGTTGTCACCAGCGAGGTAGAGTGAGTAGAACTGCTTGGCAGTATTATCATTGTCGCCACTCTTGGTGAGCACCACCTTCACATTGGGCACGGCCGTACCGGTGCCATACTTGATACGACCCGAGAGGATACCGCGTGTCTGCACGAAACCGTCGGCCTCCAAAGAGTTACCTTCCGCCCATCTGGCCTTTTCGGTTGTTGTAGCAGGGACATAGGCAAAGGCGGTCACCTTATAGTCGTAGAACTGACCCGGTTGAGCTGACAAATCTTCGTAGTAGAAGGCCGACTCCGTACCTACCGTCTCATAAATCTCTTTGAACACCGCCTGCGGGTCGCCCAAAAGTTTGCGGTACACCACAAAACGGGTGTCGCCATCACTGAGCACCGTCACATTCCAGTTCAGCTTCACCATGTTGCTGTAGGTTCCCTGCGAAGCTTTAAACTCCTTCACCTTGGTCATCAGGGCATAGGTGATGGTCTTATCCGCAGAGTAGAAGTCCAGCCCCCAGTAACTAGTCTTGATGCGATACTTGTACTCCTTCCACGACTGCACATCGTTATCGGTGTAGGTGGTAGCAGTCTGGCCTACATCCTTCAAGTTCAGCCATTGACCAGTGCGTTCGTCCCAACGTTGGATAAAGAAAAGTACATCACTACCCGTCTTCTCCGGTGTCCATGAAATTGTGATACCGCCATTCTCTCCATCGCTGAGGTCAGCATTCATCTTTGAGAAGGCAAAGTTTTTGTCATGCGTTACAGATCCTTCGACAGTCAACTTGGTAAGAATAGGCTCAGACATGGTGCCATAACTGTTAGGAGCAAAGGTCACCCAATAGGTATATTTCGCGCCGGTATCAAGGTTGGTGTCGGTATATGAGCTATTGTCCTTGCTCAGACGGCTGTTGGTCAAGAGTTCGTAGCCCGACTGCCCCTCCTTACGACGGAAAATGAGCCAACCGCCATCGGTATTATGGTTACTATCGTTGTTGTTGATGGCCCACTTGAGTTCCACACTCTTGTTCCACTTGTCCTGCGTAATCTGCAGATTAGAGGGATACATGAAACCCTTGGCAGTACTTTTGATGCGTGGAGCCTCGAAATGCATATTGGCAGTCTGATTACCAGTGCTACTAACATTGCTCATTGACACCGAACGCTTATAGTACTGATGATAGTAGAATTCGTATGGCTCAGTCTCGTCATAACCACTACCGAGATTAAATGTACCCTTAGCACCACTGCTCAACTTACTGGTAGTACCATAGCTGTTGGTGTAGTAACCATCGGCATTTTTTGTATCACTGTTACTGAAGCCATAATACTCATCCCAATCAGCGTGGTCATTACCGACAATCTGAGCTTCAATCACGCCACCTGGCTTACGCACATAGGTAACCTCCTTGGTGGTAGGGATGTTAAAGGTAATCTTCTGATATTTTACAATACCGTTACCTCTGTGTTTTTGTAAATTGTTGGCTGCTGTTTGGTTCCAGGCTGCACCATCAGCTCCACTGCCGAGCTTGGCGGAACCTTGTGTCATCCAATAACCCGTGTACGAGTTGTCATTGAAATTACCATCGATATCCAACCATGCAGTCCAGCGCACAAAGAAATAGAGCAACTTTTCGGGAGGCAGATTCTGACCTGGGTAGAAATCTACATAATAAGCGTAAACGTCATTGCCTGAATCACCCGTAGGACGAGAAAACTCACCTCTCGTGTTAGCAACACCCCAAGCACCATTCTGACGTTGACTGATAGTTCCCTCCGTCTCCAGGTACAAAATCTCCTTACCTTGCAAGTAGGGAATCTCAAAGTAGGTGCGCGGAGCCGTCATATAGGTGTTATAACATCCCTTGTCGGCACCTACATAAAAGCGAGAATATCGCATAATGTCATCGGTTCCAGATTTATCACGAGTGGGGAAACTCCATGTGACATAAGGCTGGTCAAGTGTCAACACCGTCTTGTGCCAGTGAATCGAGTTGTCATAGCTGTCTGCACTCTTCCAGTCAGCATACGCCGCATGGATTCCGCCGAATGCCAGCAGAATCAGCAGCAAACTTTTTGTGAAAAACTTTTTCATAAAAATAACTATTTGGTTAAACATAAAATTGTTCTATAGAATCTTCGCGAACCTTTTCGTCTCCGTGTTTGTTGTATGTATTGTTTCAGTTTTTCTATCTTCCGAAGTGTTTGTTCTTATTGTCACAAATGGGTCTACATATCGACCTACAAGAAGGCATACAAAGGTACGTGCGCGAGATTACAAAAAAAAGTTAACCGCGTTGCAATATTACAATACCGGCGTTGCAATATTACAATCTGAAAGAAAAATGGGGAAACAATAGCAAGCGGCAGGCGACAAAAGCTCGTTTTTGTAGAGGAAAACCGACCGAAAAATAATAAAAGACGCCCATTTCATCGGGGGAAATGGGCTAAAAAAGCACTTATTTGGGTGCGCAATATCGCTCATACGACATCTCGCACAGAGTGGTTGTACTGTTTTATCACGCAGATGCTCTATATTTTTCCATGCAGACCGCGCAGACTTACACAGAAAATTCATGCATCGCAGGCGAAGGAAGAGTGTCATATAGCCCATATGCACATCCATCTTCCGTAGGTATCTGCCGATGTGTCGCCAATAGGCATCAAGTCATTTATTGACAGGTGGTTGATGGCGACACTACTATCAGTTGTTGACAAGGAACAGGGGAGCAATAGTTGACACTGCGCTCGCGCTTCTGCTTGGCTCTACCCAAACAAGAGTTTGGATAGAGCCAAACTGAGATTTGGAACTATCCAAATTAAATTATCACTACTGTGACAATTTTTTATCAAGCCCATGATAATTTTTTGTCACCATAGTGATAAATTTTTGTCAAGCCTATAATTTTTCTTGACAAAAGACAACAACTCCGACGTCGAAGATGAAGTGCCGCCGTTATAACACTGAGAACGTGACGATTAGAGCTTATCGGCGACACTTAGGCACTACGAATGTCATACATCGCTATCGCCCGCATATCTCCCCCATCTGAATGGCGTAGCGAGGTCTTTGGAGGGTTGACTAAATATCATACCGCATCGGTCTGCGCCTGCGTAAGACTAAAGTATCAGCATAGAATGGTTTACGTGAGATAAATAGCTACGAAAGAGGCGGTTTAGGTATTTTCTTTACTTTAGCCCCTCGACAAATTCGGTGGGAGTGAGACCTGTGATCTTCTGGAAGTTGCGCCAAGCGGTAGAGCGCTGGCGGTAGCCTACATAGTTGAAGAGCTCCTGAATGTTGGCTTCGGGATCTTCCTTCATCGCCTTTACCACATAGCCAATACGGCGTTGGGTGATGTACTCCACGAAGGTCATGCCCGTATTGCGCTTGAAGGCTTCGCCAATGTAGGTGCGGTTCGACTCTAACAAGTCGGCCAGTGAAGTGAGGCTCAGCTCGGGGCTGCGCCACTGGTCGCCCGCCTCCAACGACAACGTGATGAGCCGCCAAAGCTGGTCGGTCTCGGCATGGGAAATCTCTTCCTCATGAGGTTCAGTAGCTACATTCGGGGCCAAAAGGCGCTCATTCAGCTCATAATGGGTGACAGCCACAAAGAAGAGCATCCACATCAACTGATGTGCCAGCACAAGCCAATGTGCATGGGTCAACTGTATGGCAAAGTGCAATACGCCTATCAGACAGAAACCTATGGCATAGCATAGGATGAAACCACGGTCGGCACTGCTGCGACGCCAGTCGTAGGGCACGAGGAGAAGCGAGAAGGCGTAGAGGAGCATGATGAGGAGGGTCAGCAGGCGGAACCACACATTGAACTCTCCAATATGTTGCCACAGATCGGAATAAGTGTAAAGAGAAGTGTACTGAATACCTCCACACATGCCAATGATGACCAGCAGGAGCAGGGGCACAAACAGCAACCCATACAACTTGGCACGACTCATGGTGGGGCGGATAACCTCCAAGGGGTAGAAGAAGAAGGTCATCTGGCAGAGCAGGGGCACAAAGGTGTGCTCAGGCTCAAAGAGAGTGGCATCGGCAGGTGCCGTCCCCGCCCATGTGCGGAAGATGAAGGTGAAGGTGAAAAATGCCGACACCCAGCTGAAGAGCGCCTGGATGGTGCGCGAGTAGTCGCCAGTCTCAGTGCGGCGACGCCACAGAAGCACGCCGCA
>JAZONI010000131.1:0-5655 GCA_045654445.1 Bacteroidaceae bacterium | reverse complement strand
AACATTAAAAGAGAAATACATCATGGCTAAGGAACTAACATTTACACTCACAGGTGCTATGTATGCATCTGCACCAATTAAATTGGAGCGAAAAAAGATCTATGGATGGAGCAATCTTATTGCTACCAACAAGGAAGGTACAATATGCAACACGGCCTATCTGTTGCCTGACGATGCACTGCTCATTCCATCGGGAGGTTACAAACAAGGCGTAGTGGATACCGACGGATGCTGGGTAGAAAAGAGTACGCTCACCCCATGCAATGAGGAAGGCGAAGCACTACCCATCTACCCTTCTTCGTTTGATGAACCCATCGCACTCACACAGACGGTCACCGCCGAAGAGTTTCTCGACAACGAATGGGAATCCGTATATCAGCTTGTGAATGCCGACCTCGCCACTGCCGTGGGCGACAATATCTACAAGTTCAAGTTCAGCTATCGTGGTGGCACCAACCTGAACGACGGCTATCTGATCAACACGCCTGGCGGACTGTTCCTCTTTGCTGGCGAGAAGCAGGAGTTCGCATTCGTAACACTGGCCGACCAAACCATCATCGATGAAATGGACGAAGAGGAAAAAGAAGAGATTGATGACCTTGATTTCAGTATGTTCTAAAAATAATATCACACTATGAGAAAGATTAACATTGCCAACGATGCCAGACGTGATGCCGAAGTGGCATTCGGTAATAAAGGGCATAAAGAGACGATTGTGTACAAAACAACAACGGGCAGCACAGGCAGAAACGAACGCCGACTAAAGGCTACCATGCCCACTACCGAAGCCGCTTTGCTGGAGGCCTATGGCGATGCACTGGCAGAGGCACTGGTGACCGGTGATCCCGAAGTGGATATGGAGCGTATAGGACTCAAGCTCGAAGGACTGAAGAAAGTATATATCACCCCGCAACAGAAGGTAGCCTACGGTGTATCGCTCAACGAGCATGTATACCTGCCCGATGGCACAGAGAAGGAGGTGCGCCCCGATAGCACCACAACAGCCAACATCGCTCTCGAAGGTGTGCCCCTGCGCTGGACAGGCAAACTCATACCCAAGGATAAAGCCATGCGCATGTTCATGTTCAAAAGAAGCTATCAAGTGCAACATATCAATGGCCTCACCTTCGACTTCCTCTACGACATGGCCAAGAAGCTCGCCGAAGCTGACGCCTTGATGTTGGTGGGTGGCGGTGCCAAAGGCAACGAACCCCTGGTGATGAGCAATGGAGGCACTCCCTACCGCGCCTTTCTCGAAGGGCGTGTCAATGGCGAAAGCTATGCACTCATATTGAGACTTACCAACCTTGAACTTAAAGAAATCCCCACAAAATAAAAACAACACAACTATGGCAACAATGGAAATTACACAGGAAATGCGCCAAAAGGCAATAGATTACAAAGCAAACATAGCCGGCAAGTTTATGCTTGTCGAGGGTGCAAAAATGAAATCGCGCATCAGCGGTGAAGACTTCTGCGTAACACGCAAGATAGACGGTCACCTGCAATGTGTGTTCTATAGCAACGGTGCGGCCGTGATGCTCAACTCCAGAGGCAAGGAGCGCGCAGGAGACCTGAAGTGCCTCGACGTCTTCGCTGACCTCATGACCAAGGCTGGTATCAAGAGTGCCGTCATAGCCGCTGAGTTGTATCTTCCACGTGAAGGTGCCCGTCCGCGTTGTGGCGATGTGCAAACCGCTCTCGCCGATAGTGCACGCCGCGATATGCTGGCACTGGCTCCCTTCGATGTCATCGAACTTGATGGCCAACCCTTTGTTACGGCCCACTACAAGGAGGTATATGCCAAACTGAAAGAGCTGTTTGCCATGACGATGAACGATGGGGACAACTCGCTATGTCGTCCCGTAGAGATGCGCACCGCCACATCGATAGACGAGGTGCAAGAGATATACCAAGAGTGGGTAGAGGACGAGGGGGCAGAGGGTCTCGTAGTACATAATGAGACCAATATCGTAAGCAAGGTGAAGCCTCGCCACAGTATAGATGCTGTGATTGTAGGCTACTCTACCACCGAGCGAGGCATACGCGATGTACTCATGGCTGTGCGTCACGAAGATGGTGCATACCAGATGTTTGCTCACGGATCCAACGGCATGAGCGATGAGCAGCGTGCCGACCTGGCTGAGCGCCTCTCGGCCAAGCATGTGGAGTCGCAATACATCCTCTCTGACTCGCGCGGCATAGCTTACCAGATGGTAGTACCCGAGGTGGTGTATGAGATATCGGTGCTCGAACTTGTAGCACGCGGTAATGACGACAAGGTAAAGACCAATCCCCTGCTCGTTTACGATCAAGAGAAGGGGTGGCTGATGCAGGGCACCACCTCGGGTGTATCGGCAATGGGCATCACCTTTGACCGCGAGCGCACCGACAAGCTGCCTACTCCCACTGGGGTGCGTCTGTCACAGCTTACCGACATCTGTCCTTTCGAGGAGCAGGAGGGCAAAAGCAACAACTTGCAACCCAGCAGCCTGCTTGATCGCCGTGTGTTCAGAAAAGTATCGGGCGGTAAGGTGATGCTACACAAATTTCTCATATGGAAGACCAACAAGGAAGCATCGGGCCGATATCCTGCATACATATTCTACCATACCGACTATAGCAGTGGACGCAAGGAGATAATTAAGCGTGACATGGCATTCAGTAGCGATGAAGAGCAGATACGCGAAATCCTCGCCACCGAGATTGCCGATAACATCAAGAAGGGATGGGAAGAGGTGCTTTCTGAAAATAACAATGACAATTAATATTATCCTACTATGAATATCATCGAATATTGTAAACAGAAAAGGAACAAGCAGCGTACGAAATGGGACACAAGAACCAAACGGTATGCCAAAGATCGGACACCGCTGGATGAGATACGCAATGAAGTATACCAAAAAATCCAATATAATCACCGAGATTGCCTGATGCATCTCGTGAAGCATAACCCTATAGTGCAGTGGAGAGAGAGGGAGTTTTCCTTCTCGGAGAATGCCCTACGCGATGCTATGGCTGCCGAAGGGGCCGATCTCACCCTCTTCGAGATGAAAGTGAAGCGCCAACGTCTCAAAGAGGGAGAAAAGATAGATCTCAATCTCAGTAAGCGTTGTATTTACTGTTATTCTAATTGTCCGAATAGTTGGACAGATGAATTCGCCAAACAATGTACCGATGTGGAAACCGTAAAGCTTACCTATGGGCAGGCTACCATGGTTATCAAGCGATACAGTATCCAAGGAGTTCCTTTCTGTTACTATACACTGAATCCTTGCGAGCAGTTGGTCGGGAAATCAATGATTCTGAATGAATCCGATTTTAGTATGCTTAATATAGGAACGTTATTGATGGAAATGGCTGCCGAAATGGAGATGCGCCAGGAGGAGCTTGCCTACTATAGCAAAAAGCTGAGACTACGCTTAATGGCATCAACAGTAATGGATGATGTCATCAATTTTACGCTTTGGGACGATACGACGTTGTCGCAGAAGATAGATGAATACATCAGCAATGGCTATAACACTGAAAAAATCATAAACCTTGCTTTGCGACCTTGGAAATCGGCCATCAATAAATATTTCGACCTTGCTTTGCTCCGTATGGCAAACGAGAGTTGTCTTAGATTTCAGAAACTTAGCCAAGACAATCCAGCAAAGGAGATTGAGAAATATTTGAAGGAAGCGAACCTGGAGCTATGCGATGTAAATCTATCAGGTGACACTCATTCTATAATAATATCCTATCAAAACTACCAATGCTTTGCACAAATAAGCTCTACCAACAGTATATGCCTGATACCTACAACGTGTTGCTGCTCTGAAACAATCAAGCTCCCCTCAACTACGCCGTTGGAAATCTTTGCTTTGTTCATAAAACAGATGCCAACCATCAACAAACCGGCAAATGACTATGTCGACAAAGTAAGACAACTGTATACCCAAAAACTGAGAGAACGTGCGAAGTAAGAAGCAATATACTATTATTACCAACCTATAACAATACATGATGAGACAACTAAAGATTTCGAAGAGTATCACCAAGCGTGACGCATCATTGGACAAGTATCTGCAAGAGATTAGTCGCGAACAGCAGATAACTGTCGGAGGAGGTGGAGCTGGCTCAACGAATCCGCCAGGGCGACAATGTGGCACTGGACAAGCTCGTGCGTGCCAACCTGCGCTTCGTGGTGTCGGTGGCCAAGCAGTACCAGGGGATGAGCCTGCCCGACCTCATCAACGAGGGCAACCTAGGACTCATCAAGGCTGCCATGCGATTCGACGAGACACGCGGCTTCAAGTTTATCAGCTATGCCGTGTGGTGGATACGCCAGTCTATCCTGCAAGCTTTGGCCGAGCAGTCGCGCATGGTGCACCTGCCCCTCAACCAGGTGGGCATGCTCAACCGCGTGAACAAGGCGAGCTTGAAGTTTGAGCAGGAGCACGAGCGCAAGCCCTCACCCGAGGAGCTGGCCGAGATGCTCGACCTCCCCGTGGAGAAGATTGCCGAGTCGCTGAAGCAGACGGGCCGCCACCTCTCGATGGATGCTCCCTTTGCCGAGGGCGAGGACAATAGCCTCGTGGATGTGCTGTCCAATGACGATGCTCCCCGTGCCGATCAAGGGCTGGCCAGCGAGTCGCTCACGCACGACATCGACCGCGTGCTCTCTACGCTTGCCAGCCGCGAGCGCGACATCGTGAAGTCGTTTTTCGGCATCGGCACCCGCGAGATGACGCTCGACGAGATAGCCTGCGAGTTTGGCCTCACCCGAGAGCGTGTGCGCCAGATCAAGGAAAAGGCCCTGCGCGGCCTGCGCAAACCCTCGCGTAGCGCGGTGCTGAGGGGGTATCTGTGATTTTCTTGCCTCGATTTTTGAATTTTTTACCAAAAGTTACTATATTATCCGTGTGAAATGAAAAACTCATAAACATACAAACTCAAAAACTCAAAATACTATGCCTAACATTTGTACTGCCTATTATGTCATCGAGGGTGAAAAGAAGGAACTCGATGCCCTGTATGAAACCATGACATCGCTTCAGGCAATGGAGCAGCCTTTAGTAGAGAACAGCTTTGGCCCGACATGGCTGGGCTGCTTGGTCAAGGCCTTGGGGAAGAACCCCGAGGAGGTGCTGTGCCGTGGCGAATGGATGGACCTCGAGCGTGCCGATGACACGCTACGCGTGACCTTCGAGACGGCCTGGACACCCTGCTACGAGGTGACAGCGCTGATGAAGAGCACATACCCCTCGCTGCACATCTACTACAAGGCCGAGGAGCCCAATTGCGAAATCTATGTAAAGAACGATGCCGAGGGTAAGTACTTCCCCGAGACTGAGCAGGACGGACACCCCTACGAGCTGATGACCGAAGAGAGGGAGCAGCTGCAGGTGAAAATCATTAAGGGCCTGCGGACAGGCGAGACGGTGGTAACGGTAACGAGAGGGGAATAAAAAACAAACAATGAGTTTCAACGACTACTGGAAAGCCAAGGCCGCCAAGCGGCGCAAGGCATGGGCGGCGAAAGCCAAGCGCTTTGCCGAGAAGCATACGCAGCTGGAGGACATCCGAAGCAAGCTCTTCTTCAGCTATGTGAAAAGAGAAGAGTTGCTTAGCCTTTGGAATGAGCATCGGACTGTTCAGAATCCCATAGCT
>JAZONI010000130.1:0-8662 GCA_045654445.1 Bacteroidaceae bacterium | reverse complement strand
TCTTGCCATCGTAAAAGACTGGCATTATATCGGGATTCGTATAGATGAGATAACCCTCCTCATGCGGTTCGATACGGTACTCCATTGCCCCGTCTACTGTGGTGCTCACTACTTCCTCATACTGTGCTGTAGTGGGGTCTTCCTCAAGGTATAGCTCAAACTGTTTTTCGTTAGCATATATACCCGTTACAAAACGACATTTGTTATATACAACCTTTGCTTTACCATCTTTAATAACAATGATGGTAGTCAAGGTTTCGCCACAACCATATGTGAAACCCTCAAGCAAGAGGGCAGCAGCATCGTTTACCAACGGATACAGCAGGCAATGCCCCTTATATGTGGCGTGCTCGCCAATCAAGTCCAAAATCTGACTGAATGGCGTTCCGCTGCCATCTATAGGATCGCGCAACCATGTCTGCCCCTCCTTGAACAAAGGGTCACCTATCCAAGCATTATCATCGGCAAACTCTAAAATCTGCTTGCCACCATGATATAATCTGATGACGCGGAAGTCGCCAGGCTCATCCTCCCAACCTTTATAGTTCAAAACGTGTAGTTCGTATTTCTCCGAGTCTACCTCAAAAGTTGTAATACCTACTGGCTCATAAGGCTTTATACTCTGACCGTCGAACTCCATATTTTGCTCGACAAACTTCTCGTTTACAACAATTTCACCCTCCTCATTGAAGGTGTAAATGTTCTCTGCCTTGGTTTGCGCCATTGCTTGCACGCAGCACAGCAGACTAAGGATGAAAAGCTGAGTTCGTTTCATTGGAGTATGGTCTTATGCTGTTATAAATAGAGGGTCGTTTTTTCTTTTACGACATAAATTCTCACAAATTATCCATAAATTTACCACGAATAAATTAGCGTAAAGACTTCCCACTACGCGATAGTGAGAGAGGGGTTGCAAGCAGAGATGATTGAGTCTATTTCTTCATAGCCCAGGTGTTGGCCAATATCACAGCCACAACGACGAACGATAACGTAGCTGCTATAAAAAGGCCATGGCCCATGGCATCTTTGAATGTTAGCAGAGCACTCAGTAGAACAAACCCAGTCCCCATAATGAAACGCAAGCGCTTGATGTTGCATTTCTCCTTCGCCTCTTTTCTGGCGGTGTTGTAGCCAGCTATCAAGAAGTCTCCTTTGCCTATAAAAAGGACAATCGCCACAAATAGGCTCGCCAAAGCCTGACCCGCCGCACCGCCGATAAGTGTATTTAGAAGGGCGATAACGACAATCAAGAATAGTATCACAAGGAAGTTTTTCATAGAATAGGAGATTTATTGGGCAAAGATAAAAGAAAAAGTAAAGGATTACAACACTTTAGAAATTTATTATTCAACTTCTAACTCCAGCAACCACCGCTTGGCCTCAGTGCCATAGGCGAAGCGGTAAGCTTACTATTGTCGCCAATGACGAAGTGTAAGAGAATGAAGATATAAGGAAAAGAAAATCAGTCGAGAGAAGGCGAAGAATTTACTAATTCATTTACATATTCCAAGACCTTGGGATTGTCAACGTAGTTAATAATATTAAGCTCGGTGGCTTCCGAACTGCCATAATCGTTGAAAGACTTCATCCAAATGTATGACATCCAAGACCAATATTTTCCGCTCCCATCAAAAGTATAGGCATAACTGTTCTCGCCTATTTCCGTGGGATTTATATAGCGAGTATCAACAAGCCAAGATCCGTTATCCACGTAATAGTACATTTGGTCACTCCGTTTCATCGTCATTTCTACATAACATTTAGGATTAACAAACTCCCCATATTCGTAGTCAAACGAATCATAAGTGAAAGTCACCTTCTCTATTATAGGCTGTGTGGGCAGTACATTGAAATGGAAATACGCCGTATCTTTACGGCACACTACCATTCCTGGATTATATATATCGCCATTGATTGTATCTTTAATGGCAACAGCTTTGTTCCATGTCAAGAGCTCTCCTTCGGCATAGACGGTAAACTGAGGTGAATCCGTAGTGGAAATGTATTTTTCCCAGTATTGAGTGCCGGCATCGTTCGTAAACAGAACATAAACATCCCAATCGCCTGGGGCATTGTCTTCCATCACAAAAGTATGAGAGCTGTCGTCTGTTATAATCACTTTCCCATCATCTACTATCTTACCAGGAATAGGCTCTGGCTTCAATACTTCATCAGCCCCCTTCTGATATACGCTGACATTCACTTGTGCCTTGCCGCAAAACAGCATCAACAAGTGCCTACGTTCATCAGTCGAAATATTCTCTGTTACAGAAACAACCAAAGTATCACCATTCATACCGCTTTGCGGTGAAACGGATATCCAATCCATCAATGCACCAACAGTCCACTCTCCGCTACTGTGTACGATTAGCGTATCACTCCCCGCCTTATTGGTGAAGTCCATTGATTGACTAGGAGAAATATCTATAGTATCGGTGGACGGTAATGGAACTGTGCCGCTCTCCTGATTACAGGCAATGAACATGCAGACGAAAAAAGGTATAACTACTATCTTCCATAGCCGAACACATAGCATATCTTTCCTCATACGCAGACCCATACGTGCATTTCCCATAATTACTGTTTTTAGTTTCTGCAAATATACAAAGACGTGAGCGATATGACAACATCTTGGAAAAGAAAACTTGCATTTGTGCAAACATATTCCTACATTTGCAGCACTGAAAACTTTTAATTGATTTGCCTATGAAGCATTAGCGTATATCAGATACGCACATTTTGGACATATTGGGAAAGAGTTTAGCTTTGATTCTGGCTTCTGAAACTTCGACACTTTCACAAAGCACCAAGAGTAAAGCAATGACGCTCACGCCATTTGGCGTGGGCTTTACTCGTATATTTGGTGCAAGGTAGTCGAAGACCTCAGAAGCGAATAGACAGAGTTTTGTCCGCGCTTTTTTTGTGCGTATACGTAGAATCTTGAATGATTCATTGGAGGACAGAGAAACATTAATTACATTTGCACAAACTTTAAAACATTTATGATTATGAAAAAATTGTTTACCATTTGCGCTTTTCTAGCAGCAACTCTTTCGTTCACTGGCTGCGCTGGTGTAGCATCTACAGCAGCAACCAATCACAATCTTACACAGACTCAGGTAGTATTGTCGGATAATAACTTCAAGGTAATAGGCCAAGCCTATGGTGAGGCAACAGCGACCTATATCTGCGGCGTAGGGGGATTGAGCAAGAAGGCGCTCTATGACAATGCCATCAATGAAATGGCAAAGAATGCCCATCTTCATGGTTCACAGACACTGACCAACACCACCGTACACTACTCGGTAAAGATGATCACTCCGTTTTATGTGAAAACCACATGCAGCGCTACGGCTAATATCATCCAGTTTAAGTAAGTCGTACCGAACATACTAATATAAGCGGCAGGCTATGGTCTGTCGCTTATATTTATAATTATATAAGCTTTTCTAACTCCAGCAACCATAGCTTAGCATCCGTACCATAGGCAAAGCCTGTGAGCTTGCCATTAGCTCCGACTACGCGATGGCAAGGAACGATGAAGGGTAGGGGATTCTTATTGCAGGCCATGCCCACGGCGCGGCTTGCCCGAGGATTACCTATCGCAGCAGCAATCTCTCCGTAGGTGCGGGTAGTGCCGTAGGGAATCTGCTGCAGAGCATGCCACACACGCTGCTGAAAGGGAGTCCCCACCATGCGGATGGGGAAGTCCAGTTGCTGGCGCTTACCATCGAGGAAAGCAAGGATTTGCTGTGCTGATTCATGGAGTAGGGGAGTGGGGGAGGTGTGTACCGCATCAGCAGCATCGGTCAGTTCGATGCGTGTGATGAAGCCGTCCGCCTCGGTAAGGCGAACGACTCCGATGGGGCTACTGAAACAATGCGTCATGACTTAGTCTTCCTCTTCAAGTGTGAAGATTTCGTCGACAGTTTTGCCAAAGTAGCGGGCAATCTTCAAAGCCAATACTGTAGAGGGTACATAGCGAGCAGCCTCAATGGAATTGATGGTCTGACGGCTCACGCCTACTGCTACGGCAAGGTCTTGCTGCGTGATGTCCTTGATGGCACGTTCTACACGGATTGTATTCTTCATCTTTGTTCCTTTCTCTCGCGATACATCGCAAGGTTAAATTTAATGGCATAAAGCATCAAGTATAAATATATCGCTAAAAACATAAAGGTTATAAACTCGATGTCATACACAAAAAGTATACCCAAAGCAACGATTGCCGATGTTGCCCAAGCGCTCCATACGAATGACTGCATACGGATATGTGCTGTCATCTCATCCTCGTCCTTCTCACGTGAAAGTCCGATGAAAACAAGTGAAGCGAGCAGACCGAGCATGGCAATCTCATCAATAAGATTGGTTTCATTCGTAGTGAACCATCCTGAATAATCTACCAAAGCAGGCATTTTGACGGAGAGAAATGAGAGATTCATATCGTCCATTACACCACACAAACATAGTACGCTGAGCACAAAGAATGGCACTACCATCCAAAGACCGGCTTTCTTGAAGCCAACGGGTAATAAATAACTTTTCTTCATAGCATTTTCCTTTTTCTAGTTAGACATAAGGTTCCTTACGTAAGTTTTCTGCTGCAAAGATAAGTAAACTTTTCTTAATGACAAATATGTTTTACATTTTATCGCAAATACTTTATATTTTATTTAGATGTATTTATACAAAACTATATCTTCAAGAATACTTTTTGCCGATACATCACCCATAGGATGAGGTACACGATGGCAGCGTTGCTAAGGGCGATGAGTGCTGGGTAGAAGTCGCCTACGTATTGTTGCAAACCGTAGAAGAGCGAGCGTGACACGCTGCTGAAGTTGACGCAGGTGGCTAGCATATAAGCCACGATAGAGTTCATGCCATATACCTTGAGCCAGCCGATATGGCGATTGCATCCCTTGTAGTCGATGAGCCAGTAGAAGAGCGCCATCAGTACGAAGCAGTAGCCACTGCTCACGAGCACCATCGAACTGGTCCACAGTTTTTTAATGACAGGCATCTGCAAGTTCCATAGCCAACCAGTAGCAATGAGAGCAACGCCTATGACGAGCAGATAATAAAACTTGTGCAAGGAATTCGTGGTATTGCTCTTCAAGATATGTCCGGCAAACATGCCCGTCAGTGTGGTGACACCGAAGGTCATGCTACTGAGTAACCATGTGTAGGCATACCATGGAGCAAACACCACCTCACCAGTATCGTTTAACGAAGCACCATCGCGGAAGCGGCCCAAGACAGTGCGATCTATCCACTCAGCAAGGTTCCCATCGGGCGTATAGCACCCACCACCATAACCGCCCACCTGTATCCACTCCATACAACCCCAAAAGGCAAGCAGCAGTGTCATGGCAACGACAATCTGCGTTTTTACCGAGGTATTGAGATATAGCACCGATGATATCAAGTAGCCCATAGCAATGGCTTGCAAGGTATTTGAGTAGAGATATATGCGGTCGGGGTTCAGTCCCAATAGATTGCCTTGACATATCATGCCAAATATCCATAGCAGCACCACTCGCTTGGTGATGCGGCGATAGGCTACCCCCTTGTTTCCTTCACGCTTGTAGCGGGCAAGGGCAAAGGGGATGGTAATGCCCGACATGAACATGAAGAGCGGCATCACGAGGTCCCACGAAGAAAATCCTTCCCAGTCGACATGCGTGAAGCACCACATCAGTCGGTCGAACCATGGCGCATCGATAGCACCATCCAAAGCGTGCATCACAGCCTCAAGGCCTACAAGGAGAAAGAGGTCGAAGCCCCGCAAGGCATCCAACGATTCGAGTCGTTTGGGTGTATTGTTCATAGCAAAGTGATTATCTTGTTTGCTTACAAAGGTAGGGAATATTTGCGATATAGAACAAGGGCATACACCTTTCTGAATCTTTTTTACTATTTTTGTCAAGAAAATCAAATCGACAGACCACTATGAAAAGAATTATCAATCCCTATCAGGGAATGACGCGCGAAGAAGGTTATCACTGCTTCGCTTGTGCACCCCGCAACGAGCATGGCCTGCACATGGAGTTTTATGAGGATGGCGACGATGTGGTGTGCTTCTGGACTCCCGCAGAGCATTTCCAAGGGTGGACAAACACGCTGCACGGAGGCATACAGGCTACGCTCATTGATGAGACGGCAGGGTGGGTCATCGCACGCAAGATGCAGACATCGGGTATGACCACGAACCTCAACATCAAATATAAGCGCCCTATTCCAACGACTGAGGAGACAAAACTGGAGATACGCGCCCGCATCCGTGAGATGAAGCGCAACTTTGCACTCATGGAGGCCTCTATCCAGTGCAATAGCGAAGTGTGCACCACGGCTGAACTCACCTTCTTCTGCTTCCCGCAAGAGAAGGCCAAGGAGGAGTTCCACTTCCTGCCCTACGAGGTGGAGGAGTAGTCGTTGTAGAAGGTTATAGCCACTCTCTATCTATGCATAGTTTTTGTCTGTTGGTGTCATAATATTCTTGCACTACCTTTGCATCAAGAAAACGAAACAAAGGATTTATAAACAAGAAAAAATAGACACTATGGAAAAGAAATATTATTGCACAGTATGTAATTGGATTTATGACCCTGCAGTAGGAGACCCTGATGGTGGCATAGCCCCAGGAACATTGTTCGAAGATATTCCCGACGATTGGGCCTGCCCTTTGTGTGGAGTAACCAAAGAGGATTTCGAAATAGTAGAGGAGTAGCCCCAGGGCTACTCTTTCTTTAAATATGTTTAATACATCGCACCAAGATATCCGCATTGCAAAAAATGTTGTACCTTTGTTCCAAGGAACAAATTCAGTTAGAAGAGACCGATGATGAAAACAATAAATATCACTGATACTATCCGATATGTCGGTACCGACGATGCCGACATCGACCTCTTTGAGAGCCAGTATGCCGTGCCACGCGGCATATCATACAACTCCTATCTCATCATGGATGAGAAGGTGGCCATTATGGACACCGTGGACTACCGCAAACACTCCGAGTGGTGGAGCAACATTACCGAAGCACTCGAAGGACGTACCCCCGACTACCTCATCGTGCAGCATGTGGAGCCCGACCATGCGGGCTGCATAGGCACTGTCATAGAGCGCTACCCTGAGATTCGAGTGGTGGCTTCGGCCCGCGCCGCACAGATGTTGGGACAGTTCTTCAGATATCCTCCACTCCTTGAGCACATCATGGTGGTGAAGGAGGGAGACACGCTCTCGCTGGGCCGCCACACATTGCAGTTTACCATGGCGCCCATGGTGCACTGGCCCGAGGTGATGGTGACCTATGACCAAACGGACAAAACGTTGTTCTCCGCCGATGCCTTCGGAACTTTCGGTATATTGAAGGGTAATGTAATCGGTACTGAAAACCATGAGGCGTGGCCCGATGAGGCTCGCCGCTATTACTACAATATCTGTGGCAAATATGGTCAGCCCGTGCAAGCATTGCTCAAGAAAGTAGGTGCGCTCGATATACAACGTATCTGTCCTCTCCACGGTCCTGTGCTCACTGAGAATCTTGCCTACTATATAGGACTCTACGACAAGTGGAGCCGCTACGAAGCGGAGAGCGAAGGCGTACTCATCGCCTATGCTTCCATCCATGGCAATACGGCAAATGTGGCCCATATCATAGATTCGATGATAAAGATGAAGGCAAAGGGAATCGAGGTAAAGCTCATAGACCTCTGCCGCACCGATGTGTCGACAGCCGTAGCCGAGGCCTTCCGCATGAAGCACATGGTGCTTGCCGCCTCGTCGTATGATGGAGGGCTGTTCACTCCGATGTACGAGTTTCTTCACCGCATACACATCAAGGGCTACAAGGGTCGCCGCGTAGGCATCATCGAGAATGGCTCGTGGGCCCCTTCGGCTGGGCGTGTCATGAAGGAGATGCTCGCCGAGATGAAGGACATTGATTTCATAGAGCCCATGGTGACCATACGCTCATCCCTACAGCCTACCGATGTACCAGCCTTAGAGGCATTGGTAGCAGCAATAATCTGATACACTCCGCACCATGTTTGAGAGTCCGCTGAAGAAGAACCCCTACCTGCAGTCCATTGTGGAGAACCTGCCCGACACGCCAGGATGCTACCAGTATCTCAACAAGGAGGGCACGGTGATCTATGTAGGTAAGGCGAAGAATCTGAAGCGCCGTGTGAGCCAATATTTCCAGAAGGAGCACACGGGCAAGACACGCGTGCTGGTGGCGCAGATTGCCGACATACGCTACGTGGTAGTGAGCCGCGAGGAGGATGCGCTGCTGCTCGAAAACAATCTTATCAAGAAGTACAAGCCACGCTACAATGTATTGCTTAAGGACGATAAGACCTACCCCTCTATATGCATCACGGGCGAGTACTTCCCCAAGGTATTCAAGACGCGCAAGATTATCCGCAACGGCTCGCAGTACTTCGGGCCCTACAGCCACATGCCTACGCTCAACGAGATACTCAGTCTCATCAAGCAACTCTACACGGTGCGCACCTGTAACCTTGCACTCACGCCCGAGAACATACGCAATGGCAAGTTCAAGTCCTGCCTCGACTACCACATCAAGCGCTGCAAGGCGCCATGCATCGCCCTGCAGAGTCGTGAGGAGTACATGGAGCAGATCGGTGAGATACGCCAAAT
>JAZONI010000129.1:0-22602 GCA_045654445.1 Bacteroidaceae bacterium | reverse complement strand
CGTGACAATCCCGAGCACAAGAAATCGCAGGCCGATGACCTCATGAACATGAAGACCGGTATCTTCGGCTATAAGGGTCGCGTACACTACCAGGCAGCCGAATGCATGAACGACTTCATCGCAGCCCTGCCTGCCGACATGCCCAAGAACGATTTCTATGCAGCCATAGCGCAAGAGATCGACCGCCGCATCTACAGCAATTACCAGCTCTACCCCGGCAACTACGTGGCTATAGACCTACTGCAGGGAGGCAACACCTATGCCGACCACTATACCGCCGAGGAGCGTGCCACATTTGAGCAGTATCTCGCCGGACAGTTGCAGAAGATAGAGATGCCTGGCAAGGACGAGGCATTCCTACGCACGAAGATACTGGAGATGTATGCCAACCCGGCACTGAATCAATTGAAAGTTGAGAATTGAGAATTGAAAATTAACCTCCGGACTGATTAACGAAAACGCTAACGGATGATGATAAAGAAATTGTCAATTATCAATTGTCAATTATCAATTCCAGGCCTCATCGCATGCTTGCTCGCGCTGCTCTGCGGTTGCGAGCAGGCCGATGATAGTTATCGCTATCCCTCGATAGTAACCGACTACACTTGCCTTATAACCAACGGCAAAGGCCAGATAGAGTACATGCGTCTCGACAATGGATGCAGCTATCCTGTTAACTTCACCGACGACTATATCGAAGCGCATGGTCAAGAGCCAAAATACCAGGCTGATACCCTCTACCGCGCCATCAGCGTGTATGAGTTGACTGCAGTGTCGGGCGACACCGTAGCCAACATCTATTCCATAGGCACCATCATATCTTCGACTCCGACCCCACTACGCCAAGGTGAGCAGCTATACCAAGACCCGGTATATCTACAGAGCATATGGCTGTCGGGAGGTTACCTGAATTTCGTCATCGAGGTCAAGGCACTCAACGGAAAGCATAGTATAGGGTATATAGATACTACACCCGAGGAGATGCGTGGCAAAGAGGTCACCTTTTACCATCATGTCGTGAATGATGTAGAGGCCTATCGTCAAAAGCTCTACGGTTCCATTCCCCTTGATGCATCGCTACAGCAGGGCGACACACTACGTTTCGTAATAAACACCTACGACGAGGGAATGCAGCATTATACCTATAGGATTAATTAAATAACGAGATAATTGCAATAAAAATAACGACATCGAAGCTTCGATGTCGTTATTCATTATGCAGACAAGGTTATACTAATGAAAGGATATAGATATAGACCATCACGGCAGGAATAGCGAAAAGCATGCTGTCGAGGCGGTCAAGGATACCTCCATGGCCTGGAAGTATCTTTCCTGAATCTTTTATACCCAAATGGCGTTTAATCATTGATTCGGTGAGATCACCGAAGGTGCCGAAGACGACAACAACAAGTGCCATACCTACCCACTGCCACACATTCATGAAGCTATAGAGCTGACTTATCACAACCGCGCCAGCCACTGTAAGCAGAGCACCACCAATAGAACCCTCCCACGACTTCTTGGGCGAGATGCGAGGGAACAATTTGTGTTTGCCTAGAAGCGAACCACTTAGATATGCACCAGTATCGTTGGCCCAGATAAAGACGTAAATGGCAAGAGGTATAGCATAGAAAGGTACCTCACCGCTAAAGCAGGTAAAGCTCTTCATCTTAAAGGCTAGTACATTGATAAGCGATAGCGGCAACACGATGTACATCTGACTGAGCATAATGGCACCGAGATTGACTATAGGACTCGGATGACGAGCATATAACTCTTTAATATAACTATATAGAAGAAATATCAGATAAGGAGCAAAAACAATGAGTGACTCACCATCAGTGAGGCAATTGAGCCAAAAGGCGAAAAAGAGGTAGCAACTGCCCATGATGACAATAGGACGATTGACTTTTACCTCTCCCTTCTGAGCCAATATCCCCAAAAACTCATTCACCGTCAACGCCGTAAGCAACAGAAAGAGACCAGCCAAACTAAGCGGACTAAGGTAGGTACACAGCACTTGTACGGCAACAATAGCAATACCTGTAAGCGTACGGATAATAAAGTTCTTCATATCATTGTCGTGTTTTGAATTTTGTGTTATTCTTTGTTTTCCCCATCAAAGTCAAACCCGTCAAAGAGGCCATCACTCTTGTGATGACGAGTAGGTCTGGATTTAATAGGCTTGGATGGCTCAGCCTGTTCCTGTGTGGGAGCATCAACATCCACAGGTGCCCCGGATTGCCCCTGCTGCGCAGCAGACTCCTCTTGGATGACGTCAGCAACGGGTATTTCATCCGTTTCAACATTAGCAACATCCACTACAGTCTCCTTTTTCTCAGATGTTTCTGTAGACACAGGGACTTCAGTGGGTTCCAATATCTCCTCACTGCGCGAGGCCCACACGCGTTTACCAAATATTTGCTCAGCATCCTCGGCGAAGATTACTTCACGCTCCATCAGCAGATCGGCCAATTGGCGGTGACCATCGCAATGCTCAAGCAGAAGGCGCTTAGCACGCTCATACTGTTCGGCAATGAGGGCCTTTACCTCATTATCGATAAGCTCGGCAGTCTTTTCACTATAAGGTTTGTGGAACTGCTCCTGACTATTATAGTAGCACAGGTTAGGCAACTTGTCGCCCATGCCAGCATAAGCAATCATGCCATAAGCTTGCTTGGTGACACGTTCAAGGTCATTCATCGCACCTGTGGAGATACGACCTACAAAAAGTTCTTCTGCTGCACGGCCTCCGAGAATCGCACACATCTCATCAAGCATCTGCTCTTTCGTTGTGATTTGACGTTCCTCAGGCAAATACCATGCTGCGCCAAGTGCCTGACCACGCGGAACGATGGTCACCTTAATCAACGGATTGGCATATTGCAGATGCCAAGAGAGGGTAGCGTGGCCAGCCTCATGTAAGGCAATAGTACGTTTCTCTTCTGCAGTAAGCACCTTGGTTTTCTTCTCCAATCCACCAATGATGCGGTCTACGGCTGCAAGGAAATCCTCCTTGTCAACCGTCTTCTTATCGTGACGGGCAGCAATAAGAGCAGCCTCGTTACATACATTGGCGATATCGGCTCCTGAGAAGCCCGGAGTTTGGCGGGCCAACAGATCCACATCGACCGATTGGTCCAATTTAAGCGGCTTCAGATGTACACCAAATACGGCCTTACGCTCATTAAGGTCGGGAAGATCAACATGTATCTGACGGTCAAAACGGCCTGCACGGAGCAACGCCTTATCGAGGATGTCTACACGATTGGTAGCTGCAAGGATAATGACACCTGAATTCGTACCGAAGCCGTCCATCTCGGTCAGCAGCTGGCTCAACTTATTCTCGCGTTCATCGTTCCCCCCCATCACAGGGTTCTTGCCACGAGCACGACCCACAGCATCAATCTCATCAATGAAGATGATACAGGGAGCCTTCTCCTTTGCCTGACGGAAAAGGTCTCTTACACGCGAAGCACCCACACCGACAAACATCTCCACAAAGTCAGAACCCGAGAGCGAGAAGAAAGGCACATCGGCCTCACCAGCCACGGCCTTGGCCAGCAATGTCTTACCTGTACCCGGAGGGCCTACAAGCAGTGCTCCTTTAGGGATTTTACCCCCCAGCTCGGTATACTTTTCCGGCTTCTTGAGGAATTCCACAATCTCTTGAACTTCCTGCTTTGCCTCAGCCTGTCCTGCAACATCCTTGAAAGTAATGCGATTAGATTCACCTTTCTCGAAAAGTTGTGCTTTGGACTTACCTACATTGAATATTCCTCCTGCTCCACCCACGTTGCCAGGGCCACCACTCATGCGACGCATAATGAATACCCATACACCGATGAGCAATATAAAGGGGAAAAGGTTCCAAAAGAGATTGCTTAGCGTATTGTCTTTTTTCTTATAATCCAGTTTGCCCTTAAATGTACCGAGTTTCTCCTGTTCGTCAAGGAAACGGTCGAGCGCCTCAACGGAGCCAACCTCCACATAAAGTACGACAGGAGTCCCTGCTTGTTGGGCCGACTTGCCGAAGATGCGGGATACCGAATCGGGAATGATAGTGAGTTCGGCTTTATTGTCATCATATGCTGTTACCTTTTCAGCATATCCTTTACTCACATATTCCTTAAACTCTGAATAAGAGATATTACGTTCTATACCATCCTTCGCTCCTATAGGATTACGAAAGTTCAAGTATATCAATGCCGCAAAAATCGCCATATATACCCAAGAAAGACTAAACTTAGGCTTCCTCTTGGGATTAGGGGACGATTGGGGCCGTTGTTGTTGATTGTTCATTGTTGATTATTTCAATCAAGATTAGGAATTTCTGTCAATCGTGCATCTGCCCACAAATTCTCCAGATTATAGAAATCGCGATCTGCAGGAACAAAAATGTGTACCAGTACATCACTGTAGTCCATGGCTACCCAACGTGCATTGCGCAGTCCCTCTACCACGGTAGGCTTCACACCTGCATGAATGCGCACATAATCACTCACAGAATCTGCAATGGCAGCTACTTGCGTAGGAGTATTACCTTCGCATATCACAAAATATTTACACACTGAGTTGTCCGTTTCTCGCAAATCAGCGACAACAATATCTTTACCCTTCTTCTCTTGAATACCTTCGGTAATTCTTTTTACCAATTCTTCGGTTTCGTACATGTAATCTTTCTTATTTACTATTCTATTAACATACAAAGATAGATTCTTTTCCTGAAATTACCCTCTTTTATAAGGCACAAAATGCTGTTTTGAGCTTTTTTTGCTAAAAATTTGCGAAAATAGAATAAAAAACCTCGAAAAATGTTTGTCGTATCCAAAAAAGTTGTACCTTTGCACCCGAAAACGATTGGGCTATGGTGTAATGGTAACACTGCAGATTCTGGTCCTGCCTTTCCTGGTTCGAGTCCGGGTAGCCCAACGAAGAGAAATCCGATGCATGCATCGGATTTCTCTTCGTTTATAGTCATAAATTCCTCCGTTTAGAGTTTATAGAAGTATATATTATTTTTACTATGAACAGCGCTTCGTTTCACACATACCCCATTTCCGACACAACGGTTACGGCATTCAGCACCACACGCCATGGCGGATGCGGAGATGGGACCTACGCCTCGTTTAATTGCACCCCCTATACGGGTGATGAACCTGCGGTAGTACGCGCGAATCAAGACCAATTGTGTCAATGGCTAGGCATACCTCCTGAGCGGCTCGTCCTCCCTTATCAGACGCATAGTTCCCATATCTTAACCATTGACGGGGCATTTATGCACCTCACTGCCGATGCTAAGCATGCTCTACTGCAAGACAAGGATGCATTGATAAGTAACGTTAGAAACATATGCCTGTGTGTATCTACTGCCGACTGTATTCCCATCCTCCTCTATGACCGTAAGAATCAGGCAATAGCAGCTATACATGCAGGATGGCGTGGCACAGTGGCACGCATCGTGGAGCAGACCATCGACTCAATGTTCCAGAATTATGGAACAACCGGTAAAGATATAGAGGCCATTATCGGTCCTGGGATATCCCTCGAAGCCTTCGAAGTGGGCATTGAAGTATATGAAACCTTTGCACAAGCAGGGTTTCACATGGAGCAGATATCCCAATGGCATGCCGACAAAGGGAAACACCACATTGACCTCCCTGCAGCCAATCGCCAACAACTGCTTGCTGCAGGTATTCCTTTGAACCAGATACACGATAGTGGCATATGCACCTATAGAGAATACCGTAACTACTTCTCGGCACGACGATTGGGGATCAGATCGGGCCGCATATTGAACGGAATAATATTACAAGAGAACCTTTAATCAATAGAACACTCCTTTTTAAGTTATATAACGAGACCTTGTAAGATGTTTACCATTACTGTTTCAGAAGAAATTAAGGCATGTTGCCCACACTATTGCGGCGCAGCTGTCTATGCCGAGGTTACCAACACCGCCTACAATGATGAGCTCTGGAAAGAAATCGCTGAGTTCACCCAACAACTACGCGAAACCGAAACGACAGAAAGCATAAAGCAACAAAGTGCTATCGTAGCCACGCGCGAAGCCTACCGTGCCTGCGGAAAAGATCCTAGTCGCTATCGTCCGTCGGCCGAAGCACTTCGCCGCCGCCTACTGCGTGGGCTTGAATTATACCAAATAGACACTCTCGTTGATTTGATAAACCTCGTTTCATTGCGCACAGGCTATTCGATCGGTGGATTTGATGCCGACAATATTGTGGGAACTGAGCTCGCTTTAGGGATAGGACGCGCTGAAGAACCATTCGAAGGTATTGGACGCGGGCCGCTCAACATTGAATTTATGCCCGTCATACGCGATGCCGAAGGAGGTATAGGTACCCCTACAAGTGACCACGAACGCACCAAGATGAGCGTACACACAAAGCACATCCTCGCCATCATCAACGGATATAGCGGAAGCAAAGGCCTTCACGAGGCTGCGGAAATGACGGCCTCACTACTTTGTCGATATGCCTCAGCATCGAAGTGCGACATATGGATGTTTGGCAACGAAACAGAATAATAAAAGCCCAAAAACCATATTTTCCATGGAATAATTGCGCAAACATAAAAAAGTAGTGCAAAACCGTCCGAAATCTAGAGAAAATATTTGGAAGGAAAAAGAAAGTTTATTTCCTTTGCAGTGCTTTAAGTTATTTATTCATTAAAAACATTACTATTATGGCAGAAATTGAAGCAAGAGTAAAAGCTATCATCGTTGATAAACTTGGTGTAGACGAGTCAGAAGTAACTCCTACTGCTAGTTTCACTAACGACCTCGGTGCAGATTCTTTGGATACAGTAGAATTGATCATGGAGTTGGAGAAGGAATTCGGCATGCAGATTCCTGATGACCAGGCTGAAAAGATCTCTACTGTACAAGACGCTGTTGACTACATCACCAACAACGTGAAGTAATCAAGTACCGCGATAGTACTATAAAAAAGTCGTACTAATTGGCTACCCCGATTATGCGACTTTTTTCTTTTCTCCTTACTTCAGCCAATACAATTATCGTGTCATTCATCGACTACCTACACTATCTTCGCTGCACCGATAAGCCTTTTGCCCAGCAATTACGCCGCATACTAGGCTTCTATCCTCATGACCTTTCCATATACCGCGAAGCGCTGATGCACCGCTCACTAAACCACCACCGCCCTCACGAACACAAGAAAGATAACGAACGCCTCGAATATTTGGGCGATGCAGTCATCGAAACGGTGGTGAGCGACATCCTATATCACCATTTTAAGGGAAAGAGAGAAGGATTCCTCACCTCTACACGCAGCAAAATAGTGCAACGCAGCAGTCTCAACCGCATAGCCAAGGAAATAGGCCTTCCCGAACTTATACAGTCGACGCACATCAACCACACCCACAATAGTTTCATTCCAGGAAATGCTTTCGAAGCACTAGTGGGTGCCATCTACCTCGACCGCGGATATAGCCATTGCTATCGTTTTTTCAGTGAGCGCATCATTGGCAAACATATTGCACTTGACAAGGTGGCCAAGGAAGATGACAACTTTAAGAGCAAGTTGATAGAATGGAGCCAAAAGACACAGTATCAAGTTTCTTTTGAGCTTACTGACGAAAATATCGTAGGCACCAACAGCCCCACGTTCCGTACACGAGTATGCATCGAAAACATTGAGTGCGGCACCGGTTTCGGCTATTCAAAGAAAGAGAGCCAACAAATGGCTGCCAAAGAGGCCATGCATCACATACGAAAGAAAAGTGACCTATACCTACAAATGGTTGCTGCACACCAAGAGCGAACAGCACCTGCCGAAATTACCGAAGGCACTACAGGAGAAGAGGTTACAGCTTAAAATGGACCGTAACCCCTTTCCTCTCCACAAATATAATGGAACAATATTGGTCCATTATCAGATACTGAATTTCAATAGTTCTCTGCCTTTATTTCGAAATAGCCTTTAGGGTGCAAGCACGATGGACAGCGGTCAGGAGCTTTCTTCCCAGTAAAAGAATATCCACACTTGCGGCATTGCCAAACCACTGGCTCGGGACGATGAAACACATGTTCACGCTCCATATTCTCCAATAGACGCAGGTAACGCTCCTCATGCTGCTGCTCAGCCAAGCTGATTGCGCGATACATAAGAGCAATATCCTTAAATCCCTCATCTTCGGCAATATCTGCAAATACGGGATATATCTCATACCACTCATCATGTTCACCTGCCGCTGCAGCACGCAGGTTCTCCATGGTGCTTTTTATTTCTCCCGCCGGATAGGTAGCGCAAATCTCTACCATGCCGCCTTCAAGAAAGCGAAACATACGCTTGGCATGCATACGTTCCTGCTCAGCCGTTTCCAAAAAGATTGCTGCAATCTGTTCAAAACCTTCGCGATGTGCTTCCTTGGCAAAATAGGTGTAACGCATGCGCGCCTGTGACTCGCCTGCAAATGAGGTCAGTAGATTTTTCTCCGTCAGAGTTCCTTTTACACTTTTCATATTCATAATTTTAGGGTTATGTTCTCACCATATAAACATCCCCCAAAGGCAAAAGTTCCCATTTTGAATGGGAAGCGCCTATTTTATGAAAGGGAAGCGCAACTTTCTATTTAATGTTAAATGCCAGCACACGTTCCCCTTCCAGGAAGCCTTCGATATGCTGTCCGATTTTTAGAGGACCTACACCGATGGGAGTTCCCGTAAAGATGAGATCTCCTGTTTTAAGCATAAAGAAACGACTCACATAGCTTACAAGCTCATCTACTCCATAGAGCATGTCCACAGTATGTCCCTGCTGCACTGTCTCACCATCGATATCAAGGCGAAAATGAATATTCTGCATGTGTGCAAAACGTTCGACTGGTACAAAATCACCCAATACGGCCGATCCGTCGAAACCCTTACATAGTTCCCAAGGTAGTCCCTCACTACGAAAATGCTCTTGCAGGTCACGAGCAGTGATGTCCACACCTACAGTAACTGCATCATAATAGCGATGTGCAAAGCGTGGAGCGATATTCTTTCCCAACTTGCTAATACGCACGACCAGTTCGCCTTCGTAGTCGAACCGCTTGGCAAAGTCGGGAATAAAAAATGGTTTCCCCCCCTTCAATATGGCCGAGTCGGGTTTCATGAATATCACCGGATTTACAGGCTTTGTAGCCTTCTCGCCCAGTTCTTTGCAATGATCGGCATAGTTCATGCCCACGCAGATTATCTTCATCGGTTATTGTGTTTGTTAATTTTCATTACAAAAGTAGTACTTTTTATCTTACCGATACCCAAAAGCACAAGAAACTTCACTATATTTGCTTAATCATTTAACTAAACAAACAAAAGAGATATACCCATGGCCAAAGACAATGATTGGAAAAGCCGCTTGCAGGTGGTCTATTCGACTAATCCCGACTATAACTATACGACTGATGAGGAACCCGAAGTCGAAACTCTGCCCAAGCAGCAGCAACGCTTGCGTGTACAGATGGAGAAGAACCACCGCGGAGGAAAGACGGTGACCATCGTGCGCGGTTTTGTGGGTAGTGACGATGACCTTAAAGCACTGGCCAAATTACTAAAGACACGCTGCGGCGTGGGAGGCTCAGCTAAAGATGGCGAAATTATCATACAGGGTGATTTCAAACCTAAGGTTATTGAACTGCTTGTGAAGGAGGGGTATACCAATACGAAATAATCCATGCTGAGAACACTTTTTGCCATCATCGTTTTATGGTGCTGTTCACTGCTAGGCGCACAAACCATGCCCAGCACCGACTGGCAGGAGATAGACACCCTCCTCGCTCATGGACACTATACCACAGCCTATGAAAAAGGCGAACAGCTATACAAAAAAGCCAAGCGAAAGGGCGATAGCCACGATATGTTGAAAGCAGTGTACAAGCAACAAGTGGCCGCTGCCGCCTATCAAGAAAATCACGTAGAGCATACCATTGCTGCATACAAAGCACTCATCCCCCTCTTACAAGGAGCCGACAAGAGCATGGCTCACCTACTGCTCGCAGCCCTCACCGAAGACAAGCGCCCCCACTACGAGGCGGCCCTCGCCGAGAGCGAGGCGTTGAAAGCAACCCGCACCGAGGACTACGACCTGCTTGTCGAGGGCGACACGCTGGGGCTGCGCTTGCGCCCTACACTCTACGATGTGGTGATGCATGCACTGATCGATGACCTCTACCTGAACACCAATAAAGAGAGATTAGCCCTCATGGGCCATCACCCCCAACTGTTTGGCACGGCCGAGGAGTTTGCCCAGCTCGCCTTGCCCGACGACACAGCATCGTACCCTCTTTGGCAACTCAGACAGCTGCAAGCACTCACACGTCATCACCAACGTACCCCCGATGCTGCCGTGCGTGCCCACATCGACCATAAGCGCACAGAGCGGATGAGGTCATTTGCCCGTACTACAGCTTTGGAAGAGGAGTATGCAAGTGGCTTGGAACGCATTGCTGAGAGCTATCACGATAGTCCAACAGAGCAGGCGCTGTTCCTTTACCTGCTTGCCGAGCATTACGCACCTGAAATCAATACTTACACCGACAGCAGCAAGGTGAACCAAGAGGTCGACAAGGCGCTTCGCATGGAGAACTATATACAGCGTATTCACCAAATAGCTCCCGAAAGCGAATGGGATACCATGGCTCAAGCACTCCATAAGCAGGTCACCCATCCCTACCTTTCTCTGCAAGATCACACCACCTTACTGCCCGGACAAGAACAGCGCATCATGCTCACCCTGCGCAACACAAGCCATATCGCTTACCGTATCGTCCCACGCTATGCAGGCGAACATAGCGAGAACTTCAACTACAAGGAGGTTATCGGACGTCGTTCGGTGGGCAACCCCTACTATTTAGTCGAAGTTGACCTGCCCAATGCCTATATATATAAGAGCATATCTCTACCTTTACCTTCCCTTACACCAGGCGACTATTTCGTCATTGCTACCAACAACGGCCAATCGCCCGATACTAAACGCAGCTCTATCACAGCCATCAGTGTGACCAACCTGAAGATGGCTATGATGCCCAACGAGGGCATCGAATACATCGGCATGGTATTGGATGCCTCCACCGGCAAGGCTGTACCCGATTGCGAACTCACCCTCATGGAGAACAGCGGCATGGACACTCGCTTCATTGCCTCCTACTTGCCCGACGAGAGGGGTTATTTCACCGTACCATTACCCGAGGGCCGCTACCGCAACCTCTATTTGCGGGCATCGCACGGAGGTTCCTATACCACCTATACCTTCCGCTATAACGACTTTTCAGAACATCGCTATTGGAACAACGAAGAGGATACCTCGACCCTGTTCACCTTCCTGCCCGACCGTTATACTTATGAACCGGGCGACACAGTGCAGTTCGGCATCATTGCCTATGCCCATAGCGAAGAGGCAAGCAGCGTGAAGAGCCGCCTCCCCATCAAAGTAACCCTCGCCGACACACGCCGCAAGGAGCTTGCCTCACTGCAGGGCATCACCGATGAGTGGGGATGCTATAACGGCAAGTTCGCACTACCCAAGGATGTTACTCCCGGTCGATTCAGACTACAGGTGACCGACACCACGACCCAGCGCACCATGTTTCATGTCATTAATGTAGAGGCTTTCAAAGCTCCCACCTTCACCGCCAAGATAGAGCAGCCAATAACGACCGTACGTTTTGGCGACAGCCTAACCCTACGAGGCACAGCCACCACCTATACAGGCATGCCCGTGACAAAGGCCAAGGTACGATACGAAGTCTCCGCGAGCAACATGGGGCTCTTCGGCTATCAGCAAGCGAACGGAGCCTTGGGATATACTGCATCAGACACCATATACAGCGATGAGAAGGGACATTTCGACATCCCCTTCAAGGCCGGTTACCTGATTCTCCCACACGAGAACGCCACATGCAGCTACCTCATCAAAGCCTACATCACCGACAGCAGCGGCGAGACACAGAGTGCCCAGACCTGTATCATTGTAGGACATCGCACCAAGCATGCTAACCTTTCCAAACGCTCCGGCACATTGTTGCATGGCGACAGCATAGGCTATAGCTTGCGCACACTGAACGGGAATCGCATAGCCGAGAAGGTGACCCTCCGCCTCAGCAAGCTGAGCGTACCACAACACACAGGCATACGTGCCTCAGAGGAGAGCGATTGGGAGCAATGGCCCGAAGAGTGCCTTTTGGCCGAACGAAGCGAACAGACTTTTGCTGACAGGGACAGCCATATCTTCCTTACCAATGATATGCCTTGCGGTACCTACCGCCTGACCATCACCTACACCGATGGCGAGGAGCAGCACAGTAAACTTTGCCACTTCGAGCTATGGCGCGAAGGCAAGGGAACAGTTTCAACTCATGCACTATATGCGACTTCTCGCAACTTGCGCGATGTAGCTACTGGCGATACAGCAGTAGTGTATGTGGGCACTCGGCATAGCGACGTTTACACTCACTATTACATAACGGTAGAGGGTTGTGTGGTCGACAAGGGTTCTCTGTGCCTCACCGATGAGACCACAGCTTTGCGCATACCTATCAAGGAGGAGTGGCGCAACATGGCATTTGTCAACTTTGTTTCGGTGAAGGATAATATCAAACGCATCAGTCGGGAAGTGTTTTTCATTGAAGACAAGGCACGACAACTCGATGTGCACCTCTCTACATGGGACAAGCCGCTCGAACCAGGCAGCATGGAGCAGTGCACCATCAGCGTCAAAGACTACTGGGGAAACCCTGTGCAAGCGGCTCTATCCTTAAGTATCTATGATGCTGCCCTTGACACCTATGGAGGAAACTATTGGGACATTGCCTTGGCACCACAAAGGGGAGGAGGTCTGTTGCGCATTGACGAGAACAATCTGTCGGCATGGACCAACAATACTCATGTCCACCTTCCCCGGCCCACCGAGCCACGCTACTATCAACTTCCCGTAAGCCTTGTCGAAGAGGCTATCTTCTATAGTCTTGCTGCACCAGCCACCACACGGGGACAGGCCAAGAGCCGCACCGGTCTTGATGGTGTTTCCCTTTCTGAGACGGTGCCCATAACAAACGAATCAGCGTCTTCCGTCTCCAACGAGCATACCGAGAACGCCACCCCCTATCTGCGCCAAAACCTGCACCACACAGCCCTATTCCTTCCGGTCGTGCGCACCGATGCACAAGGACAGGCCACCTTCCGGTTCACCGCTCCCGACCTGCTCACCCGCTGGCACGTTAAGGGCATAGCCCATACCAAAGACCTGAAGCATGGCCGCGTAGAGAGCTGTTTCGTCACACGCAAGACCCTTATGGTACAGCCCAACGCTTCACGCTTCCTCTACGAGGGCGATGAGTGCCACCTTGCCGTGAAGGTCACGAACAGCAGTGACACCACCCTGACAGCCGATGTACACTTGGAATGGCTCAATGACGGTCAACTACTGGCTACAGAGGAGCGAAGCGTCACCCTCGCGCCCAATAGTAACCAAGTCGTGTCCTTCCCTCTTATCGTTCCCGAGGGCATCGCCACGCTCACCTATCGCATCGCCGCACACAGCACACGCTACAGCGACGGCGAGCAGGCAAGCATCGCCATACTGCCACGCCGCACCCGAGTGACCGAGACCATGGCACTCTATATCAATGGGAAGGAGAAGCGCGAGTTCACCTTCGACGCTCTCGCCAGAAGACATTCGGCCACCCTGCAACACCATAGCCTCACCCTCGAGCTCACGGCCAATCCACTATGGTATGCCCTGCAGGCCTTGCCACCCCTCTGCAATCCGAGCCGTCCCAACCCGAGCAGCGAGCAACTCTTCCACCGCTACTATGGTGTCAGCATAGCGCAACATATGCACCTCCCCGAAGTGACTGCCGACAGCACCCTCGCCCCATTTTACAATCCACACTCCCTCAACAGCCTGCATAGCGACTTGCTGGGCAAGCTCTCCGCAGTACAATCCACCCAAGGAGGCTGGCCATGGATAGAGGGCTTTGCCCCCGACCGCTACACGACCCTGCTCATCCTCAAAGGGATAGGCGAACTGGAGACGATGGGCTGCACAGCTATTGCCACCAACGACACCCTGTACACCATGGTGAAGAGAGGTATCGCATACCTCGATCTCACCTACCATGAGCAGTACGAGCAGATGCGCCATAAGCCCAAACAGCTCAACAGTTATGCGCTATACTACCTCTATGTGCGCAGCATGTTCCCCGAGTTCCCCTTTGGCGATATCCCCACCACGGCCTATCACCACTACCGGCAATTGCTGTCCAAAGGCAAAGCGACCCAGGGCACCCTGATGCAGAAGGCGCTGAAAATGCTTACGCTCATTCGCTTGGGCGAGCACGACCAGGCGAGCCGAATAGCCGAGGTCGTGAACCAATCGAGCCTCAACAGCGATGAGATGGGCACCTATTGGCGCGACAACCGCTACGCCTATAGTTGGGATAGCAATCCGATAGCCACACAAGCCCTGCTCATCGAAGCCTTTGTGCACCTCGGTCAACCTTCTGAAATCATCGGGCGCATGCAGCAATGGTTGCTCAAGCAGAAGCAGACCACCCACTGGGACAATACCCTAGCAACGGCACAAGCGGTGCATGCTCTGGTAGGCACCTCAGGGAAAACTAGCCTATCAGAGATCAATGCGATCAATGTGAGAGTAGGGAATAGGGGGCTGAACCTGACGGAGGGAGCAGCAGAAACGGTACAGCGAGAGAGCTTAGGTCTCATCCAGAAGCAGTGGACACCCGACGAGATAGGTCCAGCGCTTGCCAAGGTGAGCCTCGAGAAGCACACCGACTCTCCCTCGTGGGGATCTATGACTTGGCAGTACGATGAGGATCCCGACAAGGTGAAGGCCTCTGGCACCGGGCTTACCCTCACAGCCACCTATTACAAAGTAGAGCATACCGACCAAGGTGAGATCCTCAGACGTGTCAACGCTACCACGCCGCTCGCCACAGGTGACCGCGTGCGCACACGCCTGTCATTCACCGCCGACCGCGCCATGGACTATGTGGAACTGCACATACACCGCCCTGCCGCCCTGGAGCCTGTGAGCACCCGTTCGGGCTACACCTACGCCAATGGCCTTGCCCACTATCGCAGCGTGGAGAACACCCGCACCACATGCTACCTATACCGCATCGATAAGGGCAGCTACACGATTGATATAGACTCGTGGGTAAGCCATACAGGTAACTACGCCAGCGGCCTCAGCACCATCCAGTGCATGTATGCCCCGGCATTCATGGCTACGGCAATGCCTACAAGACTTATACTAGACCATCCTTAATCATTACACCAATTACCTGCTACATAGCTCATAATATCAAATTGTAAAACCATAAATCTTGTAAATCACTTGCATAGATACGGGGGTTTTCGTACTTTTGTATGAAATCTGCATCAAAGTCCCACCTATGAGAAATGTCTATTACAAGTACAACGAGAAAACTAAAACATATGATCGCGTATATCCGAGTATGCGGCAACGATTGCTAACTTATTTGCGAGACACGGTGCTTTTTCTTTCTATCGGTGTTGCGGCTTATTTTGTCGTAGTATTTTTTCTTGGTCTTCCTGAAGCTGCAAAACAACTACGTGAAGAGAATGCTCGTCTACAGAGTCAGTACACCGTACTCACCCATCGCATAGACGAAGCTTTGGAGGTATTAGATGACATACGCCAACGTGATGACAATCTATACCGTGTGATATTTATGGCTGATCCAGTAGCAAATGAGGTGCGCAATGCAACCTATTCGGGAACAAATCGCTACGAAGATTTTGAGAAATATGAAAATGCAGAACTAATAATTGCCACAACCCAAAAGATGGACATATTAGCAAGGCAGCTCTATATACAATCCCAATCATTCAACGAAATCGTAGAGTTCTATAAGAATAATGAGGATATGTTGGCACACTTGCCAGCTATACAACCCGTATCAAATAAGGATCTCAAACGAACTGCTTCAGGATATGGCTACCGCATGCACCCTATATACCAAACGCGCATCTTCCACGACGGCATGGACTTTGCCTGCGATATAGGTACACCCGTATATGCAACAGCCGATGGTGTAGTGAAGAAAGCTAAATGGGAAAAGGGTTACGGATATCTCATCGTGATAGAACATGGATATGGCTACGAAACACGCTATGCACACTTAAAAAGTTTTAACGTTAAACACGGACAAAAGGTTGTGCGTGGTGAGACAATAGCCTTATCGGGTAATAGTGGACGTAGTACAGGGCCCCACTTGCATTATGAGGTAAGACTGCGAGAACGCCCCATGAACCCAGCGCACTATTACTTTATGGACCTCAACGATGAGCAATATGATGAGATGATACGTATGGCCGATAACCATGGCAAGGTATTGGATTGAAAATCATCAAACAGTTATAATTGTCAGTTCTTTATTCAAGTAGCCAATACCACCAGCATATATGGGAAAAGGGTTGAAACTATATTTTAATATACGTGAGGTAGCCGAGGAGATAGGAGTACCCGAACATACACTGCGCTTTTGGGAGAAGGAAATACCCACCCTAAAGCCAAAGAAAACGACAAGTGGTGTGAGGCAATATACAGAAGAGGATGTCGAGCTGATACGACTTATTCACCATTTGGTTAAGGAGAAGGGGCTAACTATCAAGGCGGCATGTGCCCGTCTTAAGACAAGTAAGAGATCAGTAGTTAGCGGCCAAGAAATCGCAACACGCCTCAAGGAAATACGCGCAGAACTGATGGCAGTAAAAGAGAAAATAGACGAATTGTATAGTGTCCAATAGAGCCTTATCCCCATACATAGAAGTGTTCAAAAATCATACCCTACGCTGAGGTAAGCACCTAAACGATGAGACTTATCGTTCCAGTACCCATAAGCGGACAATGGGCCTATAGTGGTATTATAGGTAAGACCAAGGCTCATTCCCCAAACACCTTGCGTTTTGAAAATATGCTCTAGCTTATCTACGCTGGAACCATAGTTAGCAATCAGCGATAGATATATATCAGAGAAAAGCAACTGACGTACTCCAATTCTAGCAACGGTAAGTTGACGATGCATGAACTCATAACCTATAAATCCCATAAAGGGAATCTGCTGACGGAGATAGCGCCCCGCTAGATATCCCCCCATGGCATTGCCATAGACAAAGGAGATGGCATCGCCAAACATCCAACGTAGATGGAGTGAAGGTTGGATTGTTGTCGTATTCCCTAGAGCAAAGGCGCTTGACGCGTAACCTTGGATTGAAAAGAAAGCACCATTGGAGCGTTTCTGACTACTAATAGTATAAGCCGCCTCTATGCCATAAGCATAGCCAGTAGTAGGAAAGTAGGAGGCATCTAAAAGGTCATTGCATAATGAAGCATACCAAGTAATATGAGGAGTATTGCTTGCACGATAACTACTAGTTGGAAAGGCGTCGGGGAGAAGGCTGTGCACAAGAAACTGCTCATAACGCGCACCAAGACGTAAGTCATAATAGTAAGAGAGAAGATTTGAAAGATACACATCGGCTCCATAACAATGAAAGCTAAAGCCATGATTGCTCTTGCCATAGATACGATTCACATCGGAAATCCTATAACGTAAGGCAATATTAGCTTGTAAGCTTTGGTGAAAAGCATAAGCTGCATGTCCTTCTATTGATGGATTAAGGCTGAAACGAGTAGTAAGATCAAACTTAGGCCCATTAAATTGTAGACGATTGATTCCAACATTGAATAGAAGAGAAGCCGTTTCCTCACTATCAAAACGCAAACCGACTTCCACCTGATTGGTAGGGTTAGGTTGTGTTTCAATATCCAATATATAGGGGCCATTACCTATAAGATGATATTTCACAGCAGAGTAAATTCCAAGACCATAAATGCGTTCAATCATCTCAGCTAACTGAGAAGAAGTCACCATAGTTCCTTCTGTAATACCGTCATTTCTTAGCATATGACGAATATCATCTGAACATTCAATCTGAGACAAGAGGTATGATTGTGGAGCAGATAACGTTGGTGTATCTTGGTCTACAGAAGGAGATGGAGCAATCATTAGGCGATTCCTCAATTCTTCAAGTTCCTCCCTTTGGTCTTGAGCTGCACGATAGCCAATTTGAACAAGTTGAGACAGCCTTGTTGTATCAAATCCCATAACTGGGAAAGATCTTACTTGTGGACGAATAAGAATGTCTGTACTCTGAATATTACGACGTCGGAGGTCAGAGCCTAAAGTACTGATAAGACACTCAAAGATACCAGGAAATGTTTGTAATATATCGGGAGGAGTAGTATTAGCACTTAGATCAACTCCAATAACAATATCAGCTCCCATGGAACGAGCAACGTCTACAGGATAGTTATTTACCACACCACCATCAACCAAGACTTGGTCGCCTTTATATATAGGATAGAAAACACCAGGGATAGACATGCTAGCACGCATCGATTCTGCTAAAAAACCTCTATCTAGCACTACAGCATCCCCCTTGACCAGGTCAGTAGCTACGCAAGCAAATGAACGTGGAAAATCATGAAAGCTAACAGAATCATGATAGGTAATAGTAAGCTGAGTAAACAAGTTTAATAGATTCTGCCCATCAATAAGACCAGGTCGTGTCAAGACTTTAGGGAATCTGCGTAAACTATGCTTCTGCACTTTAATGCCCGCATCTCGATAACGTGCAGTGCCCTCGGAACGTCCATTGCTAGTGTAGGGGATATTAATTTGATATTGCTGCTCGTCTTTGCGAAGAATATAAGGTTGCAAAGGGCGTGAGACATCATTGCTGAGTAGCATATTCCAATCTTGCTCCATAAGCAATGAATCCATCTCGTCAGGAGTGTAACCAATAGCATAAAGCGCGCCAATGATGGCTCCCATGCTTGTACCTGTAACTATATCAATAGGTATACACATTTCCTCAATGAAACGAATAGCACCTATATGAGCTGCTCCACGTGCCCCACCACCACTTAGCACAAGAGCAATCTTGGGACGATAGTTAGAGAGACTATCGTTCAATATCAGCGCATGAGAATTGTTCGAAAAACAGAAATATAGAATAAGGATATATATAGGATATCGTCTCATAGATATTAACATTGTCCATCAATAACACATGATACATACATTTGTTTTCATAAAAAACAGGGAGGAACCCGTATGAGTTCCTCCCTATCTATTGAGTTTTGCTAGAATGTATTATTCTGCTTCGCTAAAGTCGATTACATTGCGACGGTTGGCCTGAGCACGCTCATAGTCCTCGCGTGAACCTACAACAATCTTCTCGAACTCGCGCTGACCAGTACCAGCGGGGATGAGATGACCGCAGATAACGTTCTCCTTCATACCCTCGAGACGGTCGCTCTTGCCATTGATAGCAGCATCGTTGAGGACCTTGGTGGTCTCCTGGAACGAAGCAGCTGACATGAAGCTTGATGTCTGCAACGCTGCACGTGTGATACCCTGAAGAATCTGTGTAGAGGTTGCGGGCACTGCATCGCGCACTTGCACAAGCTTCTTGTCTTGACGCTTGAGCAAACTGTTCTCATCGCGGAGCTTGCGAGCGGTAACAATCTGACCTGCAGCGAGGTTCTCTGAGTCACCTGCATCAACAACAACCTTCTTGCCCCAGATGCGATCATTCTCTTCCATGAATTCAAGCTTATCAACCACCTGAAGTTCGAGGAAACGTGTATCACCAGCCTCGTCAATCTGTACCTTACGCATCATCTGACGTACGATAATCTCGAAGTGCTTATCGTTAATCTTTACACCCTGCAGACGGTATACATCTTGTACCTCGTTTACGATGTACTCCTGTACTGCGGTGGGACCCTTAATAGCAAGGATATCCTGAGGAGTGATAGCACCATCAGAAAGCGGTGTACCAGCACGTACATAGTCGTTCTCCTGTACAAGAATCTGCTTAGAAAGTGAAATGAGATATTTCTTCACGTCGCCAGTCTTAGAGGTAACGGTAATCTCGCGGTTACCACGCTTAATCTTACCCATGGTTACCTCACCATCAATTTCAGATACAACGGCAGGGTTAGACGGGTTACGTGCTTCAAAGAGTTCGGTAACACGGGGAAGACCACCGGTGATATCACCAGCCTTACCTTGTGCACGAGGAATCTTAACGAGTACCTCACCAGCCTTAATCAACTGACCATCCTCGATTACCAAGTGACCACCCACGGGGAGGTTATAAGTACGAAGGATAATGCCATCCTCATCTACGATGTGAGCAGAAGGTATCTTAGTCTTGTCCTTAGACTCAATGATAATGATCTCACGGAGACCAGTAGATTCGTCAGAATCAACGCGGTAAGTAACACCTTCGATAACAGAATCGAGCTGTATGCGACCTGCAGCCTCGGTGATGATTACGGCATTGAAGGGGTCCCACTTAGCAATCATTGTACCCTTCTCAACAATAGTCTTGTCAGCTACAAAGAGAGTTGAGCCATAAGGCAATGACTGTGTAGAGAGAACGATATCGGTATTCTGATCTACGAAACGTACCTCACCCAAGCGACCAACTACGATGCGTACTGCTTCGCCAGTCTCATCAACGGCATCAACGGTACGGAGTTCATCGAACTCTACGCGGCAGTTGTTCTTAGCAACGATAGTAGCGTTAGCTGCGATATTTGATGCGGTACCACCAGCGTGGAAGGTACGGAGAGTAAGCTGTGTACCAGGCTCACCGATTGACTGAGCTGCGATAACACCCACTGCCTCACCCTTCTCAACCATACGGCTAGTAGCCAAGTTACGGCCATAACACTTAGCGCAGACACCCTTCTTAGACTCACAAGTGAGCACTGAACGAATCTCGACGCTCTCAATGGGAGAGTCTTCAATAATCTTAGCGATATCTTCGGTAATCTCCTCACCGCTAGCAACAATAAGCTCGCCGGTAACGGGGTGGATGATATCGTGTACTGATACACGGCCGAGGATACGCTCAGAGAGTGATGCAATAACCTCATCGTTATTCTTCAACGCGGTACATACGAGACCACGGAGTGTGCCACAGTCTTCCTCGTTGATGATAACATCGTGCGATACGTCTACAAGACGACGAGTCAAGTAACCGGCGTCGGCAGTCTTCAAAGCGGTATCGGCAAGACCCTTACGAGCACCGTGGGTAGAGATAAAGTACTCCAACACCGAAAGGCCCTCCTTAAAGTTAGAAAGAATCGGGTTCTCAATAATCTGACCACCTTCAGCACCTGCCTTCTGGGGTTTAGCCATAAGACCACGCATACCAGAGAGCTGACGAATCTGCTCCTTACTACCACGAGCACCCGAATCCAACATCATATATACTGAGTTGAAGCCTTGGTCGTCAGTAGAGATAGTCTTCATCAAAATACGAGAGAGGTCGTCGTTGACGTGGGTCCATACATCGATTACCTTGTTGTAACGTTCGTTGTCGGTGATGAAACCCATGTTATACTCGTTCATAATCTCCTCAACCTCTTCGTTACCCTTAGCTACAAGCTGCTCCTTCTCTTCAGGAATGATGATATCGCCCAAGTTGAACGACAAACCGCCCTGGAATGCCATCTTGTAACCGAGGTCCTTGATGCCATCGAGGAACTCTGCAGCACGAGCCACACCTACCTTCTTGATAACGTCGCTAATGATATCACGCAACGATTTCTTAGAGATAATGGTGTTGAGGAAACCGCACTCAACAGGTACAACCTCGTTCACGATAACGCGACCTACAGAGGTCTCACGCATCATCTTCACGATGTTGCCATTCTCATCAAGGTCAGCAACCAACACCTTAACCGGTGCATGGATGTCTACCTTACCCTCATTATAGGCAATAAGCGCCTCTTCGGGACCATAGAAAATGAGGCCTTGACCCTTGGCACCTTCGCGCAGCTTAGTGATGTAGTACAAACCGAGTACCATATCCTGTGCAGGCACAGTGATAGGTGCACCGTTGGCAGGGTTGAGGATATTATGTGATTGAAGCATCAACATCTGTGCTTCAAGAATTGCTTCGTTGCTCAAGGGCAAGTGGACAGCCATCTGGTCACCGTCGAAGTCCGCGTTGAACGCGGTACATGCCAACGGGTGCAACTGGATTGCCTTACCCTCAATCATCTTAGGCTGGAATGCCTGAATACCGAGACGGTGAAGTGTCGGAGCACGGTTGAGAAGCACTGGATGGCCCTTCATTACGTACTCGAGGATATCCCAGATGATAGGTTCCTTGCGGTCAACAATCTTCTTCGCAGACTTCACAGTCTTTACCACACCACGCTCAATGAGCTTACGGATGATAAACGGCTTGTAAAGCTCAGCTGCCATCAACTTAGGCAGACCGCACTCACCCATCTTCAATTCAGGACCTACTACGATAACGGAACGTGCTGAATAGTCAACACGCTTACCGAGGAGGTACTGACGGAAACGACCCTGCTTACCCTTCAAAGAGTCAGAGAGTGACTTCAAAGGACGGTTAGCCTCAGACTTCACTGCGCTAGCCTTACGTGAGTTATCAAAGAGTGAGTCTACAGCCTCCTGCAACATACGCTTCTCATT